>CAZLXG010000044.1:0-19249 GCA_964563585.1 uncultured Flavobacteriaceae bacterium | reverse complement strand
GGACCACCTGATTATGAGTCAGGTGCTCTAACCAACTGAGCTATGGGACCAAAATTGGCTGCAAATCTAATATTAATTTTAAAACTCCACAAGAAATTTACCCGTTTAAACTAATTTCTTGACAAAGCTCTACAAGCACACCATTTGTACTTTTTGGGTGCAAAAAGGCAACAAGTTTATTATCAGCACCCTTTTTAGGTTTTTTGTTTAAAACAATAAAACCTTCTTTCTCTAACCTTTTAATTTCAGCTTTAATATCTGTAACATCAAAAGCTATATGGTGTATGCCTTCGCCTCTCTTTTCTATAAACTTAGCAATAGGACTATTTTCGTTTGTGGCTTCTAATAATTCTATCTTGTTTTCCCCTATTTTAAAAAATGATGTTTTAACACCCTCACTTTCTACAGCTTCCGTTTTATAGCTAGGTTCTCCAAATAGCTTAGTAAACAATTCGTTAGAAAAATCTAGGTCTTTAACCGCTATTCCTATATGCTCAATTTTATACATTTTTTATACATTTAATAGAAAGGTACGAATTTTGTAAATCAAAAAGTAAGATAATCTTTAAATATCCGTTATTTTTGCAGCATGAAAGTCTATACCAGACTTTTATAAATTTAAAATGAATTAATTGGAAGAAGAAAGTCAAAGACAAAAAAAAATAGGATCGGTATTACAACACGATATTGTTGATATATTACAAAAAGCTGCCACACAAGGCGGTATGCGTGGTGTTTTAATATCGGTATCAAAAGTAAAAGTAACGGTAGACCTTTCGGTAGCAAAGGTTTATTTAAGTGTTTTTCCTAACGAGAAGGCTAAAGAGCTTATTGAAGGAATAAAATCTAATGCACCATTAATTAAGCATGAATTAGCGCAACGTACCAGACATCAACTAAGACGTATGCCTAGATTAGAGTTTTTTATTGATGATTCTTTAGAATATATAGACCAAATTGAAAAATCTTTAAAAGGCGAAGAGAACCCTATTAAAGACCCTAGCGTCTTAAGTAAACGCAAAAAATCGTAATTGGTTTAAAAAAACTTAGACTGTGTGCTTTAAATTAAACCTGAATTTTCTTTTTATATTTAAAGCATGAATTTCCCCTTTTATATAGCAAAACGTTATTTACGCTCAAAAAGCGGTAATAATGCTATTAATTTTATAACAATAATAGCTTTAATAGGTGTTGTTTTAGGGGCCGCATCGCTATTTGTGGTGCTTTCTGGTTTTGCCGGCTTAAAAGATTTTACACTACAATTCTCAACTATTGTAGATCCCGCTTTAAAAGCAGAAACCGCTATTGGAAAATCTTTTCTTCTAACAGAAGATGAAGTTTCTAAGCTAAATAATATAGAAGAAATTGCTTTATACTCAAAAGTAATTGAAGAACGTGTATTTATCGCTTCAGAAGACAAAACCTATCTACACGCATATATTAAAGGTGTAGACGAGCATTTTCAATTTGTAAATACTATCGATTCTGTTATTGTTCAAGGCGGTTGGTTAGACCAAAAATCTAATCAAATAGTGGTTGGTTGGGGTATTTCTCGCAATCTTTCGTTTGGTGTTTTAGATTATGCAAAGACTGTTAATTTATATGTTCCAAAACCTGGAAAAGGAATTATAAGCTCAACAAAAAGCGCTTTCAATACGGTAAATGCTATAAATGTTGGCATTTTCGATATAAACGAAACCCTAAACGACAAATATATTTATGCGTCAATAAATTTAGCGCAACAGCTTTTAAACTACAAACCCAACCAAATATCATCTATAGAATTTAGATTAAAAGAAGGTATAGACCAAGCTGTAGCAAGACAAAAAATTAAAGATGTTTTGGGTGATAAAATCATTTTAAAAAACCGAATGCAGCTTAACGACGCGTTGTATAAAATGCTAAATGCCGAAAATCTTTTTGTATACCTCCTAATCACACTAGTATCAATGTTGCTGATTTTTAATGTAATTGGCTCAATAATAATGATGATTTTAGAGAAAAAAGAAAACCTAAATTCTCTTTTTAGTGTTGGAGTAACTATTAAAAATCTTCGGAAAATCTTCTTTTACCAAGGCAGTTTAATAACACTTTTAGGCACAATACTAGGTTTATTAATAGGTGTAATTATCGTGTCGCTACAAACCCAATTTTCGCTAGTAATGCTCACACCGTCACTACCTTACCCAACGCCAATAAAATTTAAAAACTTCTTTATCGTCTTTTTTACTATATCTATTTTGGGTGTTTTAGCATCAAAAATTGCAAGCAGAAGAATTACAAAAACACTTATTGAAGCTAATTAATTTAGGCGAATTGCCATAGTAACAATTAACTTTTACGTACTTATCAAAAATAAATTATTCGGTAAATTGGTAGTCTGAAAACTTTTCAAGAACCTCATCAAAAACAGCAAACACATCTACTGAGGCATCACTTGTTACCATTTTCATTCGGTATTCTTTAAAATGCGGAATGCCTTTAAAATAATTAGTATAATGTCTTCGCGTTTCAAAAACACCAAGAATTTCACCTTTCCAATCGATTGCCATTTGTAAATGTCTGCGAGCAGCATTAACCCGTTCCCCCATTGAGATTGGAGCCAAATGTTTGCCTGTTTCAAAAAAATGTTTCACCTGTTTAAAAAACCAAGGGTTTCCAATAGTTGCACGACCAATCATACAGCCATCTAAACCGTAAACATCACGCATTTCCATGGCTTTTTCTGGCGAATCTACATCGCCATTTCCAAACACAGGAATATGCATTCTTGAGTTATTTTTTACTTCTGCAATCGGCGCCCAATTTGCATCGCCTTTATACATTTGTTCACGCGTACGCCCATGAATTGAAATTGCTTTACAGCCAACATCTTGCAACCTTTCGGCAACCTCAATAATTTTTATAGAATTATCATCCCAACCTAATCGGGTTTTTACTGTAATTGGTAAATGTGTTCGTTTTACCATGGCTTCGGTTAACGATACCATTAAATCAATATCCTTTAAAATTCCTGCGCCTGCGCCTTTACTCACTACTTTTTTAACAGGACATCCAAAATTAATATCTATAATATCTGGATTAGATTTTTCAACAATATCTACGGTTTGCAACATACTGTCTAAATTGGCTCCGAATATTTGAATTCCAACAGGACGTTCTTTTTCGTAAATATCAAGTTTCATAGTGCTTTTAACAGCATCACGAATTAAACCTTCGCTAGAAATAAATTCGGTATATACTACATCTGCGCCTTGCTCTTTGCATAACGCACGAAAAGGCGGATCGCTAACATCTTCCATTGGCGCTAAAAGTAATGGGAAATCTGGAAGTTCTATGTTATCTATTTTTACCAAAAGTTCGATTTTTGAACAAAATTACATCTTTTTAGTCAAATTAATTATTCGCACTATTATTGTTGTATTTTTAAACTTAAAATATTGCTTTTTGAACATTCCTTTTGAACCAATTGTATTTGGTTACCATATAAACATTCATCTAATTTTAGAATATCTAGCTTTTTTTATTGCGTTTAGATATTACGTGTTTTTACGTAAAAAAAGCACAGATATTATTTCGTCTAACAATCGCTTATCCATTATTTTAGGAGCAGCGATTGGTGCTTTAATAGGTTCGCGATTAATTGGCTTTTTAGAAAATCCTTTGGCTGAATTCTCCCAAGAAAACATTATTCAAATATTGAATACAAAAACCATTATGGGTGGTTTATTTGGCGGTTTACTTGGTGTTGAATTTGCTAAAAAAATAGTTGGTGAAACTAATTCGTCTGGCGATTTATTTGTGTTTCCTATTATTCTTGGAATCTTTATTGGTCGTATTGGTTGTTTCTTATCGGGAATAAATGAGTTTACCTACGGAAACGAAACGTCTTTATTTCTAGGAATGGATTTAGGTGATGGTTTACTGCGTCATCCAACGTCATTATATGAATTAGTTTTTCTAATACTTCTGTTTTTCAGTTTAAAACAAATCCAAAATAATAGCGTTTTAAAAAACGGAATATTGTTTCAATATTTTATGATAAGCTATTTTACATTTCGTTTTTTTATAGAATTTTTAAAACCTAATGTATTTTATACTTTTGGATTAAGCACAATTCAAATTTTATGCCTAATTTGTTTGCTGTATTACAGAACTACTATTTTTAAACTAAAACCAAAATGGTAAGCGCGTTAGGGATAGAAACGGCATCCTTTTTTGAGGTACGAAAAAAAGATATAGTGAATAGCCCGACCCTTGTGGTAACGCCAAAACAACTATTAAAAAGCACAAAATATGCCTGTTAGAAAATATACATATTATGATTTTACATTAAGCTTGTGCCCTGAGTGTTTAAAACGTGTTGATGCAAAAATCGTGTTTGAAAACGATAATGTTTATATGTTAAAACGCTGTAGTGAACATGGCAATTCGAAAGTGCTTATTGCTGATGATATTGAGTATTATAAAAACATTAGAAACTATAATAAGCCTTCGGAAACTCCTTATAGATTTAACACAAAAACAGATTATGGTTGTCCTTACGATTGTGGTTTATGTCCTGATCATGAGCAACATTCTTGCTTAACTGTTGTTGAGGTTACAGATCGATGTAATTTAACGTGCCCAACCTGTTATGCTGGTTCTTCGCCAACTTACGGTAGACATCGCACGCTTCAAGAGGTTAAAGACATGTTAGACACGATTGTCGCTAACGAAAAAGAACCTGATGTGGTTCAAATTTCTGGTGGCGAGCCAACAATACATCCACAGTTTTGGGAAATT
Organism: uncultured Flavobacteriaceae bacterium; assembly: GCA_964563585.1. GTDB lineage: Bacteria > Bacteroidota > Bacteroidia > Flavobacteriales > Flavobacteriaceae > CAZLXG01. The sequence goes on along the minus strand of CAZLXG010000044.1, from coordinate 14,464 downwards.
ATGGATTATGCAAAATCGCTTCCTATTAGACATTTAATGCTTAATACTAATGGGATTAAAATTGCTAAAGATGTCGCTTTCGCGGAAAGATTAAAAACTTATACTCCTGATTTTGAGATTTATTTGCAATTTGATTCGTTTAATAATAAAGTCTTGCAAGAACTTCGAGGTGCAGATTTAAATCATATTCGCGAACAAGCCATAGAAAATCTCAACAAAGTCAACCTCTCGACAACCTTAGTTGTAACGCTTCAAAAAGGATTAAATGATCATGAAATTGGAAAAATAATTGAGTATGCCTTAAAACAAAAATGTATTCGAGGTGTTACTTTACAACCTACACAAATAGCGGGACGATTAGAAAATTTTAATCCTGAAACTGATCGTATGACATTAACTGAAGTGCGACGAAAAATCTTGGAACAAACCGATATTTTTAATTCTGATGATTTACTTCCTGTACCCTGTAATCCTGATGCTTTAGTTATGGGTTATGCGCTTAAGATTGAAAATGAGGTGTTTCCTTTAACACGTTATATAAACCCAAGTGATTTACTTGATAGTAGTAAAAACACTATTATTTATGAGCAAGATGAAGGCCTTCAAGGAAAAATGATTGAGTTATTTAGTACAGGGAATTCAGTTAAAGTTGCTGAAGAAAATTTAAAGTCAATAATGTGTTGTTTACCAAATATTGATGCACCAGAATTAGGTTACGATAATCTATTTCGGATTATTATCATGCAATTTATTGATGCCTATAATTTTGATGTGAGAGCCATAAAAAAATCGTGTGTGCATATTGTGGATAAAAACAATAAAATTATTCCTTTCGAAACCATGAATCTTTTTTATAGAGATGATAAAAAAGCACGCTTAGAAGAACTTAGAAACGACATATAAAATGAAAAAATTATTAATTGAAGTAGGTAATTTAGATGGTTTAGTTCTTATCATTTTTGCTATCATGTTTGGTCCTGCCATTTTGTTTGCTCTTATTGGTGCAACTATTCTTAAAAAAAATAAAAAAGCAGCAAAAATATTATTCATTCTTGCTGCTGTTTATCTTATTATTAGTCTTGGTATTTGCGGAGCTTTGACTATGGGTTAAAAATTAAACTCCATTTTTTATTTTAGTTTTCTTAAAATCCAAACACCATAAAAACCTAAAAGTAATTCGGCAATCGTTCCAAAAATATAATCATTGGTTGGAATTCCATCTAAGAAAACACTAATTATTCTTCCAAAACCCATTCCTAACATAAAAATGATATTGGTAACCGTTGCCATTTTCCAATAGCTTGTTTTAAATATTCCTAAAACCCACAAGACAGAAAACCCTAAATACATTCCCATAATTGCTTTAAACAAATTATGTTCGTCGATTGTATTTAGATGAATATCAAATTTAAAATCGGGTTGAAAACCATATATAAAAGCTACAGGAACAACAATTAAAACTGAAATAATCAGATGGATTTTGTTCAATAAGCTATAAGGATTCTTCATTGAAAATAACTAAAACTGAATTTCAGCTTCTACTTCTGTTCCGTTTCTTTCTACCACAACTTTGGCGGTGTTTCCTTTTTCAAAAGTTGCTAAAACTTTCATGTAGCTCATCATATCAGTTACTGTACTATCTCCTAACTTAATAACAATATCTCCTTTTTGTAAACCTGCTTTTTGTGCCGGCTTATCTTCACTTATACCATCAATTCTCATACCTTTCCCGTCGTATAAATAATCTGGGATAACACCTAAACCAACTTTAAAACGTGGCGTTTCATCACTTTCGTTTTTGGTTTTTCTAAAAGGAAGTTTTCCATTATCATTTAAATCTGTAATGACATTAAAAATGTAATTTGATATGGTTTCCATACCTTCATAATTCAATTTTTCTGAATCATCACTTGGTTTGTGATAGTCTTCATGTTGTCCAGTAAAAAAGTGCAACACAGGAATATCAGCATTGTAAAAAGACGTATGATCGCTTGGTCCAATACCCGATTCTTTTTGAATTAATTTAAAGCTATCGTTATGTGCGGTTAATGTTTGTTTTAAAATTGGAGATGTTCCAACGCCATAAACAGCTAAAGATTTATCTTCTTTTAATCTGCCAACCATATCCATGTTAATCATATAGTTCACGGTTTTTGTATCGATAGTTGCATTTTTTACAAAATAGTTAGAACCCAATAACCCCATTTCTTCACCAGAAAAAGCAATGAATAAATAATTATTGCCTTTGTTTTCGTTCTTAAGTTTGCTTGCTAAATTTAACATCACAGCTACTCCACTCGCGTTATCATCTGCACCATTGTGAATAGCATCAGAATCTTCTCCTCTATATAACGAACCTTCTGCCCCATGACCTAAATGATCGTAATGCGCACCAATTATAATAGTGTTTTCTGCATTATTATCTATAAAACCAACAACATTAGTTCCTGTAATTGTACTATCACCCTCTTTAACTGTATATTTTACTTTTTGATGCGGATTGGTTTTTGGTTTAAACGTAAACGCTTGAAAATAACCTTCTGTTCCTTTTGTTTCAAGACCCAAAGCTTCAAAACGGCTTACTAAATAATCTGCTGCTGCTTTTTCGCCATCACTTCCTGTTTGACGACCTTCTAATTTATCATCTGCTAAAAAAGTAACATCATCTTTAATTTTATTTTCAGGGACATACTCGTTTTTACACCCTAACAGCGATATAAAAAGAACTAATAGCGATATTTTCTTCATGTTTTTAATCTTATTTTAGCGCAAATTTAGTTAATAATATAATGAACCGTATATACTTTATCATTTTAATCTTCGCTCTTTTTAGTTGTAAAAACCAAACTAAAGCCGAAACAGAAAAAGAAACTCAAACTGAAATTGTAAAAGACTCGTTAATTTATCCTGAAGAGGTACATTTCAAATCTATGCGTCAAGTTACTTTTGGTGGCGATAACGCCGAAGCTTATTGGAATTTTGATGATAAACAGATTGTGTTTCAATCTAACAACACCAAGTGGGGTGTGAGTTGCGACCAAATGTTTTTAATGAATGCAGATCAAACATTTACAGATAGTATTGCGCCGCCAATGGTAAGTACTGGAATGGGTAGAACAACTTGCTCGTACTTTTTACCAGATAACAAACATATTATTTATGCATCTACCCATTTAGCTGATGAAAAATGTCCTGACACACCATTACGTAAAAATGGAAAATATATTTGGCCTGTTTATGATACTTTCGACATTTTTGTAGCCGATTTGGAAGGTAATATTGTTAGTCAATTAACCAATGAAGTTGGCTACGATGCAGAACCAACTGTATCGCCAAAAGGTGATAAAATTGTATTTACCTCAACTAGAAGTGGCGATTTAGAACTGTACACCATGAATATTGACGGAAGTGATGTAAAACAAATTACAGATGAATTAGGTTACGATGGTGGTGCTTTCTTTTCGCCAGATGGTACAAAAATCATCTTTCGTTCTTCACGCCCAAAAACCGAACAAGAAATTAAAGAATATAAAGAATTACTTGCTGAAGGTCTAGTAGAACCAACCGACATGGAACTTTATATTTGTAATGCTGACGGAAGCGAATTACAACAATTAACCGATTTAGGAAATGCAAATTGGAGTCCGTTTTTTCATCCTTCTGGAGAAAAAATTCTGTTTTCTTCAAACTTTGAAGCAGAACGTGGATTTCCATTCAATTTATACTTAATTGATATTGATGGTAAAAACCTAGAGCGTGTTACACACGGTGAAACCTTTGATGCATTTCCAGTATTTTCAAATGATGGAAAATATTTAGCTTTTTCATCTAACAGAAATAATGGTGGCGGACGCGATACTAATCTTTTTATAGCCGAATGGCAAGATTAGTTCTTTTTTAGTATTCGTTTAATAGCCAATAAATAAACTATCTTTGCAAAATCTTTTTAGCAGAGAAACGCCTTTATGAAAAATATTAGAAACTTTTGCATTATTGCACATATAGATCACGGTAAAAGCACACTTGCAGACCGTTTATTGGATTATACAGGTACTGTTACCGAAAGAGAAAAACAGGATCAGCTTCTTGATAGTATGGATTTGGAACGCGAGCGCGGAATTACCATAAAATCGCACGCCATACAAATGGAATATACTTATAAAGGTGAAGATTATATTTTAAATTTAATTGACACACCTGGTCACGTAGATTTTAGCTACGAGGTTTCGCGAAGTATTGCTGCTTGCGAAGGCGCATTGCTTATTGTTGATGCCGCACAAAGTATTCAGGCACAAACAATCTCTAATTTATATTTAGCTTTAGAAAACGATTTGGAAATTATTCCAGTTCTTAATAAAGTAGACTTACCTAGTGCAAACCCAGAAGAAGTAACCGATGATATTGTTGATTTATTAGGTTGCGACCCAGAAGAAGTTATTCATGCCAGTGGAAAAACAGGATTTGGTGTTGATAATATTTTAAAGGCTATTATTGAACATATTCCTGCCCCAAAAGGTAACCCAGATGCTCCACTACAAGCATTAATTTTCGATTCGGTTTATAATACTTTTAGAGGTATCGAAACTTATTTTAGAGTTTTTGACGGTGAAATTAAAAAAGGTCAAAAAATTAAATTTGTCGCTACCGATAAAGAATATTTTGCAGATGAAGTAGGCACATTAAAGCTTACTCAAGTCGCGAAGAAAAGCGTTAAAGCTGGTGATGTTGGTTATTTAATTACTGGTATTAAAACCGCTAAAGAAGTTAAGGTCGGCGATACAATTACTGACTTTGCAAATCCAACCACAAATATTGTTGAGGGTTTTGAAGATGTAAAACCAATGGTTTTTGCAGGTATTTATCCTGTTGACACTGAAGATTATGAAGAGCTTAGAAACTCTATGGAAAAGCTTCAGTTAAATGATGCTTCTTTAGTTTTTCAACCAGAAAGCTCTGCAGCACTTGGTTTTGGTTTTCGTTGTGGGTTTTTAGGTATGCTTCACATGGAAATTATTCAAGAACGTTTAGAGCGTGAATTTGATATGACTGTAATTACTACGGTTCCCAACGTTTCGTATTTTGCTTACACAAATAAAAATCCAGACACACCTTTTATAGTAAACAACCCATCGGATTTACCAGAACCTTCAACAATAAACAGAGTTGAAGAACCATTTATTAAAGCTACAATTATTACAAAATCCGATTTTGTTGGCAATGTTATGTCGCTTTGTATTGAAAAACGAGGAATAATAACAAATCAAACCTATTTGACTACCGAGCGTGTTGAATTAACTTTTGAAATGCCTTTAGCTGAAATTGTTTTCGATTTTTACGATAGATTAAAAACTGTTTCAAAAGGATATGCGTCATTTGATTATTCTCCTATAGGTATGAAAACCTCAAAACTTGTACGTTTGGATATTTTGTTAAACGCACAACCTGTTGATGCACTTTCGGCTTTAATACATGCGGATAATGCGCAGAATATTGGTAAAAAAATGTGTGAGAAATTAAGAGAATTAATTCCTCGCCAGCAATTCGATATTCCTATTCAGGCTGCTATTGGAGCAAAAATTATTTCTCGTGAAACCATAAAAGCATTACGTAAAGATGTAACTGCAAAATGTTATGGTGGTGATATTTCTCGTAAAAGAAAACTATTAGAAAAACAGAAAAAAGGTAAAAAACGTATGCGTCAAGTTGGTAATGTAGAAATCCCACAAGAAGCGTTTATGGCTGTTTTGAAGTTGAATGATTAATAACATTTCCTTCTAAGAACTTCAATTTTATTATTAATAAAATCACTAAAAGATTCTAGAGTTGCTACCTTTACTCGGAACACAAAATTTAAAGAGCAAACGGTTCACTTAAGTTATACGAGAGAACATTAAAGACTTGGCAGATGAATTAGGTTTAGAGATCCTCAAAGGATTTATAAATGGCAAAAAGGAGCTAAAAATTCGAAACTTATACTTTTAAAAGCTTCCCGAGATAAACAAACCGGAAACCTTTTTCAATATTATCAATAGCCTTATTGTAAGACGAAATAATTTCTAAAACACCTTTATTATCTTTTATGAATAGAGGAATTATATCTTCATCGTTATTGGTTATTTGAATTAAACTCTCGTAGTGTGCTCTATCATTCAACTCTATTTCATGAATTTTAGGATGTTTTCTTGCGACTTCTGTAAGTTGAATAAAATCATCTGTGTGCGAAAACAAACCTTCTTTGGGGTTATTTGTTGGGTCTTGCATTTCTTCAACGGTAATTAATCTAAACGACCCATTTTCACCAAATTGCTCGCTAAATTTATTTATGGCATATTTATTAATATCCGAACTTCCTGTTAATGCCATTAAAAATCCAACATCATTAAGTTCTATATTATCCATTAACGTTTCAGAATAAATATCTGTATTAATAGCTTCAAGACCCAGTTCTGTTGCTATTTTTATATTGGTTTGGTTGCTATCAATCAACACAACATGCCTACCGTTTTTTTCTAAATAAAGACCCATTAAACGCGACACTTGTGATGCGCCAACAATTAAAATACCTTCCGATTTTTTTAAAAATACACCTACCATTTTGGCAAAAAATCGGGCTGTGGTAGCGTTTAATAAAACCGTACCAAGCACTATCATAAAAACCAAAGGTGTAATATATTCTGCGCCTACTACATTGCTTTTTGCTAGTTTTAATCCAAATAAAGAGGCAATACCAGCGGCAACAATTCCACGCGGACCAACCCAACTAATAAATAGTTTTTCATTTAAATTTAAACTTGATTTATGTGTGCTTAAAAACACACCTATGGGGCGAATTATAAAAACAACTATTGAAAATAAAAGTGCTGTTTTCCAATTATAAATGAGATATAAATCCTCCATATTAATATTCGCAGAAAGCAAAATAAATAATATAGATATTAGCAACACACTTAACGATTCTTTAAAATAGAGTAACTCCTTTAAGTATGGTGAATTAGAATTCCCTAAAACCATTCCCATAACCACTACTGCTAACAAACCCGATTCATGAGCAAAACCATCTGAAAGCACAAAAACACCCAATACAGATGCTAAAGCAAATACATTTAACAAGTAGTGCGGCACCCATTTTTTATTAATAATAAAATTAAGGGCATGCGCAAACGTAAATCCAAATGTTGCTCCGAATAATACAATTTTACCAAATTCAATTAAGGCAGTTTTAGTAAACTCGCCACCACCTTCAACACTAATAAACTCAAAAACTAATACGGCAACTAAAGCGCCAATAGGGTCAATTAAAATGCCTTCCCATTTTAAAACCGCAGACACGTCTTTTTTTAATGGAATATTTCTTAAAATAGGTGTGATAACAGTTGGGCCTGTAACAATAATTAAGCCCGAGAATAAAAACGATATTTCCCAACTTAAATTAAATATATAGTGTACAGCCAAAGCAGCAGCAAAAAACGTAACTAACGACCCAAGCGTAATTAGTTTTGTAATAACGGGTCCTACATTTTTAATTTCACTCATTTTTAATGTTAATCCGCCTTCAAACAAAATAATACTAATAGATAGTGACACAAAATAAAACAGACTTTCTCCTGGGAACAAGCCTTCTTTTTCATTCCAAATAGGTTCAATCCATTTTGTGCCGTCTTCCGATAAAAATTCAGCGGCTATTGGGCCTACAAAAAGCCCAATAAGAATTAATGGTAAAATAGCTGGTATTTTAAATTTCCACGCTACCCATTGTGCTAATATGCCTAAAATAATAATGCCTGCTAATTCTAACATTGTTTCCTTTTGAGCTAAAATTACTAATTATTGCTTGTTTTCATTGCTAAATATAATACAAAAAGTTTTTCTTTATTATAGTTTGTCTTGTGCTTTCGTATATGGTTTTATATATTTAAACCTTTTTTAACCCTAATAAAATAAATGGATATTCAGTTTCTTATACTTTTAATTGGCTTCACTATTGTTGCAATTGCTGGGTTTCAGATTTCTAAGGTTTTTCAAAAAATACATTTTCCTTTAATTACAGGTTTAATAATAACTGGAATTATTGCTGGGTCTTCAATTTTAAAATTTATTCCTTCGGAATCACTTCCAAAACTAAATTTTCTAAATGATATCGCATTGGCTATTATTGCGTTTTCTGCTGGTTCAGAATTATACTTAAAAGAACTTAGAAGTAGAATTAGTAGTATTAAATGGATGACGATTGGACAGTTGATAATAACCTTTGTGTTAAGTACTGTTGTTATTTATTATGGTGCTTCATACATCCCTTTTATGGCAGATTTGTCATCTAATGTAAAGCTGATTATTGCAGTGTTATTTGGTGTTATTTTTGTCGCGCGCTCGCCTTCTTCGGCTATTGCTGTTATAAATGAAATGCGCGCCAATGGCCCTTTTACAAAAACAGCAATGGGAGTTACTGTTGTAAAAGATGTGTTAGTAATTATTCTATTTGCTATTTGTTTTTCTATTGCTAAAGCTATTATTAATAATGAAGCATTAGGGTTTTCTTTTTTGCTATTTTTAGTAGTAGAATTGGTATTATCTTTTGCTTTAGGGATTTTATTAGGTAAGATTCTACAAATTCCTTTATCATTTAAAATCAACAAAAATGTTAAAGCTGTAATAATTACAATGCTAGGTTTTGGTGTATATTTATTTGCTGCTTTTGTGAAAGCAAATACCGAATCCATATTTCATCATGAAATTATTTTAGAACCCTTACTAATTTGTATTATTGGTAGTTTTTACATTACAAATTATAATAAAAATAGAATTGAATTTATTGAACTTCTTGAAGAAATTAGCCCAATAATTTACATTGTGTTTTTTACGCTTACAGGAGCTTCATTGTCATTACAAACACTAGTAGAAGTTTTCTGGATTGCGTTAGCGCTTTTTGGGCTTCGTTTATTAACCATGGTTTTGGGTGGAATTTTTGGTGTTGTTGCGGCAAAAGATGATAAAAAATATTTATTTATTTCTTGGATGCCTTACGTAACTCAAGCTGGAGTTGCTTTAGGTTTAACCACGTTGATTGCTGCCGAATTTCCTGAATGGGGTTATGAGTTTCAAACCATAATTGTAGCTATAATAGTTATCAATCAACTTATTGGTCCTCCTCTTTTTAAATTATCTCTTAATATTGTTGGAGAAAGCCATTTAAAACATAAAACTCCAAATTATGATGGTGTAAAAGATGCTGTTATTTTTGGCTTAGAAAACCAATCTATTGCATTAGCTACAGAATTAAAACAACATAATTGGGTGCCGAAAATAATTTCAATGACTGAAGAGTTTGATAAAAGTAATTCAGACCTTGAAATAATTTCCGTTAATGATATTTCTCTAAATTCTTTCGAAAAACTTTCGCTTGAAAATGCAGATGTTATTGTCTGTTTATTATCCGATAACGACAACTATAAAATTTCTGAATTAATTTACGAACATATTGGCACTAAAGATATAATTGTACGCTATAATGGTTCAAAAACATTTTTGGAAAAGTTTGAAGAATTAGGTGTTCGAATTATAAATCCGTCATTAGCAATGGTTAGTTTGCTTGATCATTTTGTACGCTCTCCAAACGCAACCTCTATCTTATTAGGCTTAGATAAAACACAAGATTCTATTGATGTTGAAATAAGAAATGAAGACATTCATGGTATGACATTAAGAGATTTACGTTTCCCAACAGATGTAATTGTACTTTCAGTTATGCGTAAAGGGCAAGTTATTATTTCTCATGGGTTTACCCGATTACGTATTGGAGACGTTGTAACCTTAGTGGGAACTATAGAAAGCGTAGAAAACGTTCGCTTTAAATTAGAATCATAATAAATTCCTAAGAATATTACGTTATTGTTGCTATTTTCTTAATTTTATAGCCTTATGAATTTATATCCAATAAACGCAGGTAATTTTAAGTTAGATGGTGGTGCTATGTTTGGTGTTGTGCCAAAATTATTATGGCAAAGAACCAATCCTGCCGATGCTAACAACATGATTGACCTTACAGCACGTTGTTTACTTATTGAAGAGGGTAATCGCTTAATTTTAATCGATAATGGTATGGGCAACAAACAATCGTCAAGATTTTTTGGGTATTATCATCAATGGGGTGATTTTACTTTAGATGGTTCGCTAAAAGCGGCTGGTTTTAGTCGCAATGATGTTACCGATGTGTTTATGACACATCTTCATTTTGACCATTGCGGAGGAAGCATTCAATGGAATAAAGACAAAACAGGTTACGAAACTGCTTTTAAAAACGCACATTTTTGGAGTAATAAAAATCATTGGCAATGGGCAACCGAACCCAATAATCGTGAAAAAGCCTCTTTTTTAAAGGAAAACATTCTTCCTATGGAAGAAAGTGGTCAACTTAAATTTACATCCATTCCTAATGGAGATACGCTTAAAAATTCTGAACTTGGTTTTGATGTTTTTTTTGCTGACGGACACACCGAAAAACAAATGATTCCGATGATAAATTACAAAGGAAAAACGATTTGTTTCATGGCAGATTTATTGCCAACCGTTGGGCATTTACCAATTCCTTATGTAACAGGTTACGACACAAGACCACTTTTGTCTTTACCCGAAAAAGAAAAATTTCTTAATACCGCTGCAGATGAAAACTATTATTTATTTTTAGAACACGATGCACATAACGAAATTATTACCGTTAAACGAACAGAAAAAGGCGTACGATTAAAAAACATTTACACAACCAACGATATATTTAATTAACACATTTACATAAAAAAAATTCTTAAATAATTGCCCTAAAAATTATACTAATGCCAATTACTATTAAAAAAAATGAAAAAATGAAAACAATTAAATCATTATTACTATCTACTTTTGTGGCGTTAATCATTTCGAGCTGTGGTAGTACAGGAGATATTTTGTCTACACCTGTGGAAAATATTGATAATACGCCTTTAAAAGTTGCGGATTTAACCGAAAAAGAAAAACATAATTGGGGACACTTAGATTTGGTTAAAGACACCATTCCAGGAATGAGTGTTGATAAAGCTTACGCTGAAATCATCAAAAATAAAAGAGGAAAAACAGTTATTGTAGCTGTTATAGATTCTGGTATTGATATTGACCACGAAGATTTAGATGGTGTGATTTGGACGAACAAAAAAGAGATTAAAAACAACGGAAAAGACGATGATAAAAATGGTTACGTTGATGATATTCATGGTTGGAATTTTTTAGGTGATGGTTATGATGAACAATTAGAGTTTGTTAGAATTCTTGCAAGCGGAGACACAAGCAATCCTGATTATGCAAAAGCACAGACAGAATACACTGAAGAATACCAAAAGTATACAGGTTATAAAACAAATTACGAGCAAACATTACAACAAGTAACTAATGCTGATGAAGCCTTAAAAAAACATTTAAAAAAAGCCGACTACACTAAAGCCGATGTAAATGCAATAGAAACGGAAGACCAAGCGCTTCAACAATCTATATCAATAGCAAAATATGTGTATAGTTTAGATATGGAAACGGTTGCCGATTTTCAAAAAGAATTAAAAGAAGGTTTAGAACAAATTAGTGACCGATTAAATTTTAACTTAAATAAAACCTTTAAAGGGCGTGTAACAGGAGATAATCCTGATGATATGGGTACTAAGTTTTACGGTAATGGCAATGTGAAACCCGCAAAGAAAAGCGAAAGCCACGGCACGCACGTAGCGGGTATTATAGCCGCCGAAAGAAACAACGGAAAAGGCGTAAATGGCGTTGCAAATAATGTAAAAATCATGTCTATTCGCGCCGTCCCTAATGGTGATGAATATGATAAAGATATCGCGTTAGCAATTAGATACGCTATAGATAATGGCGCGTCAATTATCAACACAAGTTTTGGTAAATACTATTCGCCACATAGCGATTGGGTTCGTGAAGCTATTGCTTACGCAGGACAAAACGACGTGTTAATTATTAATGCATCAGGAAATGAAGGTATAAATTTAGATACTAAAGAAGTATACCCTAATGATGCTGTTGGTGTTGGTCAAGAAGTATCAAACACATTTCTTTCTGTTGGAGCATTAGATCCAAAGTACGGAACAAATATGGTTGCTGGTTTTTCAAACTACGGAAAAATTAATGTAGATGTTTTTGCTCCAGGAGCAAAAATATATTCAACAACTCCAGAAAATGAATACGATACTAAAGGCGGAACAAGTATGGCTGCTCCTGCGGTTGTTGGTGTTGCTGCATTAATTCGTTCTTATTACCCAAAACTAAGTGCTGCTCAAGTAAAGAAAATTTTAATGGATTCTGGATTGCCAATAAAAACTAAAGTTATTGTTGGTGGCGATACAAATAATATAAAACCATTTTCAGATTTAACAAAATCTGGAAAAATAGTAAATGCATATAACGCCTTAATTATGGCTCAACAATTATCAAAATAAATTTTAAATATGAAAAAATTATTTTTATGTACCTTAGGTTTCTCTTTAATTCTAACATCTTGTAAAACACAAAGTGAAGGGGTTTCAATAGAAAAAACATCAACAATAAAAACAGTGAAAACTGAATATTGGCAACAGCATGTTGATTATAAAATGGAAATTAACATGAATGTAAATACCCATCAATATGATGGAAAACAAACACTCGTGTATACTAATAATTCGCCAGATGTTTTAAATAGAGTTTATTATCATTTATATTTTAATGCCTTTCAGCCAGGAAGTGAAATGGATGTGCGCTCTCGTTCTATTGCAGATCCAGATGGACGTGTAAAAGACCGTATTAGCAAGCTTCAGCCTAACGAGATTGGATATATAAAAGTGTCATCTTTAAAACAAAACGGTGTTGCTTTAAAGCACGAAACCGTTGGAACTGTTTTAGAGGTTGATTTAGCAAAACCTATTCAACCAGGAGAAAAAGTAACGTTTGATATGGTGTTTAATGCACAAGTACCTAAACAAATTCGTCGTTCTGGAAGGGACAACAAAGAAGGTGTCGCTTTATCTATGACACAATGGTACCCTAAATTAGCAGAATATGATTTTGAAGGTTGGCATGCAGACCCATATATAGCTAGAGAATTTCATGGTGTTTGGGGCGATTTTGATTTAAAATTAACTATCGATAAAAACTATGTTGTTGGTGGCACGGGGTATTTACAAAGTGAAACTGATGCGAACGGAAACAAAAAAACATTGCATTATAAAGCACCTAACGTACACGATTTTACTTGGGTAGCAGACCCAGATTATATTCATGATACCATGCAAGTGCCTAATGGTCCTTTACTTAATTTCTATTACAAAAGCACTTTAGAAAAAGACAAGTTAGAAAACTGGAAAAAAATGCAACCAAAAACGGTTGAGTTAATGCAATATTATAGCAAACATATTGGTAAATATCCTTACAAACAATACTCGGTAATTCAAGGTGGCGATGGCGGAATGGAATATGCTATGTGTACTTTAATTACTGGTAACCGTAAACTAGGAAGCCTAATTGGTGTTACAGCCCACGAAATGGCACATACTTGGTTTCAGTTTTTATTAGCAACCAACGAAGCTAAACACGAATGGATGGACGAGGGTTTTACTAGCTATATTAGTGATTATGCAATGAATGAAATAATGGATTCTGGAAAAGAAAACCCAACATCAAATGCGTATAGGAGTTATTTTTATCTTGTTAAGTCGGGAAAAGAACAACCATTAACCACGCATGCTGATAGATACGATTCTAACATGGCTTATGGCATTGCAGCATATAGCAAAGGTGAAGTGTTTTTAGCACAATTAGGTTATGTAATAGGAGACAATAATTTGAAAGCAACTATTAAAAAGTACTTTAAAGATTTTTCGTTTAAGCATCCAAAACCAATGGATATTATTCGTTCTGCCGAAAAAGTTTCTGGCTTAGAGCTCGATTGGTATTTAATGGATTTTGCTCAAACCACAAATACTATTGATTATGCTGTTAAATCGATTGAAGGCAATACCGCTACTTTAGAGCGTATTGGTTTAATGCCAATGCCATTAGATTTAACGGTGACTTATGCTGACGGAACAACAGAAGGTTTTTATATTCCGTTGCAAATGATGCGTGGTGAAAAACCAACCTCAGCAACAATTATTAACGATTGGGCTTGGGCGTATCCAACTTATACTTTTAAAACCTCAAAACCTGTAAGTTCTATACAAATTGACCCAAAAGGAATGATGGCGGATGTTGATAGAAAAAATAATAAAATGTAATTATTGTCTCTTCGAGTAATTTCGATAATAATCGAAATTATATCGAGAAGTAATTTTAAAAAGCCTCTTTGTTAAACAAAGAGGCTTTTTTGTTGATTTTTAAGTACTTGACTTTGTAAAAAAATTCAGCTACCTTCGTTTAACAATCGATAAATAAACATTGAAACGTTTTTTATCTAAGTATT
>CAZLXG010000043.1:0-19549 GCA_964563585.1 uncultured Flavobacteriaceae bacterium | reverse complement strand
GATTACTAAATCAGCATTAGGTATTGATGATATTACAAGTGAAGAAAACACTTTAAGTATTACATTATTTCCTAATCCAGCTAATACAGTTGTCAATTTAAAATTAGAAAGCACTAAAGATTTAGACTTAAAAGTTGATGTTATTAGTTTAGATGGAAAGCTTTTAAAAACAACTACACTTTCTAACTATCAAAACCAACAATTAGATATTAGTGATTTAAGTACAGGTATGTATTTAACCAATTTCTACTTGAATAATATTCTTATTGCTAGTAAACGTTTGGTAAAAAACTAATTATTGTTTTGGTGGATAAGCCACTAATATTTTTTCTAAAATGGCATTTATACGAACTTCTCGTTTTTCTGGTGTTGCATTTGGTTTAAAACTAGATTCGCTAACGGCTTGCCAAAAAAGTCCTATTCCTTTTTCGTCTACAAAATCGATAATAATTTCACGATTTACTTGCGATTGCCCTATTGGAATCCCAATTGAAACACCACCTCCAACATGACCTCCACCACCTCCAACTCCTACTCCAACTGTATTGCGTTGTGTAGCTTGAAACTCGCTGCTTTTAATATCAATATAAAAATCTGGATTGTTAGATAAACTAAAACCTTTGATTTTCATTTTTAAATCTAAAGCATCTAAAAAACGTTTAGTGTCTAATGCACTTAAACCTGTTTTCATATCACCAAAATAGTTATAGGTTTTATATTTTGAGAAGTCTACAGTTTTATCATAATCGTAATTTACATAAATGGGTGCGCAGGATATAATAAATAACGCAAGTGCAGAGAATATTAATCGTTTCATTTTTTTCAATTTTATATAAATTTAATCAAAAATTATTCCACGTAAAACTTTTAAATAAATTACCTACTTTTAATATGAAAAATATATCCTAATGAAACGCAACTTATTCTTTATCTCTTTAATTACAATTTTTATTACATTCCAATCTTTAGCGCAAAATAACAAGCCACAAGAACCAAAAAAACCTTTTGAATATTCTTCTGAAGATATATCTTTTATTAACGTAAAAGCAGACAGTATAAAACTAGCAGGGACTATAACAATACCTAAGAATGTTAGCAATCCGCCAGTTGCTATTTTAATTAGCGGTTCTGGCCCACAAAATAGAAATGAAGAATTAATGGGTCACAAATCATTTTTTGTGCTTTCAAATTATTTAACAAACAATGGTATTGCTGTCTTAAGATATGACGATAGAGGCATTGCCGAATCTGAAGGTGATTTTAAAACTGCAACTTCTTTTGATTTCGCTACCGATGTTGAAGCAGCAATAGGTTTCTTAAAAACTAGAACGGATATAGATACTACAAAAATTGGATTAATAGGACATAGCGAAGGTGGGCTTATTGCTCCCATTGTGGCTTCACAAAATAATGATGTTGCTTTTATTGTTTTGCTAGCAGGAACTGGCGTTGAAGGTTGGAAAGTAATGCAATCTCAATCTTGGAAAATGGCAGAACAAATGGGAGCAACTCAACCAACATTAGAGTTTAATAACATGCTTACCACAAAAGTGTACGATGTTATTAAAGCAGAAAAAAACATAGACAGTATTAAAGCTAAAATCACAAATTCATTAAATAACTACAAAAAAGAGCTCAATGATGCTAATAGTATTTATGAAAAATATATTAATGATGTGTTAATTACACAGCTTTCAAGTATAGCCGAAAATAAATGGATGCGTACTTTTATTATTACAAATCCTGATGAATATTTATCTAAAGTGACTTGTCCCGTTTTAGCCATTAATGGTAGTAAAGATGTACAAGTTTTACCAAAACTTAATTTAGATGCTATTAAGATTTCATTAGAAAAAGCAAATAACAAAGATATAACGATAAAGGAATTAGAAGGTTTAAATCATTTATTTCAAACCGCTGAAACTGGTAATGTGCAAGAATATCAAACTATAGAAGAAACATTTTCTCCAACTGCGCTAGTTATTATTAAAGACTGGATTTTAAAACGATTTTAGTCGTTCAACATTTTCCACAAGACATCTTTAAGTTCGATAAGACCTTGTTGGGCTACAGATGAGATAAACAAATAAGGAATTGGTAATTCGTTATCAAGCTCTATTTTTAATTCCGCTTTAAGTTCATCATCTAACATATCAGATTTCGAAACGGCTATCATACGCTCTTTATCAAGCATTTCTGGATTGTAGCGTCGTAGCTCATCTAACAAAACGTCATACTGTTTTCTAATATCATCCGCATCGGCTGGAATTAAAAACAGCAAAATAGAATTACGCTCTATATGACGTAAGAAATAATGACCAAGTCCTTTTCCTTCGGCAGCTCCCTCAATAATCCCAGGAATATCTGCCATTACAAATGTTTGATGGTCGCGATATTCAACGATGCCTAAATTTGGTTTAAGGGTTGTAAACTCGTAATCGGCAATTTTTGGTTTTGCTGAAGTTACTACAGATAATAAAGTTGATTTTCCTGCATTTGGAAAACCCACTAAACCAACATCAGCTAAAAGTTTTAATTCTAAAGTAACATACAATTCTTCTAGCGGAAGTCCAGGTTGTGCATAACGTGGTGTTTGGTTTGTTGACGACCTAAAGTGCCAATTTCCAAGTCCTCCTTTTCCTCCTTTAGCTATAATTGTTTCTTCTCCGTGCTCGGTGATTTCAAAAATAATTTCATTAGTTTCTGTATCACGAACAACCGTTCCCATAGGTACATCTACATAAACATCTTCTCCATCTGTACCAAAACTTCTACTTTTACTACCATGACCACCATGACCAGCACGAACATGTTTTTTAAATTTTAAATGATGAAGTGTCCAAAGATTAGAATTTCCTCTAAAAATAACATGCCCTCCACGACCACCATCTCCACCATCTGGTCCACCTTTTGTAATATATTTTTCGCGGTGTAAATGCACCGAACCTTTACCTCCGTTTCCGGAAGCTATATACATTTTTACGTAATCAACAAAATTTCCTTCAGTCATGAATCAAGTTTAAAATCTTATGAAGTTTTATAAATTATCAATAGTTTTACTTAAACGCTCAGTAATTTCTTCAACACTACCTACGCCATCAACACCAAAATATTTGTTTTGAGCTGAATAGTAATCTTTTAAAATGGCAGTTTTATTATAATATTCTGTAATTCTATTTCTAATAATAGATTCATCAGCATCATCTACTCTTCCACTAGTTTTCCCTCTTTCTAGTAAACGTTTCACTAAAACCTCATCATCAACTTCTAAAGCTATCATTGCATTAATAACAGAATCTTTACTTACCATTAACTTATCTAAAGCGGCTGCTTGTGCATTGGTGCGTGGAAATCCATCAAAAATAAAACCGTTAGCATCCGCATTTTTTTCAACTTCAGCATTCAACATATCAATAGTAACTTGATCTGGGACAAGGTCGCCTTTATCCATATAAGATTTGGCTAACATTCCTAAAGCTGTTTCATTTTTAATATTAAACCTAAACACATCACCTGTAGAAATATGTACTAAATTATATTTTTCTTTTAAAAAATTAGCTTGCGTTCCTTTTCCTGCTCCTGGAGGTCCAAATAGCACTAAATTTGTCATGTGTTGTATTTCTTTTATTTGGTATACTGCTGGCAAATCGCGCCCTAACCCATCGTAGTCTAGGCCAAAGCCAACTATAAATTTATCAGGAATTTCAATACCAACATAATGTAATTTAAAGTCTTTTTTGTAGGCTTCTGGTTTATAAAATAGGGTTGCTATTTTTAGCGCTTTTACATTTTCATTTTCAAAAATTCTATGTATTTCTGCTAACGTGTTTCCAGTATCAATAATATCTTCTAGAATAACTACAGTTCTTCCAGTTAGATCTTGCGTTAACCCAATTAAACGTTGAATATCTTCAGAAGATTTCACACCTTCATAAGATGCTAATTTTATAAAAGTTACCTCACATGGTTTTGGGTATTTTTTCACAAAATCGCTAACCACCATAAAAGAGCCATTTAAAATTCCAATAAAAACAGGAATTTCATCACCAATATCGTTAGAAATTTCAGTTGCCATTCTATCAATAGCGCTATCAATTTCTTCCGCAGAAATAAATGGTTTAAAATATTTATCGTGTAGCTTTATCACGGTTAGTAATTTTTAAAGATGCAAAGATAATCAATAGATAAAGAATAACCATTTTTTGATTTACGATTTAGCAACTAAATTAATATTTAAGTGTATTTTTGTATAGAGAAAGCAACAACTATGAATTATTTTTCTTCAAACTTTAAACTCGGTATCCTTGGCGGTGGTCAATTAGGAAAAATGCTACTTAACAATACTAGAAAATTTGATATTTACACTTGTGTTTTAGATGCAAGTGAAGAAGCGCCTTGTAAAATTGCAAGTAATGAGTTTCATTTAGGTGATTTAATGGATTATGATGCAGTTTATAATTTCGGAAAACAAGTTAATGTTTTAACTATTGAAATTGAAAATATTAATGTAGATGCTTTAGAAACTCTTGAAAAAGAAGGTATAAAAGTATATCCGTCATCTAAAACATTACGCATCATACAAAACAAAGCAACTCAAAAATTGTTTTATGTTGATAATGAAATACCAACAGCTCCGTTTTCTCGTTTTGCATATACTTCCGAAATTAAAGACACTATAAATAATGGTGGTTTAAGTTTTCCGTTTGTGTGGAAATGTGCTCAGTTTGGTTATGATGGTACAGGTGTTAAAGTTGTAAAAACACTTTCAGATTTAGATAATTTACCAAATGTTGAATGCATAACAGAAACGTTGATTCCTTTTAAAAATGAATTAGCTGTTATTGTAGTTAGAAATATATCAGGTGAAACTAAAACTTTTCCAGTTGTAGAAATGGAATTTCATCCTGAAGCAAACCAAGTTGAATATGTGATTTGTCCAGCAAGAATTGATGATAGCGTTGCAAAAAAAGCACAAGAAGTTGCTTTAAAAGTTTCTGAAGCTATTAATCATGTTGGTCTTTTAGCCGTTGAAATGTTTCAAACAAAAGATGACGAAATTCTTATTAATGAAGTCGCTCCAAGACCTCACAATTCTGGTCATCACACCATTGAATCTAGTTACACATCACAATTTGAACAACATATAAGAGCTATTTTAAATTTACCTTTAGGAAATACCGATAGTAAAGTTAGTGGTATTATGGTAAATTTGGTTGGTGCAGAAGGCTATACGGGTAATGTAGTTTATGAAAATATTGAAACTATCATGAAAATGGACGGTGTAACACCTCATATTTATGGTAAAAAACAAACCAGACCATTCAGGAAAATGGGACATGTTACCATTGTAAATAAAGATTTAAGTGTAGCTAGAAAAATAGCCGAGGAAGTAAAAAACACAATTAAAGTAATAAGCGAATAATTATGGGTAAAGTAGGAATTATTATGGGTAGCAAAAGCGACCTACCAGTTATGCAACATGCCGTAGATATTTTAAAAGGTTTTGATATAGAAGTAGAAGTAGATATTGTTTCTGCTCACAGAACGCCTGAAAAATTATTCGATTATGGAAAACATGCTCATACCAGAGGTTTTTCAGTAATTATAGCTGGTGCTGGTGGTGCTGCACATTTACCTGGAATGATAGCTTCTTTATCCCCGCTTCCAGTAATTGGCGTTCCAATTAAAAGTAGTAACTCTATTGATGGATGGGATTCAATTCTTTCTATTCTTCAAATGCCTGGCGGTGTTCCTGTAGCAACTGTAGCCTTAAATGGCGCAAAAAACGCAGGTATTTTAGCAGCACAAATTATTGGGTCTAATGATACCTGTGTACTAGATAAAGTTTCACTTTATAAAGAAGGATTAAAACAAATGGTTGAAGAATCTGCTAAAGATTTAAAATAGAAAACCCCGAATAAATTCGAGGTTTTCACAGCTATTAACAATAATTCTTAAGAGTATAAGTTTACTCTCTGAAAAATCTAGTGCAAAATTATAAAAAAGCTACTCTGCACGCATAATAAATTTAAACTTTAACACATTTACTCCATAATGACTAAAGATATTTTAACAAAACCTTTTAATACTTCATATAATACGGCTCCTTTTTATCAAATTGAAAATGAAGACTTTCTTCCATCAATAAAAAAAGCCATTGAAGATGCTAAAGCAGAAATTGATACTATCACAAATAACACTGAAACACCAAGTTTTAAAAACACGATTGAAGCTTTAGATTTTTCAGGAGAACAATTAGATAGAATTACTAGCATCTTTTTTAATTTGAATTCTGCCGAAACTAATGACGACATCCAAAAAATAGCACAAGAAATTTCACCTCTATTATCAGAATTCAGTAACGACATTACATTAAATGAAGATTTATTTAAACGAGTAAAAGTAGTTTATGATTCAAAAGAAAACTTAATCCTAACTACAGAACAGCAAACACTTTTAGATAAAAAATATAAAGGGTTCTCTAGAAATGGAGCAAATTTACCAGAAGACAAAAAAGAACAACTTCGTAAAATTGATAAAGAATTAAGCAAACTAAAATTAAAATTTGGTGAAAATGTGTTAGCAGAAACCAATAAGTTTGAAATGCTAATTACAAACGAAAAAGATTTATCTGGCTTGCCAGAAGGCACAAAAGAAGCCGCAAAACAGTTAGCTGAATCAAAAGACAAAAAGGGCTGGTTATTTACTTTAGATTATCCTAGTTATATTCCGTTTGCAACCTATGCAGATAATCGTGAATTACGAAAAAAAATATCTTTAGCTGCTGGAGCAAAGGCTTTTAAAAATGACGAATTTGATAATCAAGATATTGTTTTAAAACTTGTAAATCTCCGTCATAAACGTGCTAATTTATTAGGGTATAAAACACATGCACATTTTGTTTTAGAAGAACGTATGGCAGAAACTCCTGAAAAAGTTCAAAAATTTTTAAATGAGTTACTCGAAAAAGCAAAACCTGCTGCTAAACACGAATTTTCTAACCTTCAAAATTTCGCAAAAGATATAGATGGAATTGATACACTACAAAAATGGGATTCGGCTTATTACTCAGAAAAATTGAAACAAAAATTATTCAGTTTAGACGACGAGCAATTAAAACCTTATTTCAAACTAGAAAATGTTATTAATGGCGCATTTACTGTCGCCAACAAGTTATTTGGATTACAATTTGAAGAAATAGATTCAATAGATAAATATCATGACGATGTTTTAACATATAAAGTTACTGATGAAAAAGGTGAGCTTATTTCTATTTTCTATGCCGATTTTTTTCCTAGAAAAGGGAAACGAAATGGTGCGTGGATGACATCATTTAAACCACAATCAATTAAAAACGGAGTTAACGAAAGACCTCATATTTCTATCGTTTGCAATTTTACCAAACCAACAAAAAGCAAACCATCACTATTAACGTTTAACGAAGTAACCACTTTGTTTCACGAATTTGGTCACGCACTTCATGGCATGTTGGCAAACACAACCTATCCTAGTTTATCTGGTACAAGTGTATTTTGGGATTTTGTAGAATTACCAAGTCAAGTATTAGAAAATTGGTGTTATCAAAAAGAAGCTTTAGAATTATTCGCCACACATTACGAAACTGACGAAGTGATTCCTATGGAATTAATTGAAAAAATAAAAGCATCTTCAACTTTTCATGAAGGCATGCAAACCTTACGTCAAATAAGTTTCGGGTTATTAGACATGAGTTGGCACGCTAACTCGCCAAAGGCAATTACTTCTGTAAAAGCACACGAATCCGAAGCCTTTAAAAACACAACATTATTTCCTGATGTAGCTGAAAATTGTATGAGTACATCATTTTCTCATATATTTCAAGGCGGTTATTCTTCTGGATATTACAGTTATAAATGGGCAGAAGTTTTAGATGCAGATGCTTTTGAATACTTTTTAGAAGAAGGAATTTTCAATAAAAACGTTGCAACAAAATTTAAAAACAATGTGCTTTCTCAAGGCGGAACAGATAATCCAATGACTTTGTATAAACGGTTTAGAGGACAAGAACCAAAACCAGAAGCGTTACTAAAAAGAGCTGGTTTAATAAAGAATTAAAAATATTCAGTTTTTTATTCTATTTTTGAACAACAAAATTTCAATTAATGCCAAAACACCAAATAGATCCAAATAAGTGGATTAGTCTTTATTCCGATTATCTCTTTAACTATACCATTTCTAGAGTTAATGATAGAGAGGTTGCTAAGGATTTGGTGCAAGATACTTTTTTTGCCGGCTTAAAATCTATGAAAAATTTTAAAGGCGAAGCAAGTGAACGAACTTGGTTAATTTCAATTTTAAAACGAAAAATAATAGACCATTATCGTAAAATAAACTCTAACAAAGGGAAAGCCGAAGTTAGAATGAGTTATTCTGATAACGAAAATGAAGGTGATTGGTTAGAGGAACGTGTTGCAGACCCTTTTGACAAAACTGCTGAAGATAAAATTGAAAACGAAGAATTAGCATTAGCTATACATAATTGCCTTTCAAAATTGCCAATAAAGCAAGCATCAGTTTTTAGAATGAAAACTATTGAAGGTTTTGAAACTGAGACAATATGTAATGAATTAAATATCACTCCGTCTAATTTATGGGTTATTATTCATAGAGCTAGAACTACAATGGCAGAGTGTTTAGAAAATAATTGGTTTAAATAAAAATGAAGAGAAGCAAATTATTTATATCGTGTGAAGAAGCTCATGCAATTTGTGATAAAACACAATATAACGATGCTTCTTTTTGGGACAAATTAAAATTAACCCTTCGGTTATCTTGGTGCAAAGTTACTCGTGCATATACTAAAAAAAATAATGCATTAACCGATGCTATAAAAACTTCAAATATAGAATGCTTAAAGCAATGTGAAAAAGAAGAAATGAATACTAAGCTTGAGAGCCAATTAAGTAATCAAAAAAAAGAATAACCAGAGTATCGGAATACTTTCCACCCAAAAACTGCTATAATACTTCCCTTGTTCTTTTGTTGAAAACACTAAAAAAAGTAGAATAATAATCATTATCACTAATAACAAAGTTATCCTTCTAGCATTAATTTCGTCTTTAAAAAATTCCAAAAAGAAAAACAGCATCAATAATAAAACTCCAATAATTTTTGTTTGTATAGTTCCAATTTTTTGAGGAATTGTAGAAAGCTTTAAGTCATCAAATTGTAAGTCTCTTATTTCAAAAGGTAACATTAAAACCATTACAAAAATATACCGCTGAAATCCTGTTAAAACAACATCTGCATTAATACTATGTTGATTATTTAATAAAGGAAGAAAAACAGTAACACCACACCAAACCAAAGCAATCAAATAAATTTTTAGCCCACCAATACCTCTTAAATTATGTTGTTTATCTAAAAACAAACGTTTTGGTAAAAAAGGGATAGCATATAAAAATGTAATAACTCCGAAAACCGCTATATATATTAAAGTAATTGCATTTAATTGATTCGCATAGAAACACATGAAAACAAAGCAAAAAAGCGAAAACATTTGTATTGTTTTTAGCCAATTTGCTAACCTTCTGTGGTGAAATTTTGCAACTCCAAAATATTTCACAAAATTATAGCCTGTAATCGATGCGAAAAAAACAAAATACAATACACTATCGTCATAAGAAACACCATATTCGATTAAAGTAATCCATGTTAACGAAAAAACTGCTAATGCCACATGAATACTAGCATTTATATAAAAATCAAAAAGTTGTTTAACTAACTTCATTTTACAAAAATAAACAAACTGTTAATAACGCTTTCAAATGGTTAAAAACTTTCCGTTTTCTATATTTATTCACAATCAATATTGCGTATTTTTACGACTTAAATAAACATTGATTTTTAATGAATACAAACGCTTTTGCATTGCGTCATATTGGCCCTAGAGAGAACGACCAAAACCTTATGTTAAAAACCATAGGTGTAGAATCTTTAAACCAACTAATTTTTGAAACAATTCCAAATGATATTCGACTAAAAAAGGGTTTAAATTTAGATGAACCCATGACTGAACATGAATACTTACTTCATATTCATGAATTATCAAAGAAAAACAAAGCATATAAAACATATATAGGTTTAGGTTATCATCCAACTATTTTACCCGCAGTTATTCAGCGAAATATTCTTGAAAACCCAGGTTGGTATACGGCTTACACTCCTTATCAAGCTGAAATTGCTCAAGGTCGATTGGAAGCTCTTTTGAATTTTCAAACTATGATTATTGATTTAACTGGAATGGAAATTGCCAATGCATCGTTACTTGACGAAAGTACCGCCGTAGCTGAAGCCATGAGCTTACTATTTGCAGTACGCGAACGAAGTCAAAAAAAAGCAGGTATTAATAAATTTTTTGTTTCTAAAAATATATTACCACAAACATTGTCTTTACTTCAAACTAGAGCAAACCCAATTGGTGTAGAATTAGTTATTGGTAATGAAGATGCATTTGAATTTTCTTCTGAATTCTTTGGCGCTATTTTACAATATCCAGGAAAAGATGGTCAAATTACTGATATAAAAGCATTTATTGAAAAAGCTAAAAATGCCAATATAAAAGTAGCTGTAGCTGCCGATATTTTAAGCTTAGTAAAATTAGAAGCTCCTGGAAAATTTGGAGCAGATGTTGTTGTTGGTACAACGCAACGTTTTGGAATTCCTATGGGTTATGGTGGTCCGCATGCTGCATATTTTGCAACAAAAGAAACTTATAAGCGTGATTTACCAGGCAGAATAATAGGCATTACCAAAGATGCAAACGGCAATAGAGCATTACGTATGGCATTGCAAACACGTGAGCAACATATTAAGCGAGACAGAGCAACCTCAAATATTTGTACTGCACAAGTTTTATTGGCGGTCATGGCTGGTATGTATGCTGTTTATCATGGTCCAAAAGGATTGAAATTTATTGCAAATCAAGTTCATAATTCAGCTTCAACATTATCAAATGCATTAAAAACATTAGGTTTCAATCAAATTAATACGTCGTTTTTTGATACACTTCAAATTAAAACCGATTCAAAAAAAATAAAAGCTATTGCTAAAGAAAATAAAGTGAATTTCTTTTATCCCGACAGCGAAACAGTTACCATTTCAATTAATGAAACCACAGCAATAAGAGATATTAACTATATTATTTCAGTATTTGCTGAAGCTTTAAAAAAAGAAACCATAGTTATTTCATCTCTTTCTGAAGCAAATAATATATCCGAAGCTTCACAAAGAATCTCAGAGTTTTTAACATTAAATGTATTTAACACATATCATTCTGAAACAGAGTTAATGCGTTATATAAAATCGTTAGAACGAAAAGATTTATCATTAAATCATTCTATGATTTCTTTAGGTTCATGTACCATGAAACTAAATGCTGCTTCAGAAATGTTACCATTAAGTTGGTTTAAATGGGGAAACATTCATCCGTTTGCACCAACAAAACAAGCTAAAGGATACTTAACCATTTTAAAAGAATTAGAAGACCAACTAACCGAAATCACTGGTTTTGCAGCAACATCTTTACAGCCGAATTCTGGTGCGCAAGGTGAATTTGCAGGGTTAATGGTTATTAAAGCATATCATGAGTCGCGTGGTGACTCTCATAGAAACATTTGTTTAATACCATCATCTGCACATGGAACAAATCCTGCAAGTGCAGTTATGGCAGGCATGAAAGTAATTGTAACAAAATCTACCGAAGAAGGCAATATTGACGTTGAAGATTTACGTGAAAAAGCCATTTTACATGCAGATAATTTATCGGCATTAATGGTAACATATCCATCAACTCATGGCGTTTATGAATCTGCAATTAAAGAAATAACGAAAATTATTCATGATAATGGTGGACAAGTTTATATGGACGGAGCCAACATGAATGCACAAGTAGGATTAACAAACCCAGGAAATATTGGTGCAGATGTTTGTCATTTAAATTTACATAAAACCTTTGCTATTCCTCATGGTGGTGGCGGACCAGGTGTTGGACCAATATGTGTTGCAAAACAATTAGTGCCATTTTTACCCGGAAATCCTATAAAAAAAACAGGTGGCAAAAAAGCGATTACAGCTATTTCTGGAGCTCCTTTTGGTTCTGCATTAGTCTGTTTGATTTCTTATGGTTATATAAAAATGTTGGGCTCAGAAGGTTTAACTGAATCGACTAAAATTGCCATATTAAATGCCAACTATATTAAAACACGACTTGAAGGTCATTACGAAACTTTATATTCTGGTGAACGTGGTCGAGCAGCACACGAAATGATTGTTGATTGTAGACCTTTTAAAGTGAATGGTATTGAAGTTACCGATATTGCAAAACGCCTAATGGATTACGGATTTCATGCACCAACAGTATCATTTCCAGTAGCAGGCACTTTAATGATTGAACCTACCGAAAGTGAAAGCAAACAAGAAATAGATAGGTTTTGTGACGCTATGATTTCTATTAAAAATGAAGTTGATAAAGCTTCAAAAAATGACAGTAATAATGTGCTTAAAAATGCACCACATACATTGTCAATGGTTACTAATGATGAATGGCTGTTTCCGTATACAAGAGAGGAAGCGGCATTTCCATTAGAATATGTAAAGAATAATAAGTTTTGGCCAAGTGTAAGGCGAGTTGATGATGCTTATGGAGACAGGAATTTAATTTGCTCATGCATACCAATTGAAGCCTATGAACAAGCATAAATTACAAGGCTGAACATCGTAAATTAAATGAAACTAAATTTGCCATAAATTAAAAAGCAGGTATATTAGTTTTATATCAAAATAATGAAAGTATAATTTTATTTTTATGAATATTAAAATTACGGGTACAGGCAGTTATATTCCTTTAAATACTGAAAAAAACGAGGACTTCTACAACCACGAATTTTTAAATAGTGATGGTTATTTAATAAACCAACCTAATGAAATTATTGTAAGAAAATTTAAAGCAATTACTGGTATTACTGAAAGACGTTATGCAGAAGACAATTTAAACACTTCCGATTTAGCATTTTATGCAGCAAAAAAAGCCATTGAAGATGCCAAAATCAATAAAGAAGAACTTGATTATATTATAGTTGCACATAACTATGGTGAAATAAAACACAATACTATACAAAGTGATACTGTACCAAGTATTGCATCAAGGGTAAAACATCTTTTAAAAATTAAAAACCCAAAGTGTGTGGGTTATGATATTCTTTTTGGTTGCCCTGGTTGGATTGAAGCCACAATACAAGCTAATGCGTTTATAAAAGCTGGACTAGCAAAAAAATGTTTAGTTATTGGAGCAGAAACATTGTCTCGCCTTTTAGATCCGCATGATAGAGATTCTATGATTTATAGTGATGGTGCTGGCGCAGTAGTTTTAGAATCTACAAATAATGAAGGCGGTATAATTGCACATGAAACTGCAACCTATACTTTTGAAGAATCACATTATATCTATTTTGGCGAAACCAATAATCAAGAAGTAAAAGATAAACGGCGCTATATTAAAATGTATGGAAGAAAAATTTACGAATTTGCCTTAAGCAATGTTCCTAAAGCGATGAAAGCATGTCTTGACAAAAGTGGAGTTGACATAAAAGATGTAAAGAAAATACTTATCCATCAAGCCAACGAAAAAATGGACGAAGCTATTGTTCAGCGTTTTTATAAATTATATGATTTGGAAATGCCAGAAGACATTATGCCAATGACAATTGGTAAACTAGGTAATTCTAGCGTTGCAACTGTTCCAACCTTATATGATTTAATATTAAAAGGCAAATTACCAAATCAGGAAATAAACAAAGACGATATTATTATGTTTGCTAGTGTTGGTGCTGGAATGAATGTTAATGCTATTGTTTATAAAGTTTAGCTAAAAATAATCATGTACGAAAATAGCTACCCAAATAAACGTTTCAAACATACCTTTCAATTTTTAAAAAAACACATTTCAACACAATCTTCTATTTTAGATTTAGGCATTGAAAATCCTTTTTCAGTAATTATGAAAAATGAGGGATTTAAAGTTGAAAATACTAAAGGTGAAGACTTAGACATTGATACCATAACAATTACAAATTCGGAAGCAGAAGTTATTACAGCTTTTGAAATATTTGAACATTTACTATCTCCACTTACTGTTTTAAAAAGTATAAAAGCTGATAAATTAGTGGCAAGTGTTCCGCTAAAATTATGGTTTTCCTCAGCATATAGAAGCAAAACAGATATGTTAGATAGACATTATCATGAATTTGAAGATTGGCAATTTGATTGGCTTTTAGAAAAATCTGGATGGAAAATTATAGATAGAGAAAAATGGACTAATCCTACCAAAAAAATAGGTGTCAGACCAATTTTACGATGGTTTACCCCAAGATATTACATAGTTTATGCTGAACGTATAAAATAAATTTGTCGTTGCGAGGACGAAAGACGTGGCAACCTTATGATAATTGCAGAAATTTAAATTATTTTAACTTTGAATAATAAATCTTAAAACTTTGAAATTCTACATTATCATTCCTACTCATAACGAACAAGATTCTATAGCTTTAACGTTAGAATCTTTAGCTTCTCAAAGCTTGCTACCAACACAAGTTCTAGTGGTAAATGATAATTCAACTGATAATACACAATCTATAGTTGAAGGTTTTATTAAAAAATACTCGTGGATTTCATTAGTTAATAACACATCTTCAAACCAACATTTACCAGGCTCAAAAATTATAAATGCTTTTTATAAAGGTTATGAAACGCTAGATAACAATTATGATGTTATCTGTAAATTTGATGCAGATTTAATTTTTACAAACAATTATTTAGAACAACTTTCAATTCATTTTAAAGCAAATAACAAACTAGGAATGGCATCTGGATTTTGTTATATTGAAAAAAATAACGAATGGGTTTTAGAAAATCTAACCCGAAAAGACCATATTCGCGGTGCATTAAAAGCTTATAGGAAAGAGTGCTTTTTAGAAATAGGAAAACTAAAAGCATCAATGGGTTGGGATACCGTTGACGAATTACTAGCAAAATTTTATAATTGGGAATTACTTACTGATGAATCACTTCATGTAAAACACCTTAAGCCTACTGGAATTAGCTATAACAAAGCTTCAAAATATTTACAAGGTGAGGCTATGTATAAAATGCGTTATGGCTTTATAATCACACTAATTTCTGCTATAAAACTAGCTTATAAAAAAAGCAGTATCTCTCTTTTTAAAGATTATTTAGTTGGCTACTTTAAAGCCAAAAACAATAAAATTGAATATTTAGTTACTAAAGAACAAGGTACATTTATTAGAAAACTACGTTGGAAAGGCATGTTAGGAAAGTTAAAATGATATATCATTCAGAACATAGTGAAGAATCTTTTTAAATAAGAGACAGAAACAAGTTCAGCATGACACATACGTATCAATTAAAACTCCAATTCTTATAACTACTTGATGCTTCAAGTTTATTTTCAATAGCATCATCTAATTCTGGAAAGAAATCAATTCCTGTTAATTCCTCAACTTCATCAACCGAAACAACAAATTCATATAATGGTTTACGTGAATCTTTATGAGTCATTAAAAAAGCAATCATTTTTGTATCTCCAGAATTACTATCAATCAAGACTTTATAAAACTGATTTGGGACAGAAACATATTCGTCACCAATAGTTTTCATATTGCCTTTTAAAATACCTCCAGTAATTACAAAAATGCCATCGTACTTACCTGCCCAATAGCGTACTTTCTGTTCTAATGCATTCCAAATTCCAGCATTAAAATCATGCTTTTGCGGAGAAATAT
Organism: uncultured Flavobacteriaceae bacterium; assembly: GCA_964563585.1. Lineage (GTDB taxonomy): Bacteria > Bacteroidota > Bacteroidia > Flavobacteriales > Flavobacteriaceae > CAZLXG01. Next base: position 3,713 of record CAZLXG010000043.1, on the reverse strand, counting down.
TACTTGTTAAAAAAGTTTCATCATGTGCAAACTGACTATACCTTCTATCACCCGCAGGACATAAATGTCCACGGTCATAACCCGATTTTTTATAATTACGCCAATGTGCAGCACCTGTTTTTACAGCATCATCAATTTCAAAATAAGGCCGTTTGAAATTAGTTTTAGATAAATGTGATTTCTTCAACTCATAAGCAACCCATTCTGCTTGTTCGTGTTCTTCATTGTATGACAACGAATAACTTTCATGATGTACAATTTGCCCTGTTGTACTGGTTGGTAAAAAATATTCATTCGTATCAAGCTTAACTGCTTTTCCTTCATTTACAACTTCAACCTTTTCTTCTTCAACTAAAAAATACTCGTAAGCATAAACACCAAAAACAATAAGAATTGCTATTAATGAATAAACCGTTTTTTTGCTCATATACTAATCTAAAACAAATTCTAGAGGTTCGCCAGTAGCTCCATTTGGAAAACTAATACCTAAAAGCGCAGATATTGTTGGCGCAATATCTGTAATTACCGTTTTTTGTAATGTTTCCCCATGATTTATACCTTTTCCAAAGAATAAAAGTGGAACATGAGTATCGTATTTCAAACCGCTTCCGTGTGTTGACCCCGTTTTTCTATAAGAAGTAAATGCTGGGTCGTTAATAATTATTACATCACCAGAACGTTTTTGATTAAAACCATTTTGTAATAATTCTTCAATACCAGAAGTAAAATCAACAGTACTCATCGTAGTAGCTGAATAAACTTTATCGATATTTTTGTAACCTATAAGCTCGTTTACAATAGCATCTTGCACTTGACTTAAATTTAAACCTAAAGATTTAATTTTTTCCCTATTCAAGAATACTTGACTATTACTTACGGTTTCGACCAAATCCGAAGCTCCAAAAGTATCGGTCATAAAAGTATTAAAACGCTTTTTAGTTTCAGAATTATTTAAATATCCAGCAGGAATTTTAACCGATTGCAAATATGATGGCACATTAACCGCTCCATGATCTGCCGTTAAAAACACAGTATATTCACCTTTACCAACTTTAACATCTAAAGCATTAAACAAGCGTTCTAAATCTTTATCTAATCTAATATAAGCGTCTTCAACTTCTTTAGAATTCACACCAAAATTATGCCCAATATAATCGGTACTAGAAAAACTAACTGCTAATACATCGGTAATATTATCTTGCCCTAATTGCTCTCCATTTATGGCCGCAATTGCAAAATCAGCAGTTAAACTATTACCATAGGCTGTAGTTTTTAAAATATCAAACCCACCATTTTGGTCTTTAAGTTTCCCCAAATCATATGGAAATATTGCTGTCTCTTTTCCTTTAAATCCGCCTTCAAAAGCATTCAAATCACTTCCACTTTCAGTATAAGTATCAATATCATATAGAGTATTCCAAACTTTAAAATATGATTCTGCCGTTTCTGAAGTATTAAACTCTTTTACCCATTTTGGTAATTCATTCATATAAAATGTACTCGAAACCCAGTTTCCCTCATTTTTTCCATGAAACCAATACGCAGCATTTGCGGTATGTCCTGCAGGTAAAATAGCTCCTCTATCCTTAATAGATATACCAATCGTTTTTCCTCGCATTTGCGTAAATAATCTATTTTCATCTGCAAAAGTGGTTGTTTTCATTCTATGCGGTGACATTTTTCCTGAAGTAGCAGATGTTCCGACAGATTCAACTGAATCATCACCAGCACAATATACCGACTTTTTAATTTCTTTATCGTACCAATTATTTCCAATTATTCCGTGATATTTTGGTGTTGTACCTGTATAAATCGATGTGTGTCCTGGACCAGTATATGTTGGGATATAATTAAAGTGATTATTTTTACAATTGAAACCCTCACTCATCATACGCTTAAAACCACCATCACCAAACTTACTATAAAACCGTGTTAAATAATCGTATCGCATTTGGTCTACAACTATTCCTACTACTAATTTTGGATTAGTAGTATTTACATTTTCAAATGTATTTTTAACTGAAGCTTCTTGAGCTTTACAAGAAAAGCTTAAACCCATAACGAATATGAGTACTAATATTTTTTTCAACATAATAAGTTTTATTTCTAATATCAAAAATACGTATTTTAAAACATCATAATTTAAAATTAAGGTTAAATATCACTAAGTTTTTTTTTACTTTAGCAACAACAAATTTTCATATGACTTACCTCCATAATATTGGTGCTTATTTTTTAATGATTGTTGAAATGTTTCGCAAACCAACAAAATGGAGTGTGATGAAGCAATTAATTTTAAAAGATATTGACGATTTAATTATCGGCTCGTTAGGTATTGTTGCTTTTATCGCCTTTTTTGTGGGCGGTGTAGTTACCATACAAACAGCATTAAATATAAGCAGTCCTTTAATTCCTAAATCGTTAGTTGGTTTTGCTACTAGACAATCTATAGTTTTAGAGTTTGCACCAACATTTATTTCTGTAATTATGGCTGGTAAAGTTGGTTCATTTATCACCTCTAGTATTGGTACAATGCGAGTTACAGAGCAAATTGATGCTTTAGAAGTCATGGGAATTAACTCATTAAATTACTTAGTGTTCCCGAAGTTTATAGCTTTATTATTATATCCGTTTTTAATTTCTATTGCTATGTTTTTAGGAATAATTGGTGGATTAATTGCCTGTATATATGGCGGTTACTCTTCTATAGACGATTTTATTGCTGGTGTACAAATGGACTTTATTCCGTTTCATATCATTTACGCATTCATAAAAACATTCTTATTTGCATTTGTATTAGCTACTATTCCATCTTTTCATGGTTACTACATGAAAGGTGGCGCATTAGAAGTTGGCAAAGCCAGTACAACATCGTTTGTTTGGACAAGTGTTACTATAATTATTTTGAATTATTTCTTAACCCAAATGTTATTAAGTCAATGATAGAAGTTAAAGATTTACATAAATCGTTTGGTGATGCACATGTATTAAAAGGAATAAGTACCACTTTTGAAAAAGGGAAAACCAATCTTGTTATTGGGCAAAGTGGCTCTGGAAAAACAGTTTTCCTTAAATGTTTATTGGGTTTATTTGATTATGAACAAGGCTCGATATCATACGACGGGAAAATATTCTCTGAACTTACGGAAGCACAAAAACGTGATTTAAGAGGTGATATTGGTATGGTGTTTCAAGGAAGTGCTTTATTTGATTCTATGACAATTGCAGAAAACGTGATGTTTCCTTTACAGATGTTTACAAATATGAGTAGAGGCGAAATGCAAGACCGAGTGGATTTTGTTTTAAAACGTGTAAATTTAGATGATGCACATAATAAAATGCCTAGTGAAGCTTCCGGAGGCATGCAAAAACGTGCAGCCATTGCACGTGCTATTGTAAACAAACCTAAATACTTATTTTGCGACGAACCAAATTCTGGGCTAGACCCCAAAACAGCTATTGTTATAGATAATCTTATTCAAGAAATTACAGACGAATACCAGATAATAACTGTAATTAACTCTCATGACATGAATTCGGTTATGGAAATTGGCGAGAAAATTGTGTTCTTAAAAGATGGTATAAAAGCTTGGGAAGGCAGTAATAAAACCATTTTTAAAACTGATAACGAAGTAGTTACCGACTTTGTTTATTCTTCAGAACTTATGAAAAAAGTGCGCCAAATGTATATTGAAGAGAAACAGTAGTTTATT
>CAZLXG010000042.1:0-19603 GCA_964563585.1 uncultured Flavobacteriaceae bacterium | reverse complement strand
AAGTTTTGCCAGTAGAATAATTTGATGTTTAACTAAAGGGTTTGTTATTGTTATACTTAAGTCATTTAAGCTTCCATATGGACTAGATTGACCTCCATTATGCGCTTCAGTTTTAAAGATATCTTTAAAACCTTCTTTTATTTTCTTGTGATACTTTTTGTTAACTGCCATTTTGTAGAAAAGCCCATTTTTGGTTATGGGTTTGGGGTGATTTTTAACCTTTATTTAAAATTAAAAAGTCATTATTATTTGTTACTTAAATTCTTTTTTAAGCGATTTGAAATTGATTTATATTCGTGAGCTATTTCAATAATAGCATTAAAAACCAAAATATTTTTGATTATACCACATTTAGTGTTCCTAATTATTGGCGAATCTACTATTATTTTATCTGCAGATAATTTATTGATAACCATACTAGTATATTCTTTTGGAAGATGATTTGTTAAAAGATCTTTTAACGTTTCTTGCTCATGGGTAGTCTGTATGTCATAAAATGTATATAATTTGTTTAAATTTGTCATTTGTATAAATTTGTCATTACTTGTATGAATTTACATTCAAATATACAAATAATTAAATAAATTAAAATTATTTTACTAATAAATATAAATTTATTATTGTTCTAACATATGGAATTTGAGGATAAACTGAAACAATTAATAAAAAGTAAGTATAAAAGATTGGGAGACTTAGCTGAAAAATTCGAAATGAATTACAGCCAGCTTTCTCAATATATAAATGGTAAAAAAATATCTATTGAGTTTTTAGTTAAAATAATTGAAGAATTCCCTGATGCAGATCTTAATTGGTTGTTAAGAGATGATAATATAACAGAAAATAGTGTACAAGAACGTGCAGAACCATATAAGGCTATATTAAATAAAGAACAAATTATAAATGAAATTGAGATGCTTTTAAGGGATTTGAAAAATCAAGTAATAGAAAAATAATATCTATAAAGTTATTTTCTTATAAATTATAAGAAACTTAAATTAAATCAAGTATTCGTTCCAAAGCTATTCCTCTCGAACCTTTAATTAAAAGCGTTGTGTTTTTAATTTCAGACAAATTAAATTCATTTTTAAAATTCTCAAAAAATTTGTATTGAGTTACTTTTTTAGAATTAATATTAGATTTGAAGAAGTTTTCTCCAACAAAAATTAGTTGATTAATGTTTAAAGAAGTTGCTAAATCAACAATGTTTTGATGCTCTTTTCCTGCTTCATTACCAAGTTCGAACATATCGCCTAAAATGGCAATTTTATTTCCAGATTGTTTTTCAAAATTAAGTAATGCAGCACGCATGCTTGTTGGGTTTGCATTGTAGGCATCTAAAATGATTTTGTTAGATTTTTTTTGAATGATTTGCGAGCGGTTATTTGTTGGAATATAATTTTCGATAGCTTTTTTAATGGCATCATCATCAACTTTAAAATAGTTAGCAATAGTTATTGCTGCTGCAATATTATTAAAATTATAATCACCAATAAGGTTGCTTTGTATTTTAATGTTATTGTAGTCTGTTTTTACAAATGGTTGAGCTTCAATAAAATTCACGTAAATATTTGATGAGTTATCATTACTGCTAAAAGTGAAAGTTTCTGCTTTTTCTGTTTTTTCTACTTGTATAGCATCATCTACATTTACAAAAATGGTTTTACTGTTTTTTATTAAGTAGTTATATAATTCACATTTTCCTTTTATTACACCTTTAATACTACCAAAACCTTCTAAATGTGCTTTTCCGAAATTTGTAATATAACCATAATCTGGTTTTGCGATTTTACACAAAAATTCAATTTCTTTTAAATGATTTGCACCCATTTCTACAATACCAACTTCTGTATTCTCATTCATAGATAAAAGTGTTAATGGCACGCCAATATGGTTGTTTAAATTACCAATAGTTGCTGTAGTATTATACTTTTGTGATAATGCAGCGTTAATTAACTCTTTAGTAGTTGTTTTTCCGTTACTACCTGTTAATGCTATTATTGGAATATTTAAGTATGTTCTATGATATGCTGATAGTTTTTGAAGTGTTTCTAGAACGTTATTTACTAAAATTGTTTTAGAAGAAGTATCAAATTTGGTTTCATCTATAATAACATATTTAGCCTCTAATTTTAATGCTTGTTCTGCATACATGTTTCCATTAAAGTTGTCGCCTTTAAGTGCAAAAAACAGGTCGTCTTTTTTAATTTTTCTAGTATCAGTACATACTGAATGGCATTCTAAAAAAAGGCTATGTAATTTTTCTATTTTCAAATTGAATTTTCTAAATGAATTATAAAATTAAAAGTATAAAAAAAGTCCTAACTAACGCTAGGACTTTTTAATAATATTTATAGAAACTTTAATTAGTTTTTACTTTTATTTTTACTTTTACTTTTTGATCCTACTCTAGACATTGCACATCTAAACCCGATGTAATCTGTTGCCATATCCTGTGGGAAATAGCGACGTTGCGCTGGGTCTAACCAGTATTCTCTATCTTTCCACGAACCACCTTTGTAAACTCTAACTTCATCATTAATTAAAGATGATCTGTTATTAGTTTTATCGTATTCTCTAATAATGTTTCCTAATGAATCTCTTGAGATTGAGTGTTTAGGAGAATTGTACATTTTTCTTGTATCAGATTCTTTGTTTTCAACATCAGATTCTTCATCATCATTAAAGTTTTCAAAATAACGAGAAGAACGTCTGTCTCCATCTCTAAAGTTTATTTCATCACTTTTATCGAAATTAGTTCTCAAGTATGTTTCGTTATCATCTACAGGTACTTGTAATATTTCACCTGGTAGGTTTCTAGCAATTACTTTACCGTTAGATAATGTATCGTAAACAATATCATCTGAAGTTACAATTTTTACTGTACCATCATCATTTATAGCGTTTTTTGTATAAACGTTACCACGGTAGTAGTTGAAATCATTAAATTCATCATCAATAATAGGTCTGTAAACATCTGCTACCCATTCGGCAACATTTCCTGCCATATCGTATAAACCATAGTCGTTTGGTTCGTATGATTTTACTGCATTAGTAATATCTGCTCCATCGTCAGACCAACCTGCAATTCCGCCATAATCACCTTTTCCTTGTTTGAAGTTAGCCATTTGGTCACCTCTTATTTTACGTTTTCCAGAACGTGTGTATTGTCCGTCCCATGGATATTTTTTACGACCTCTATAAAGATTAAAACTTCTTAATTCACTTAATCCTAAAGCTGCATATTCCCATTCAGTTTCAGTTGGAAGTCTATATTTTGGTGAAATAATTCCAGTTTCACGAGTGGCATAAATATTTGTTTCATTACCATCAGCATCAACTTGAACATTTCTTCTTCCTCTACCTTCAGCATTTATTACTTCTTCATTTCCACCATAAGTAAGTGTTGGTGCGTTTATATATGTATCTGTACTGAAAGTAGATTCTGCATTAACATCAATAGTTTTTGCATCACGTTTTAAATAACCTGCTTTTTCTAAGTTATATTCGTTAACACGATCTGATCTCCAATTAGCATACTCAACAGCTTGAATCCAACTTACTCCTACAACAGGATATTCTGCATAACCTGGGTGACGTAAATAGTTTTCTGTCAAAATTTCATTAAAACCTAAACGGTTTCTCCAAACTAAAGTATCAGGTAAAGCGCCATGATAAATCGCTCTAAAATTTTCATCTGTTGGTGGGTAAACACGCTTAATCCAGTCTAAGTATTCTAAATACATTATGTTTGTAACTTCAGTTTCATCCATATAGAACGACTGAACGTGTTGTTGATTAGGTGTGTTATTCCAATCATGCATCACATCATCTTGTACCCTTCCTTTTGTAAAGGTTCCGCCTTCAACAAAGACTAAACCTGGAGAGGTTTCTTGTTCTTTAAAGTTGGTATTGTATTGAAAACCACCTTCTTTACTGTTAATGTTCCATCCTGTTGCTCGAGAACTATTCTTTGAGCTAGAAGATTTTTTACAACCAGTTGCGGTTACAGATAGTGCTAAAACTAACAAAAGTTTGAATGCTACTACATTTTTCATATCCATTTATTTAAGTAAGCTAATAATATTTTTGGTGGTGCAATATAAGAATTAAACCGAATATCGCAAGCGATTTCTTGCATTTTAATCAAAAAAACATGCATTTCATCCTATTTTTTAAACATTACAACGATGATGTTGATGCTTTTCATCATTGTTTTGTGATGTATTAACGTGTGTTTTCCTGATTTATTATTGTATTTTTGCATTGCTATATAAAATTCTTATTTTTTTAATAATAACATATCATTAATGACGTTATTCATTCCAATGAAAAAGCGATTTCTGTTTTTATTTTTAATTATTTCTGCTACATTATTTTCGCAGCAAAAAAAGTATACTATTAATTGGGATGGTTTACAAACAATTTCTGCGGAGAATTATAGTCTTGAAATCCCAGCCTTTAATACTGAGAATTTTAGTTTCGATTTTGATGAAGGTTTACAGTTTATTTCACAATGGAAAATTTCTAATGCTGTAAATGAGTCTTCAGTAAAAATCAGTAACATTGTTTATGCTTCAATTTCAAAAAATGAATTAAAAGATTTAAACCTTAGCCAGATTCCGAATGAGTTGAAATTTTTATTAAAAAATTCTAAAGGGAGAAACAAGCAATTTGCATATTTCCAATTATCACCTATAATAAAGGGCGTAAATGGTAATTATAAAAAAGTGCTTTCTTTTCAAGTAAATTATAATATTTCTGCAAGTAAAACGTCATTAGTTAATAAAGGTAATTACTCTAAAATTATTACAAATTCTGTTTTAAATTCTGGTGATTGGTATAAGTTTTATGTTGATACGACAGGAGTTTTTAAAATTTCGAAAAATTTTTTAAATGGTTTGGGCGTAAATGTAAATAGTATAGACCCTAGAACGATTAAGCTGTATGGTAATGGAGGGCGAATGATACCATATTCTAATACTGAGCCATATCCTTTTGATATTGAGGAGAATGCTATTAAAGTTGTAGGAGAAGAAGATGGTGTTTTTAATAATGAAGATTATATTTTGTTTTATGCCCAAGGACCAAAAGAATATAATGTAGAAAGCAATACGAATATAAATTGCTATACTGACAAAACATATTATTTTATTAATATAAGTTCTGGGGTAGGTAAACGTATTCAGCCGTTTGTACAACCAACAGGTGCAATTGATATGGTGATTGATACCTTTGAAGATTATAAGTTTTATGAAGTAGATGAACATAATATTGCGCTTTTAGGAAGACGATGGTTTGGTGATAGTTTTGATATTGAAAATGAAAAAACATATGAGTTTTCCTTTCCTGATTTAGTTACTTCTGTACCAATTAATATAAAAGTATATGTTGCTTCTTCATCTACAACACAAAGTTCTATGCAAATTAGTGTTAATGGTAGTTTAGAATCTACATTATCTATAGCAGGAGCATCAGACCCAAGTTTAGCAACTGGGTCGTCATTTATAGGAAATATAAATGTAAGTTCTTCAAAAGTTACTGTAAACATTAATTTTGATAATCAAGGAAATCCAAGTGGGATAGGGTATTTAGATTATATCTCTATTGAAGCGACAAGAGCTTTAAATTTTATAGATACTCAATTTCAATTTAAAAATAGTGCAGTTGCATTAGCTTCAGGTATTGGTGAGTATAATATTACAAATGCGTCTCAAGTTTCTGAAGTTTGGGATGTAACTAATTTATACAATGTTACAAATTATGTGAATGAAGCAGCTGAATCAAATTTTTCATTTACATCTACTTTAGGAACACTTAAAACCTATTTAGCAGTTACACCATCAGATTATTTTGAGCCAAAAACAGATGCTAATAAAACAATTAGTAATCAAAACATAAAAGGAACTATTCTTAAAAATAGTCAAGGTCAATTTCAAGATGTAGATTATATTATTGTTGCACCAAATAATATGCTAAATCAAGCAGAGCGTTTAGCGCAAATAAACAGAAATCAATATAATTTGAATGTAAAAGTTGTTGGGTTAAATGAAATATATAATGAGTTTAGCACAGGGAATCAAGATGTTGGTGCTATAAGGAATTTAGTAAAGTATGTTTACGATAATGCTAGTACAATAGAAAACAGAATAAAATATTTATGTTTGTTTGGTGATGGTTCATTTGATTATAAAGATAGAATTCCAAATAACACTAATATAGTGCCTTCTTGGTATTCATATAACAGTTTTAACCTTACCAGTTCTTTTGTTTCTGATGATTTTTATGGGATGATGGATGGTAATGAAGGTACTATGAGTAATAGTGATAAACTTGATATTGCTGTAGGTCGTATACTTGCGGATACACCACAACGTGCCAAGGAAATGGTTGATAAAATTGAAAGTTACTATGTGAAAGAAGCTTTTGGTAGTTGGAGAAATAATTTTGTAGTAGTTTCTGATGATGTTGATAGAGATTGGGAAGGAATATTGCAAGAAACTACCAATAATGTAGGAGATTTAGTAAGTCAAGAAAAACCATTTATTAATGTTGTTAAAATTCACTCTGATGCATATAAACAGGAGTCTTCAGCTGGTGGAAATAGATACCCAAAAGTAAATGATGCTATTTTAAGGGGAATAGATAATGGCGCATTAGTTATTAATTATTTTGGTCATGGAGGAGAAGATGGTTTAGCAAATGAGCGTATTTTTTTGAAACCCGATGTTCTTAACCTTAGAAATGCATGTAAACTTAATTGCTTTGTTACAGTAACTTGTGAATTTACAAGATTCGATAATCCATTTAGAGAAACAGCTGGAGAATTCGCTTATTGGAACAAAGAAGCAGGGTCTATAAGTTTAATTTCTACCACGCGAAAAGTTTTTGTGAGTTTTGGAATTACTTTTAATAATGAATTAGGGCAATATTTATTTTCTTATAATGATGATGATGCTTATGAAGATTATGAATATCCATCAATGGCAGAAGCATTAAGGTTAACAAAAAACACCCCATCAATATCTAATCAAAGTCAAAGAAGATTGGTGTTTTTTATTGGAGATCCAGCAATGAAGCTGTCAATTCCAAAACCTAATATAAAACTAACAATGATTAACGATGTGCCAATAACGCAAGCCACAGATACATTAAAAGCATTAAGCTATGTGAAACTTGCAGGAGAAGTAACTGATATTTCGGGTGCAATTTTAACCAATTATAATGGTACACTTTCAACCACAATTTATGATAAGAATATAGATAGACAAACATTAGCCAATGATAACACAAAATTAAATGGGGAGCTTATAAAAATGAATTTCACTACGTTAGGTGAAATTATTTTCAGAGGGCAAGCATCTGTTGTTAATGGTTTGTTTGAATTTGACTTTGTGGTACCAAAAGATATAGGAATTCCTATTGGTTTTGGTAAGGTGAGTTTTTATGCAAAAAACGAAGAGTTGTTTTTAGATCAATCAGGAGTGAGTCTTAATACAATTAAAATTGGTGGATTAAATGAAAACGCAGAAGAAGATAATATCGGCCCTGTGGTAACATTATATATGAATGATGAAAATTTTGTTTCGGGTGGAATAACAAATGAGTCACCAACTTTATTGGCGAAATTAGAAGACGATAACGGTATAAATACAGCAAGTGGTATTGGACACGATATTGTAGCAATAATTGATGGTGATGAAACCAATCCGTTTGTGTTAAATGATTATTACCAAACAGAAGTTGATGATTATAAAAAAGGTGTTGTAACATTTCCTTTTAGAGATTTAGAACCTGGTCTTCACACATTAACATTAAAAGCTTGGGATGTTTATAATAATTCATCAATAACTGAAATTCAATTTGTTGTGTATGATAAAGACCAAAAGTTGGTAATAAATAACGTACTTAATTATCCAAATCCTTTTGTAAATTATACAGAATTTTGGTTCAATCACAATAGTTCAGACCCTTTAAACGTTTCTATACAAATATTCACCGTTTCAGGAAAATTAGTAAAAACCCTTAATGGGCAAACTAACGGTGGTGTAAAAATAACAAGCTCTTTGTCAAGAGATTTAGTTTGGGATGGGAGAGATGATTTTGGAGATAAAATAGGAAAAGGTGTATATATTTATAAGCTAACGGTACATTCTGATTTATTAAATAAAAAAGTCGAAAAAATAGAGAAACTTGTTATACTATAATAAAAAATTATATTTGTTAAATAAAATTACTTCATGAAGAACAGAATATTACTATTAATAGCATTAGCAGTTATGTTGAAAATTAATGCGCAAGAAACTATCATTTTTCCAAATCAAGATAGAAGAGTAATAACTACAGGTGTTCCATTTATTCTAATTGCGGCAGATGCTCGAGCAGCATCTATGGGAGATATGGGAGTTGCGACATCAGTTGATGCGTTTTCTCAACAATGGAATTCATCAAAATATGCCTTTTCAGAAACTAAATCAGGAATAGCTGTAAGTTATACACCATATTTAAGTAAATTAGTTAATGATATTTTTTTAGGAAACGTTACTTATTTTAATCGTTTAGATGAAAAAAGTGCATTTGCAGCAAGTTTTAAATATTTTTCATTAGGAGATATTGAGTTTGTTCAAGACGAATTTTCACAAGCATTAATTCAACGACCAAATGAATTAACTATTGATGTTTCTTATGCTTTACGTTTAAGCGATCAGTTTGCTATGTCTGTAGCGATGCGTTATTTACGTTCAGATTTAAAACTAGATACAGGAATTAATGATACTGCTGCAGCAAATACTTTTGGTGTAGATGTTTCAGGATATTATCAAAGTGAAGAAGAAGCTTATAGTGATTTTAATGGGCGTTGGAGAATGGGGTTCGCTATTCAAAACATTGGACCAAAGTTTAAATATGATGAAGGCGGACAAGAAAATTTTCAACCAACAACATTACGTTTAGGAGCAGGATTTGATTTTATATTCGATGATTATAATAAAATAGCGATAACAGCTGAATTTGATAAATTATTAGTGCCAACACCACCTATTTATGGTTTTGTAGATTTGGATGGTAGTGGTACACAGGCAACTGATGGTAGTGAGCCAGACATTATAGTTGAAGGAAAAGATCCAGATGTAAGTTTTTTATCAGGGATGTTTCAATCGTTTGGTGATGCGCCAGGCGGCTTTAGTGAAGAGTTAAAAGAATTCACATGGTCTTTAGGAGCAGAATATTTATACCAAGATTCATTTGCTTTTAGAGCAGGTTATTTTAATGAAAATGAAGAAAAAGGCGCTAGAAAATTTTTAGCTTTAGGTGCAGGATTTAAGTACAATGTTGTTAATATAGATTTATCATATTTATTCTCAGCATCAAAAGTGCAAAGTCCATTAGAAAGTACATTGCGTTTTTCACTAACCTTTAATTTAGGAGCTGGTGAATACAACGAATATTAGGAAAACAGTCAAATAAATAATTAAAAAACTATTGTTTTAAAGCAATAGTTTTTTTGTTTAAAATAGTTTCATACATTTATTTAGAAAAATATTTCAAATGAAAGAAGTAAAAATTGAATCAATACTTTATGTTTTTAAAAATTTAGAAGAACTACCAGAAGAGGTGTCTTCATTAATGTGTAAAGCTATTGAAGCAAGAGAAAATGCTTATGCACCTTATTCAAATTTTCAAGTAGGAGCTGCCATACTTTTAGATAATAACGAAATAATAATAGGAAATAATCAAGAAAACGCATCTTATCCCTCTGGTTTGTGTGCAGAACGTACAGCTATTTATTATGCAGGTGCAAAATACCCAAAAGCTAAAATATTAAGAATAGCAATAACTGCAGGGTCAAAAAAGCAACAAACTACTAGTCCTATTCCTCCATGTGGAGCTTGCAGACAAGCTATCGCAGAGTACGAAGTCAAGCAGGAAACGCCTATAGAGATTTATTTTATGGGTGAAACAGGAAAAGTTGTTAAGTCAAATTCTTTAGCAAATTTATTACCATTAGTATTCGATAAATCGGTGCTATAACGTTTTCGTTTAAAATTTCCGAATTTCGACTTTTTCATTACTAGTTAATGTGTTACTTTTGTATTTATCTTAAGTAAAAACTTAATATTACTCGATGCAAAAAATTACTAAAAAAATATACCTAAAATGGTATGAAGATATGCTGTTTTGGAGAAAGTTTGAAGACAAACTAGCAGCTGTTTATATTCAACAAAAAGTAAGAGGATTTCTTCATTTATATAATGGTCAAGAAGCAATTTTAGCTGGTGCATTGCATGCAATGGATTTGACTAAAGATAAAATGATTACCGCATATAGAAATCATGTACAACCAATTGGTATGGGTGTAGATCCAAAACGGGTTATGGCAGAATTGTATGGAAAAGTAACAGGGACTTCAAAAGGTATGGGTGGTTCTATGCATATTTTTTCAAAAGAACACCGTTTTTATGGAGGTCATGGTATTGTTGGAGGTCAAATTCCTTTAGGCGCTGGTATTGCTTTTGGTGATAAATTTCATGGAAGTGATGCGGTAACCTTATGTTGTTTTGGTGATGGTGCAGCACGACAAGGTTCGTTGCACGAAACATTTAATTTAGCTATGCTTTGGAAATTACCAGTTGTATTTGTTTGTGAAAACAATGGATATGCAATGGGAACATCAGTAGAGCGTACAGCAAATCATACAGATATTTGGAAACTTGGTAAAGGTTATGAAATGCCATGTGGACCAGTTGATGGGATGAACCCTATAAAAGTAGCAGAAGCTTTTGATGAAGCTATACAACGTGCACGTCGTGGTGATGGACCAACATTTTTAGAACTTAAAACATATCGTTATAGAGGGCATTCAATGAGTGATGCACAACATTATAGAACGAAAGATGAGGTAGCAGAATACAAAAAAATTGACCCAATTACACAGGTTAAAGATATTATTCTTGAAAATAAATATGCATCTGAAGCTGATTTAAAAGTTATAGATAAACGTGTGAAAGATTTGGTTTCAGAATGTGAAAAATTTGCAGACGAATCGCCATATCCAGAAAAACAACAACTTTACGATATGGTTTACGAGCAAGAAGATTATCCATTTATTCAACATAAAATATAAGTTATGGCAGAAATTATAAACATGCCACGATTAAGTGATACCATGGAAGAAGGCACAGTTGCTTCTTGGTTGAAAAAAGTTGGTGATAAAATTGAAGAAGGCGATATTTTAGCTGAAATAGAAACAGATAAAGCCACTATGGAGTTTGAATCTTTTAACGAAGGTGTATTGCTTCATATAGGTATTCAAGAAGGAGAAACAGCAAAAGTGGATACACTTTTAGCTATTATAGGTGAGGAAGGTGAAGATATTTCAGAATTATTGAATGGTAACGCTTCTGCGGAAGTAAAAGAAGAAATAGTTGCTGTTGAAGAGTCATCAAATAAAACTGAAGAGTCAGTGAGTACAGCCGAATTACCAGAAGGTGTTATAGTTGTTACTATGCCAAGGTTGAGTGATACTATGGAAGAAGGCACAGTTGCAACTTGGTTAAAAAAGGTTGGTGATGTTGTTGAAGAAGGCGATATTCTTGCCGAAATTGAAACTGATAAAGCGACAATGGAGTTTGAATCGTTTCAATCCGGAACACTTTTATATGTTGGTTTACAAGAAGGTGAATCGGCAAAAGTAGATTCGTTATTAGCAATTATTGGTCCAGCAGGAACAGATGTTTCTGCAGTAGCAAGTAACTTTAAAGTTGCAGCAAGTTTTAGTGAAACTGAAAAAACACCTAAAAAAGAAACTCAAAAAGTAGAGACTCCAAAAACGGTGGCTGCTGAGACTCCAAAAATTTCAGTAGAAACTCCAAACGGAAGATTGTTTATTTCACCTTTAGCCAAAAAAATGGCAGAAGAAAAAGGAGTAAATATAGCTCAAGTAACGGGTTCTGGTGAGCATGGAAGAATTATAAAACGCGATATAGAAAACTTTACACCATCAACATCTGCTGCATCAGTAGGTAAATTTGTAGCTACTGGACAAGAAGATTTTGATGAAGTTCCAAACTCACAAATGCGTAAAGCTATTGCTAAGGCGTTAACTAATTCTAAATTCACAGCACCTCACTATTACTTAAATGTAGAGTTTGATATGGAAAATGCAATTGCTTTTCGTAAGCAATTCAACTCAATTCCAGATACTAAAATATCGTATAACGATATTATTGTTAAAGCCTGTGCTTTAGCATTAAAACAACATCCGCAAGTAAATTCGCAATGGTTCGCAGATAAAATGCGATTAAATAATCATGTACATATTGGTGTTGCAGTAGCGGTTCCAGATGGTTTGGTTGTTCCTGTAGTAAAGTTTGCAAATGAGCAAACCTTACCTCAAATAGGTGCTGCTGTAAAAGACCTTGCAGGAAAAGCTAGAAATAAAAAATTAACGCCTGCCGAAATGGAAGGTAGTACGTTTACCGTTTCAAACCTTGGTATGTTTGGTATAGAAAGTTTTACTTCTATTGTTAATCAACCAAATTCTGCAATTCTATCAGTAGGTAATATTGTTGAAAAGCCAGTTGTAAAAGATGGACAAATTGTAGTTGGAAATACTATGAAATTATCTTTAGCTTGTGACCACAGAACAGTTGATGGAGCAACAGGTTCCTTATTTCTTCAAACCTTAAAGGATTATATTGAAAATCCTGTAACGATGTTAGTGTAAATTATCATTCTGAACTAGATTCGGAATTTAACTATATTAAAAACCTGTTTCATTTATTTGAATCAGGTTTTTTTTTATCTTTATGACAAATCAAAAGATATAATGAAAAATTTATTATTAGCACTAATTACAATATTTGTTTTTAGTTGTAAATCAAAAGAGATAGTAATTACAAGTTCTGAGCTTGAAGAAACGGTTACTTATTTAGCTTCAGATGAATTACAAGGTAGAGATACAGGAACAGAAGGAATTGAAAAGGCAGCAGTTTTTCTTGAAAACAAATTTAAGAGCTACGACGTAAAACCTTATTTTGATAATTATCGCGATAATTTTGATGCTAAAGGAAAAGACGCATACAATATTATAGGGTATTTAGAAGGAAATGACCCAAAACTTAAAGATGAAGTAATTATTCTTGGTGCGCATTACGACCATATTGGTTTTGGTAAGAAAGTTGATAACGACTCGATTGCAAATGGAGCGAACGATGATGCTACAGGAACAAGTGCAGTTGTTGCTTTGGCAAGATATTTTGCAACTAAAAAAACTAACAAGCGTAGTATTATTTTTGCTTTATTTTCTGCTGAAGAAATGGGGTTAATAGGTTCTATGAAGTTGGCAGAACATCTTAAAGAAAAAAACCTTAATCTTTACACCATGTTGGAATTTGAAATGATTGGTATTCCAATGAAAGATAAAGATTATGAAGTTTATATTACAGGTTATGAGTTGTCTAATATGGCTGAAAAAACAAACACATATACAAATCAGAATTTTGTAGGGTTACTTCCAAAAGCTAAAGAATTTCAATTGTTTTACCGCTCGGATAATTATTCGTTTTATAAAATATTTAATGAACCAAGTCAAACCATTTCAACATTCGATTTCACTAACTATGACTATTATCATCACGTAGATGATGAAGCAGAAAAAATGGATTATGATTTTATGGCACGTATAGTAAATAAAATTGCTCCAGCTATTGAAATGATGAGCACAACGCCAACACGAGAAATTAAAATGAATAATGAGTAAGAATGTAATTATTACTGGAACAAGTAGAGGTATTGGTTTTGAACTTGTGAAACTTTTTTCTAAATCTGGACATAACATTTTGGCGCTTTCGCGGAATGAAAAACCTATAGAAAACCTAAATTTAGATAATGTTGTGTCCTTTTCTTTTAATTTGAATGAAGTTGAAGATTATAAAAAAGTAGAAACGTTTATTAAAAATGAATGGAAGCAAGTTGATGTTTTAATTAATAATGCAGGAACTTTAATAAATAAACCTTTTGTTGAAACTACGTTTGAAGATTTTGAGCAAGTATATAAAACCAATGTTTTTGGAGTTGCTGAAATGACAAGAATTGTTGTTCCTTTTATGAAAAACGATAGTCATGTTGTAACTATAAGCTCAATGGGAGGTATTCAAGGAAGTATGAAATTCCCAGGGCTTTCAGCTTACAGTTCTAGTAAAGGCGCTGTAATTACTTTAACCGAATTATTAGCCGAAGAGTATAAAGAAATAGGGCCACAATTTAATGTATTAGCATTAGGAGCCGTACAAACCGAAATGCTTAAAGAGGCTTTTCCAGATTATAATGCGCCAACTTCTGCTTTAGAAATGGCTCAATATATTTATGAATTTTCATTAAACGGAAACAAATATTATAATGGTAAAGTGTTGCAGGTTTCTAATTCTACACCTTAGAATTTAAGCTTCTACATTAAAAAACACTTTATAATAGTGCATTTTTTTTTCATCATCATAACCACGTTCTAGATATTCGCTAGAAGCTTCAGGTGCATCAATATCTAGCTTTATTTGTATGTTGGTATCAAGTTTAATCTCGGTTTTTATTTTCTTTTTTTCTTTGTTAACTACTTTTTCGGCTACATCAAACTGATTTCTAATAACGGTGTTTAGCTCGCTTTCAAATTCTTTTTTATAATCTTTAAATAACGTTTTTTGTTTGTCTTCTTCAAAAACATCATCTATAAATCGTTCAACATTTACAACTTCATTTTCTTTAAAAAAATCAATTGTATTAGCTAAAAACATATTTTGTTCTTGAGCGCCATAACTGGTTTTTAAAATTTCGGTAGAGAAGTCTTTACAAAGCTCAATATATTGTTGTGTGTGGTTATTAGCATCATCAGCATATTTGATATTTAAAAACTGATTAATCCAATATTGCGCATCATAACTATTGTTGTCTACACTTAAAATGATTTTACCTTCTGTATCTGCCTGATTTAAAATTAAACAACCTTTATCTACTTTTTTAGAACTGATTCCTTTTTGTACCAAAACATCATAACTGTTGTTTTCTAAATAGGTTTGAAAGAAGTTTACTTTGTTTTCAATTTTAAAAATTCCAATGGCGTTTGTTGTTATTTCTTGGTATTCAATACCTTCAAACATCACTATTAAAACATCGCCTGTTTTTATTTGAGCTGAGGTAGATTGCTCGAATAAATGCGTAACAATATGTTTTGAAATTTCTACAAAACCATCTTCATCGTTAAATAATTGTGTGGTATAGCTATTAATTTCATTTAAACTAATATCTGCATGATGATTGAAACGATAGCTTTGAACTACATTACCGAAAGGTCTTAATAAAAAAGGTAGCATTAAATCGTAACTAGCTTCGTCAAAATCTACTGTTTTATTTGAAAAGGCATTTTTTGTATCGTTAAATTTGTTGCCAACTTTATGAATTATAAATTTTGAAATTGCTGCGTTTTTTCTTGAAATCATGATGGGTATAATTCTCTTTTTATTAAGACTACAATACTATTAAATTAAGTTGAAATAATTGCAAAAAAAGAACGCCAAAACAAATGTTTTGACGTTCTAGACTCGAGGACTTCGATTTGGTTATCGTTATGTTTTTATAATTTAATTTGTAATACTTGTTAATTCTGAGTAACCCATAAGCTTACCCTTTTTATTGTAACTCTCGCTCTTTACAATACCAACACCTTCAGAAACCCATTCTTTGATTTTAAAAGACATTTTCATACCCATTTTCATTTCTGTAGTGTAGCTTAATGCAAAACAATCAAATGTTCCTGCACTTGTAGTTATTGATTCTTTAGCATAAACTTTTCTGTTTATCATATCAATTTTCATATTCATGTTCATTCCACCCATGTTTATAGCCATTTTAAGATTGGCATCTTTTAGGGTTTGACCAACTTCTAAATTGTTTGGAAACTCTATATTGCTTCCAGACATATCAATATCCATGTCTTTATATTGCTTAAATAAATCTGCACTCATCATAGATTTAAAATCTATAGAAACACTATCACCATTACAAGTTACTTGGTAATTTGTGGTTGTTATTTCTTTGCCTTTGGCATCTGAAACAATTGTTTTAATGGTGGCTACATTATTTTCAATATTTACCACTTCGTAATTTATTACACTCTCTTTTTTACCTTTTTTGTTAAAGTTTGTTATTTCAAATTTTGCACTTTCTTTAAATGGATAATATGTGCTACAAGCATTTTGACAAACTGAAGAAAAACTTATTAAAAGGGCACAGACTAAAACTGTTATTTTTGAGTAGAGTTTCATTGTAAATAATTGATTAATAGCTGGGTTAAAGATAAGATTAGTTTTTTACAAACAAAGGGCTTAATAAAAAATTACTAACAGAGTTATTAGCAATTAATTAATTTTATAAAGAATAATAGAATTACTTTCTCCTTTAGTAATAAATTCTAAGCTTCTATCGGTATTAATATTACCTAATATAATTGACGAATTTCCATACACAGGGAAATTAGGAAGTAATTTTGTTTGACTATCGTAGAGGTATATTTTTTGCGATTGTAAATCGGTAATTGACACATAAATTTTGTCGTTAATGTAGAAAACATCAGGTTTGGTGTAGTTTCCAAAATCTAACTCAATGGTTTTATTTTTTATAGTAAGCTTGTTTTCACTTAATGCCACCAAAGTTTTACTTGTGGTTTTTAAATGATGATTTTTAGATAGATTTAAATTTTTTGTTGATGAATTTCCACGCGTATCAACCGAAATTAAATTTCCGTTAAGTGTAGTTGTTGTAAACGTGTTTTTATAAAGAAAAATGTCTTCAGAAGAAAAATTACTTGTCGTTTTTGGAGTCACTCTTGTTCTTCCAGTTCTATCCAAAATATAAAGTTTACTTTTTGTTTTTAAAGCAATGTAATCTTTATTGCCAATTCTAAAATGTTTTGGCTGACTTACAATACTTGTATTAGCCGATTTAAATGTAAAACCATTAACAATTTTCGCACTAGTATTATACATTAAAACGTTTTTATCCTGTGTAACAAATAGTCTGTAGTTTTTAGTTCTGTCATAATCAAAAACCGCCAAAGGTTGTGTAATAGCGTCATTAAATTTACTAGGAAAAGGAGCTACATCATTGCCATTTCTATCTAATATATAAACACGGTGAGGTGTTGCAAAAGCTAATTGAAGTCTGCTGTTTTTGTAAATATCAATTTGCTCAATGTTTCCTAAAATAGCACCATGAAGTTGTTTTTTCCAAAGAATTTTTCCTTTGTTAGAAATTAAATATAGGATGTTGTTTACATCTTGTACAACTATTTCTTTTTGTTTGGTTCTATGGTTAGTTACAAACTGTGGGTTGTTTAATAAATCTGCATCAAGTTTTATATTTAATTCTTCTGAAATTGAATTTTGATATGCTCTACTTTTTGTCTTTTTAATAATGCCATTTACATGCGCAAAATTGTTGTCGTATATAAATTGTAATGCAGAAGCATTATATTTTTTTAATTTTAAGGTTGAATTTTCTTGAATGTTTTTATTTAAAATATTTTTTAGCGTTGAGGCATTTGCTACCATTAATAATGACGACTCATCACTTAAGTTTTCTTTGATATTTTTAAAATATGATTTTTCACTTAGCGTGGTTTTATTTTGATAATTGGCTATTATGTTTTGAAGCATCTCCATATCATCAGCAAACACGAAAAAGTTGTCCAATATACAGTATTTAGTCGCTTTGTTAAATGTAATTAACGGAGAAAAAGTTTCAATAAATATACTAGGTTTATCAAAATCATAAATACCAATCTGTCTATAGGTATCAATAATGTTTAGTTCGTTAAGTAAGGCATCTTTAGTCGTAATTACATCTAAAGAGTTTAGTATAATAGCTCTATTTTTACTTTCATAAATAACGCCAACTTCAATAATATTATCAAAAAGGGTAGTATTTGACAAAGAATCTTTTTTGTTGAATTTTGCTAAGTTTATTTCAAAATCATAAAAATCATTAAATGTAAAACTCAAAAAACCGTCGCTATTAGAAGGTGTGATATTTTGCATTTGATTTTCTTGCGGAATACTATTTTTAAAAATATTAATTAAACTTTTTGATGAATCGATAGCTTTTGTAATACCATTAATAATTATTTCATTTTGGTTAATATCAACGTCAATAGCAATATGATTTGTGAGAGTATTTAAAGACAATGAATCTTCAATAAAAAATGAGCTTATAAATGCGTTGTCAGGCTTTGTTATAATAGAAAGTGTTTTATCGTTGCTTGTAGTATTGTAAATTTTTTCTAGCTTAAAATTATTTTCAAGTGTATTAAAAGAAGCTTCAATAATTTCTTTTGAAGATGAAGTAATAAATATGCTGTCAATTATGGTGCTATAAAAAGTATTGTTGTTTAAGGTTGACTTGGTTATAGGTTTGTTTTTATAAGTAAAAGTTTCTTCTATATAATTAGGTAACGAATCTGTTTTGAATAAATTTTTATGGTATTTTGAAATTATGGAATATTGAAGACTATCCGTTTTATCTTTTGAAAAACAAATTAAAGTTTCATCAATAAGGTTTAAAATTGATAAGTTTTTCAGTTTGTTTTCTAAAGTTTTGTATGAATTTGTTTTAGATAGTTTTTGTAAAAAGTCACTATTTTGAATGCTACTCTTTAAACTCTCTAGATTTGAAGTTTTTAAAATAATCGTTGCATTTTCAGGAACAAAATGAATAAGTTTTGAGCGATTGGCATTTGGGTTTGTACAACTACATATTAATAGTAGGATGAGAGCGCAATATGAAAATTTCATGAAATGGATTAATTTGTACAAACCTACATATTATTTTAATTCATTTAAAAATAAAAAAAAATGAATTATAAAATTATTGAAAGTTACTTTTGTCTTTGATTTGAAAATAATTTCCTCCAAAAGAAATATAAAAACTTAAATATCTAACTTTAATTGTTCGGGCAATAATCTAAACGTTTTTCGATGGTATTTTGTTATGCCGTATTTTTTTATGGCTGCTCTGTGCTCTTTAGTAGGGTAACCTTTATTTTGTTTCCAATTATACATCGGAAATTCTTTGTGAATTTTATTCATATATTCATCACGATACGTTTTTGCTAAAACAGAAGCAGCGGCAATACTTAAATATTTGCCGTCACCTTTAATAATGGTTTCAAAAGGAATATTATTGTAAGGTTTAAATCTATTACCATCAATAATTATAAATTTAGGAATAGGATTTAATTTGTTAATAGATTTATGCATTGCTAAAATTGAAGCATTAAGGATATTAATTTTATCAATATCACCTTGAAAAACATGAGATACCCCAAAAGTTATAGCTTCAATTTCAATAATAGGCTTTAAAATATCTCTTTTCTTTTCACTAAGCTGTTTAGAGTCGTTAAGAATGTTATTCTTAAAATTTGTTGGAAGAATAACAGCCGCAGCAGTAACAGGGCCAGCTAAACAGCCACGCCCTGCTTCGTCTGTTCCACATTCTAATAGGTTTTTTGAATGATTATTTAATAACATATAAAGGATAATATTGTCAAATTTATAATATAATA
>CAZLXG010000041.1:0-19767 GCA_964563585.1 uncultured Flavobacteriaceae bacterium | reverse complement strand
ATATAATTATCTTCTTCTATAACTGGCAATAACTTCTCCGTATGTAAAGGTTTTGCTTTTTCAGCATCTTTTAAATCTTGTTCAGAATATCTGAAGTTACCTCTTTTACTTTCAAAATCTAAACCAAAACCTTTGGACTGAATAATCCTCTTATATTGATTAGTTAGTATGCATTCCACGTAATTCACTAATAAAAACCTGTTTTTGCTCCGAATCTAAACCATCCAAAAATTGAGCATATTCTGAAACAAAGTAATCTGTGGATACTCTAATAGATTTTCAATCTGTTTAGAAAATTTTTCCATGGAGTAAAGATAGCATTACCCCTATCCCTATATCTTAACAAAAAAATCCAAGTAACTGACATTCAGTATTGTACAGAATTTGTTACACATAAAAAAATCGCTTAGATATCATATTGATTTCTAAGCGATTAGCAATTTAATTTGCGGTCTGGACGGGACTCGAACCCGCGACCTTCGCCGTGACAGGGCGACATTCTAACCAACTGAACTACCAGACCGTTGCATTATTGCGGTTGCAAATATACACGCCTTTTTTTATATCTCAAACGTTTTTTTAGTTTTTTTAAGCATAATTTCACTAAACAAATTTTTGGCGTTCTACCATGTACGTTGTGAGCACATTATTAAAATCTTTATTAATATCCGCTTCAACATATTTAATTTTGTATTGTGCACATTTTAATCGCAATGCTTCAAAATAATCACTCACCGCAGATTTGTAACTATCTTTTATTGTATCAGCATACAAATTAATATACTCACCTGTTTCAACATCAATAAAACGTTTTGGCTTATCATCAAAATCGAATTTCAATTCTTTTGCTTTATCAAAAACATGAAACATAATCACCTCATGCTTATTGTATTTTAAATGCCTTAAAGCTTCAAATAGCTTTGTTTTGTCAGTTGTTGTTTGAAACATATCAGTAAACAAAAAAATCATGGAACGCCTATGGATTTTTTCTGCTATTTGATGTAAATACTTATAAGTTTCAGTTTGTTTATTTAAAGGTTTCGAAATTACTGTTTCACTTAATTTATTTAAAATCATTTGGTGATGACGCTCACTTCCTTTTTCGGGCGAATAAAAATCATAAGAATCACTATAAATACTCAATCCAACAGCATCACGTTGTTTTTTTAGTATATTCATTAAAGACGCAGAAGCTAAAACAGAAAACCCAATTTTATTAAGATTATTAATTGAAAACGTTTCCATTTCTGGATAATGCATCGAGCTACTATTATCTATAATAATATGACAACGCAGGTTCGTTTCATCATCATAGCGTTTGGTGTAAAGCTTATCCGTTTTCGCAAACAACTTCCAATCTATATGACGCGTACTTTCGCCTTGATTATAAATTTTATGCTCAGCAAATTCTGCAGAAAACCCATGAAACGGACTTTTATGCATACCCGAAATAAAGCCTTCAACCACTTGTTTTGCAAGTAGCTCTAGGTTTTTAAACCCTCCAACTTTATTAAGTTCATGCTGTAGATTCATTTAATAAAAATCTATTTCAAAATACCATCAACAATTCCGTATGCAACCGATTCGTCTGCACTCATCCAATAATCTCTATTAAAATCTTTCATTATTTTCTCAAAAGGTTGACCGCAATTATCAGCTAAAATTTTCGCTCCAAGTTCTTTTGTTTTAATAATTTCTTGGGCTTGAATCTCAATATTCGAAGCTTGTCCTTGCGCTCCACCACTTGGCTGGTGAATCATAACTCGAGCATGCGGATGTATAAAACGCTTTCCTTTTGCTCCAACTGACAATAAAATAGAACCCATAGAAGCAGCTAATCCTGTACAAATAGTAGATACATCACTTTTTAAAGAATTCATACAATCGTAAATAGCAAAACCAGAAGTTACATAACCACCAGGACTATTAATATATAAATGAATATCTTTAGTTTCTAAAGCGTCTAAATACATCAATCTATCAATTACATGTTTAGCCGAATCATCATCAACCTGTCCCCACAAAAACACTTTACGTTCTTCAATTAACTTACTATCAATAGCATCTTGCACTTTATTTTTACTCATAACTTTGCGTTTTATTTTTCTATGCATCTAAAATAAAAAAAAGGTTTACCATAACGGCAAACCTTTTCAATTTTCTTTTACTTTCTATTTTACAAAAGTGCGTCAATAGCATCAGTGTAAGCATTTTTTGGTGCTACACCAACTTGCCTACCAACAACCTCTCCGTTCTGAAAAACCAAAACCGTAGGTATGTTACGCACACCGTATTTTGCAGCAAACTCTTGGTTTGCATCCACATCAACCTTTCCAACAACTGCTTTACCTTCATA
The DNA here is from genome assembly GCA_964563585.1 of uncultured Flavobacteriaceae bacterium. Taxonomy (GTDB): domain Bacteria; phylum Bacteroidota; class Bacteroidia; order Flavobacteriales; family Flavobacteriaceae; genus CAZLXG01. The sequence goes on along the minus strand of CAZLXG010000041.1, from coordinate 17,411 downwards.
TTCGTTACTAACCTCTTCAATAATTGGTCCAACCATTCTACATGGTCCACACCAAGCAGCCCAAAAATCTACCAACACAGGTTTATCACTTTTTAATACCGTTTCTTCAAACGTTGCATCTGTTATTTCTAATGCCATAATATTTATTTTTTAATTGTATTTAACTTCATTGTTATACACAAACTTAGTCAAAAATTTTGCCAAAGCTTACTTCACAACTATTTGTTTTGTCTATACCAGTATTGTTTCCTATTATTTATACTTGGGCGCATCATTTTAATACTTAAAATGTCAGGCTATCCGCTATATCTTTTTTTTCAAAAAAGGATGCCACTACTATCCTTTGCGCAAAATTACACTTTACAGAATTCTGGTGGTTACTTGAATGATAAAAGTTAATTATAAACCGTCATTGCGAGAAGGAACGACGTGGTAATCTATTAAATTGGAACTAAACAACATCTACAACACATTACAAAAAGACTCTAACGCTCCACTCAAAATAACAAAAACAACATGCAGATTCCTACCTCCGCAGGAATTTAATTCAACTTATACCTCACATCTTGTTCTTTCAATTCATTTAAAAGTTCTTGCGATACTTTTACTTTCTGCTTTCTGCTAGGCATATTTATTTTTATTTTTTCCTTAATATCATACACAACAAAATTTAGCATCTGATTTCCGGGATGCATCTGTAATAAATCTTTAAGCTGTAAAATTTTATCTTCGCTTAAATCATTAATATCAACCTGTATCGAAAGTTTTTTAGCATAATTTTCCATAACATCGTGCAATAACCGAAAGCTATTAAACTGCATTCTTGGATCACTTTTTTTACCTGTATCTCTATTTGTCCAACCTTCTCTCACAAATGTTTTAACATGCACAAAGCTGTTTTTCATTAAAAAGTGCCTATGTTTTAGGTAATCTTCACCAAAAATCCTGAACTCATAACTATCTGTATAATCTTCAATTGTAAACATTCCCCAACCTTTTCCTTGCTTGCTTACACGATGTTCCACATTTGTAACAACGCCACCAAAAACAAGTTCTCTATTCACATAAGTTTCTAAATCATTAAACATAGCAACGGTTGCATTACAAAACGATTTCATTTCGGTTTTAAAATCATCTAACGGATGCCCAGAAATATAAATACCAACAACTTCACGCTCTTGCGCTAATTTTTCCATAGTTCCCCATTCTTCGCATGGTGGCACTTCGGGCTCTGCAATTTGCACATCGCTAGCATCGCCAAACAAACTTACTTGCGCAGAGTTTTCGTTTTCTTGGTGTTTATGTGCATACTTAATTACTTTTTCTAAGAATGTAATTCCATGACCATCATCATGAAAATATTGTGCACGATGCGTATCTAAAAATCCATCAAAACCACCTGCAAGTGCTAAATTTTCAAATGCTTTTTTATTAGCTGCACGTAAGTCTATTCGTTTTGCGAAATCAAAAATAGATTTAAAATTCCCATCTTTTTTTCTATGCTCAACAATAGTCATAACTGCACCATGACCTACGCCTTTTATGGCTCCCATTCCAAAACGAACTGCATTATCTTTATTTACCGAAAACTTGTAGTAACTCTCGTTAATATCTGGTCCTAAAACATCTAAACGCATACGTTTACACTCTTCCATAAAAAAGGTAACCGATTTTATGTCGTTCATATTATTAGATAAAACTGCCGCCATATATTCCGCAGGATAATGTGCTTTTAAATAGGCCGTTTGGTAGGCTATCCATGCATAACATGTCGAGTGCGATTTATTAAACGCATAACTCGCAAAAGCTTCCCAATCTTTCCAAACTTTTTCTAAAATTTTAGCATCATGTCCATTTGCACTAGCCTGTTCGATAAACTTTGGTTTCATTTTATCAAGAACCGAAATTTGCTTTTTCCCCATGGCTTTACGTAAAACATCGGCTTCACCTTTTGTAAATCCAGCAAGACTTTGCGACAACAACATTACTTGCTCTTGATAAACTGTAATTCCATAGGTTTCTTTTAAGTATTCTTCCATTGCTGGCAAATCGTACTCAATCTCTTCATCGCCATGTTTTCTGCGTACAAAACTTGGAATATATTCCATGGGTCCTGGACGATACAAAGCATTCATGGCAATTAAATCTTCAAAAACAGTTGGTTTTAAATCTTTAAGATGTTTTTGCATTCCTGGAGATTCATACTGGAATACACCAACGGTTTCTCCTTTTTGAAACAACTCATAGGTTAATTCATCATCTAAAGGAAATGTATCTGGGTCGAGTAAAATATCATGTTTCGCCTTAACTATTTTTACGGTGTCCTTAATTAAGGTTAATGTTTTTAACCCCAAGAAATCCATTTTTAATAAACCCGCATCCTCAACAACGGAGTTATCAAATTGGGTGACATACAAATCGGAATCTTTGGCGGTTGCTACAGGAACAAACTTTGTAATATCGTCTGGTGTGATAATAACGCCACAGGCATGAATTCCTGTATTACGAACCGAACCTTCTAGTGTTCTAGCTAGGTTTATGGTTTCAGCTTCTAAATCGTCACCATCAGAAATATTAAGTAATTGATTTACTTTTTCTAAATCTTCTGCTCTAAATTTCTTACTTAATTCTTTTTCATCTAAACCAAAAATCTTATTCAATTTAGACATGGTTGGAATCAGTTTTGCAATTCTATCGGCATCAAATAATGGCAAATCTAAAACACGCGCTGTATCTCGAATAGAAGATTTTGCAGCCATGGTTCCATAAGTAATAATCTGCGCAACTTGGTTACTTCCGTATTTATCAATTACATAATCCATTACACGGCTTCTGCCTTCATCATCAAAATCGATATCGATATCCGGCATACTAATCCTATCTGGATTTAAGAAACGCTCAAAAAGTAAATTATACTTTAAAGGGTCTATATTCGTGATTTTTAAGCAATACGCAACCACCGAACCTGCAGCAGAACCACGACCAGGACCAACCGATACATCCATATTTCGGGCTTCCCGAATAAAATCTTCAACAATTAAAAAATACCCTGGATAACCTGTGTTTTCAATCACGCTTAGTTCAAAATCGATGCGTTCTTTAATGTCATCCGTAAGTTCTGGATAACGTTTTTTTGCGCCTTCGTAAGTGATATGATTTAAATATGCATTTTCTCCACGTTTACCACCATCGGATAAATCTTCTTCCTTTTTAAATTCATCTGGAATATCAAACTTCGGTAGTAAAACTTCCCGCGCTAATTGATAATGCTCAATTTTATCGACTACTTCTTGAATATTACTAATAGATTCTGGCACATCTTTAAACAAGGTTTTCATCTCGTCTGGAGACTTGAAATAGTATTCTTGATTTGGTAATCCATAACGATAACCACGTCCGCGACCAATTGGTGTTGCTTGCTTTTCACCTTCTTTTACACATAACAAAATATCATGTGCATTGGCATCATCTTGTTTACAATAGTAAGTATTATTTGTGGCAATAAGTTTTATTTGATGTTGTTTTGAAAATTTTATTAACGTTGGATTTACACGATTTTCATCTTCTTGATTATGTCGCATAAGTTCGATATACAAATCGTCTCCAAACTCATTTTTCCACCACAACAAAGCTTCTTCTGCTTGATTCTCTCCAATATTTAGGACTTTACTTGGCACTTCGCCGTATAAATTCCCTGTTAATACAATTAAATCTTCTTTGTATTCCTGAATTAGTTTTCTGTCAATTCTTGGCACATAATAAAACCCTTTTGTATAGGCATGCGAAGAAAGTTTTGCCAAATTATGATAGCCATTTTTGGTTTTTGCCAACAATACGATTTGATAACCATTGTCTTTTCTGCTTTTATCTAAATGGTCTTCACAAACAAAAAACTCGCAACCAATAATAGGTTTTATTTCTTTGGCTGTAGGTATTTCTCCTTTTTCTAAAGCTTCAGCATTCTTTTCTTTTACAAATTTATTATGGCTATTTGTTGCGTTTACAAAATGAAACGCACCCATCATATTTGCGTGGTCAGTTAATGCAACTGCTTCCATATTATGTTCTGCAGCAACGGTAACTAAATCTTTAACACTAATAGTAGATTGTAAAATTGAAAATTGTGAATGGTTATGCAAATGCACAAAATCTACATCGGCTAATTCTGAAATATTTTGTTGTATTTCTTCTGTAGAAACAGCACTCGTTTGTGCTTTTTGAATGCGCTCATTTATTTTAGCACTTTCCTTTTTAAGATTAATATGCTTTAAGCCTATTAACTCAATTATTTGTGGGTTAGCTTTATTAAAGCTCTGAAAATAATCTGGTTGAACATCTAACTGTTCCTTAGTATATTCACCTAAACGTAGTAACTCGAAAAAGCAACGTGTTGTTGCCTCCACATCTGCAGTTGCATTATGCGCATCACCAAATGGTTTATTGAATAAATGTTCATGTAACTCTGTAAGTGTTGGCAATTTGAATTTGCCGTAACGTCCACCAGGAATCTGACATAAATTTGCAGTATGTTCAGTACACGTATCTAAAACTGGTAATTCTTGTAATTGGTTTCCAACATCACCACGCACAAACTCGGCTCCCATAATGTTCAAATCAAACTTTACATTTTGACCAACTACAAATTTGGTTCTACCTAAAACATCATTAAATTTCTCTAAAACTTTAGCTAAAGGAATACCTTGTTCTTGAGCTAATTCGGTTGAAATTCCATGAATTTTCTCAGCATCATACGGAATATTAAAACCTTCTGGTTGTACTAAATAATCTTGATGCTCGATACAGTTTCCCATGTCATCGTGCAATTGCCATGCAATTTGAATACACCTTGGCCAATTATCAGTATCGGTAATTGGTGCGTTCCAACGTTTTGGTAATCCTGTGGTTTCAGTATCAAAAATTAAATACATTTAATAATGTTAAGTTGTTTGCTGTAAAGTCGTTTTGTTGTTTTAAACGGAGTGTATAAAAATACATAGAAATTTCGCTTTTTTCTGAAAAAGTTTTAAACAAAAATTTGTATTTTTATTTCAATAAATTATTCTAATTTAGACGTTAAAATTTTCTTATGAAATTCAAATTATTCTTATTCTGCATTACAATATGTTTATTAAATTGCGCTAACCCTAATACGTCTTTATATGTTGGGACTTACACCAACGGTGATAGTGAAGGGATTTATCAATTTCAATTTAATACTGAAACTGGTGAACTAACAAGCAAACAGCTAGCTGCAATCTCTGAAAACCCATCCTATTTAACATATTCTCCAGACAAAAATTATATTTATGCAGTAAATGAAAACGAAAACGGAGCAACTTCATCGTTTAAAGTTAAAGAAAACGGGAGTTTAACATCTTTAAATATAGTTAGTACTCACGGTGCACATCCTTGTCATATTTCAGTTAATGAATCAGGAAATAAAGCCATCGTTTCAAATTATACTGGTGGAAATGCATCACTTTATACCATAAAAAATGATGGTTCTTTAAATGAATCTTTTCAAATATTAAACCATAATATTGACAGTATAGTTTCGCATGCACATTCTGCTCAATTTTATAAAGACAACTTATATATTTCCGATCTAGGTAAAAATGGCGTTTACAAATACCAATTAACTAATAATAAAAAAGACTACGAATTAGTTACTTCATCTATTATTGAAATGACAGATAATACAGGTCCAAGACATTTTTCTTTAACAAAAGATGGTCAGTTTATATACATTATTAATGAATATGCAAACACGATTACATCTGGAAAAAAGACAAATAACAAATTTGAATTATTGGAAAATATTTCAACTTTAAGTGATGATTTTAAAGGTGATAGTTATTGTGCAGACATACATTTATCAAAAAATGAAGATTTCTTATATGGCTCCAATAGAGGTGAAAACACAATTGTTGTTTTTAAAAGGAATATTAAAACAGGAGTCTTAAATAAAATACAGAATATATCTGTTCATGGTGATTGGCCTCGTAATTTCACTATTGACCCAACTGGTAAATTCTTATTAGTAGCCAACCAGAAAAGTCATAATATATCTGTTTTTAGAATTGATTCAAGTACAGGGAAATTAACATTTTTAGATACTACAGACTTACCTTCTCCAGTCTGCCTTTTATTTTAATTTTTACGATTGATTTAAGTCACTGAAAATCAACATTAAAATATTAGATTTGAAAACAAAAAAAGCATTGTGAATTCAAAAAATATAGTATCTTTGCGCTCTCATTAATAACCGAGGTCGAGAACCTCAAATAATTAATTATTATGCCAGTAAAAATTAGATTACAAAGACACGGTAAAAAAGGAAAACCTTACTATTGGATAGTTGCAGCAGATGCGCGTTCAAAAAGAGATGGTAAATACTTAGAAAAATTAGGTGCTTACAATCCAAACACAAACCCAGCAACTATTGAATTAGATGTTGATGGCGCAGTAAAATGGTTACAAAATGGTGCACAACCAACAGATACAGCAAAAACGTTGTTATCTTATAAAGGTGCATTATTAAAAAATCATCTTGCAGGTGGTGTTAGAAAAGGTGCTTTAACTGAAGAGCAAGCAGAAGCAAAATTCACAGCTTGGTTAGATGAAAAAGCAGGAAAAATTGGTGCTAAAACTGATGATTTAGCTAAAGCTGAAGCAGATGCAAAAGCAAAAGCTTTTGAAGCAGAAAAAGCAGTAAACGATGCAAGAATTGCAGCCACTGCACCTGTAGTTGAAGAAGAAGTTGCTAAAGAAACAACTGAAGCTTCAAACGAAGAAGAATAAAACATTTATTTTTTATACTTTTAAACTCCGATAGCTACTATCGGAGTTTTTTATTTTTAAAAATACCATGCAAAAAAAAGATTGTTTTTATTTAGGGAAAATTGTAAAAAAATACAGTTTTAAAGGTGAAATTCTAGCAAAGCTAGACACCGATGAACCTTATATTTACGAAAACCTAGATGCTGTTTTTTTAGAACTACGAAATAACTTAGTTCCTTTTTTTGTAGAACATTCTCAACTCCATAAATCTTCATTACTTCGTATTAAATTTGAGGATGTTAAGACAGAAGCTGATGCTGATGCCATAATGAAAAGTGATTTATATCTACCTCTAGATTTATTACCAAAACTAGAAGGTGATAAGTTCTACTTTCATGAAATTATGAACTTTACTGTTGAAGATGTAAATTATGGAACTGTTGGAATTATTACAGGCATTAACGATACAACTACGCAATCTCTTTTTGAAATTGATAGAAATGGTGTAGAAATATTAATTCCGATGAATGACGATTTTATTATAAAAGTTGATAAAGAAAATAAAACTATTTTAGTTGAAACTCCAGAAGGATTGATTGATTTATACTTAACAAATTAAGCAATAAGTATGTTTTCTCTATCTAAAACTCTCATGGTATCTTGAATATTATCTCTTTGTTTTACTAAAGCTCTACATAACGAAAGCGGCAAACTGTTTTCTCTTAAAAGTTCATTATACTTATCAATGCTTTCCTTTTTTAACTTAAGAACTTCAAATAATAGATAATCTTTATTATCTGAAAAATCCTTTTTTCTATTATTTACTTGATCTTGATTATAATATTTACTTAATACATTAACAGACTGTGGAGCAATATTATGTTTAGAAATTTCATTTCTTAATTCTGCACTAAATTCATTTCTTTTAATTTGTCTTTCTTTAAAAAATCGTTTCATTGCCTCATTAGAAATACTTTTAAATATTTCAAGATAAATTTTCTCAACCTCATAATTTATATTTAATAAATCATTTAATTTGTTTGAAAATTTGTTTGAATATCCCATAGAGTAATAAATTTAGTTTATCAATAATATATATACGAGCATTTAGCAAATTACAGAACTAAAAAACGTAAATTTTATTATATTTTTAAAATTAAAAAAAATATGTCAAACCAACCTTTTCTTTTTAAAGAATTTATCATCAATCAAGAAAAATGTGCTATGAAAATTGGCACTGATGCCGTTTTACTTGGTGCTTGGGCGACTGTTGAAAACTCTTTAGCTTCAATTCTAGATATTGGTGCAGGAACAGGAATTTTATCACTTATGTTAGCACAACGTAGCAATACTGAACTTATTGATGCTATTGAAATTGATGATAATGCTTACGAGCAATGTGTAGAAAATTTCGAACTATCTGCTTGGGGAGATAGGTTATTCTGTTATCATGCATCTTTAGAAGAATTTGTGGAAGAAATAGAAAATAAATATGATTTGATTATTTCCAATCCGCCATTCTACTCTGAAAATTATAAAACAGGAAACAAACAACGTGATTTAGCACGTTTTTCTGATGCCATGCCTTTCGGGCATTTAGTAGATAGTGTTTCGAAATTATTATCTGATGATGGGATTTTTTCAGTTATTATTCCATTTAAAGAAGAAAATAGATTTATTCAATTAGCCTCAGAAGTAAAGTTATTCACAAATAAAATTTTGCATGTAAAAGGAAATCCAACTTCTGAAATAAAACGAAGCCTTTTAGAGTTTTCTTTCCGCAAAAGCGATATAGAAAGTAATGAACTTATTATTGAAACTGAAAGACATCAATACACACAAGGTTATATAAATCTTACCAAAGATTTCTACTTAAAAATGTAATTAGATTATAAAGATTAATTAAATTTGAGCATAAAAAATGATGAATTCTTAATAAAAGAAATAATTTATTGATTATTTTCTTTTAAAATTACGATTATGAAACCAGATTTATTTGAAGCTCCAGATTATTACAATATAGACGAATTACTATCAGACGAACATAAATTAGTTCGAGATGCAGCAAGAAGTTGGGTAAAACGAGAGGTTTCTCCAATTATAGAAGACTATGCTCAAAAAGCAGAATTCCCAACCCAAATTATAAATGGTTTGGCAGAAATTGGTGCTTTTGGTCCATACATACCAGAAGAATATGGCGGCGCAGGATTAGACCAAATTAGTTACGGTTTAATAATGCAGGAAATTGAACGTGGCGATTCTGGTGTACGTAGTACAGCATCGGTACAATCATCTTTGGTTATGTATCCCATTTGGAAATATGGAAATGAAGAGCAACGCAAAAAGTATTTACCAAAACTAGCAAGCGGTGAATGGATGGGTTGTTTTGGATTAACTGAACCTGACCATGGTAGTAATCCTTCGGGAATGACAACCAATTTTAAAGATATGGGCGACCATTATCTTTTAAATGGTGCAAAAATGTGGATTAGTAATGCACCTTTTGCACAAGTTGCTGTAGTTTGGGCAAAAAATGAAGAAGGCAGAATTCATGGATTAATTGTTGAGCGTGGTATGGAAGGTTTTTCAACACCAGAAACACATAATAAATGGTCGCTTCGTGCAAGTGCAACTGGCGAGCTTATTTTTGATAACGTAAAAGTGCCTAAAGAAAATTTATTACCAAACAAATCTGGTTTAGGCGCACCACTTGGTTGTTTAGATTCTGCACGTTATGGTATTGCTTGGGGTGCAATTGGCGCAGCAATGGATTGCTACGACACTGCCTTACGTTATAGTAAAGAACGTATACAATTTGGAAAACCTATTGGGCAATTTCAACTACAACAAAAAAAACTAGCTGAAATGATTACCGAAATTACCAAAGCACAATTATTGGCTTGGAAATTAGGTGTAATGCGCAATAATGGAACTGCAACATCGGCACAAATATCTATGGCAAAACGCAATAATGTTGATATGGCAATTACTATTGCTCGCGAAGCACGACAAATGCTTGGTGGCATGGGGATTTCTGGCGAATATAGTATTATGCGCCACTCCATGAATTTAGAAAGCGTTATTACTTATGAAGGCACTCATGATATTCATTTACTAATTACTGGTTTAGATATTACTGGATTAAATGCGTTTAAGTAAAAGATTATCTATAAAAGATGAACTAGAATACAATTACAATGAACATTAAAAATAACCATATAAATTATATTGAATTCAAAGCCAATAACTTAGAACAAATAAAGAAATTTTACAACCTTTCATTTGGTTGGAATTTTACAGATTATGGTCCAGATTATATAGCATTTTCAGAAAGTGGTCTCCAAGGCGGATTTGAAAAAACAGACAATGAAATTGTAAATGGTGTTCTCATTGTTTTATTTTATGATAATCTTGATTACATTAAAGGTGAAATAATAAAAGCCAAAGGCACAATCTCAAAAGATATATTTTCTTTTCCTGGTGGACGAAGATTTCATTTTATTGACCCAACAGGAAATGAGCTCGCTGTATGGTCGGATAAATAATTGTTTCGATTTTTCAGTTACTAAAAGAAGTTAAAAAAGCGTTTCATAATGAAACGTTTTTTTTATGCATTTTTGTTTACATTTACTTTATGTTTTCATCCAAAAAAAGATTAGATAATGCTTACAAAAATGCTAAAATCATCCACTTTGATGAGGATAGTAAGTTTATATTATTTAGTGATTGTCATCGTGGAGATAATAGTTTTGCTGATGATTTTGCTAAAAATCGAAATATTTATTTTCATGCATTAAAGCATTATTATTCTGAAAATTTTCAATATTGCGAAGTTGGTGATGGCGACGAACTTTGGGAAAACATTTCTTTCAACTCCATATTAAGTGCACATAAAAATGTGTATATGCTTATGAAGCTTTTTCATAAAGCTGATAGGTTACACATGATTTGGGGAAATCATGATATGGTTTACAGAAATCCAGACTATGTGAAAAAACATTTATCTACTTATTTTGATGAAAAAACTGGAGAAAATGTTGAGTTATTTAAAGATATAAAATACCATGAAGGTATTATATTAAAACACTGCGAAACCAATCAAGAAGTATTTTTAACACATGGACATCAAGCCGATTGGTGGAATTACACCTTCTGGAAATGGAGTAGAGCAATGGTGCGTGTTTTATGGAAACCACTAAATGTTATGGGAATTGCAGATCCTACAAGTCCTGCAAAAAACTACAAAGAACTTATTAAAGTAGAACGACGAACCAAACATTGGATTTCTGAAAATAATAATCTTATAACTATTGTTGGACATACACATAGACCTCGTTTTCCAGAACCAGGAGACATCGCTTTTTTTAATGATGGTAGTTGTGTACACCCTCGAAGTATTACAGGGATTGAAATTGAAAATGGTGCCATTTCTTTAATTAAATGGCAAATTGCAACAACTGATAATGGTACGTTAAAAATTGTTAGAGTTCTTTTGGAAGGCCCTCAAAAATTGATTAATTATAAAACGGATTAAAATTCATGCGAAGGCAGGAATCTGATAATCGCCTCGGCATTATTACATTTTTTCGTCATTGCGAACGTAGTGAAGCAATCTGCTTACTATTAGTTTCGATTAAAAAATTACCACGTTTACAGCCTAGATTCTCGTAATAACAAAACCATATGTCTTTGTGAACTCAGTGAGGCAATCTGCTGCCTTTAGTTACCATTTAAAAGATTACCACGTCACTATACTCCTCGTAATGACAAAAACCAATTACGGAAAAACCGTAGTATTAAGCAATAGCTACACCTAACAAACATAAAAATCTAACAATCAAATTATTAATTAAATTTTTGTAAGAAAATTTTGTTTTATTCTGTTTTTATTTTTTTACATTTGGAAAGTCCAAGATAAATACTAGATATTGTTAGAGATGTTGAAATTTATCGAAGACAGATTATAATCATACTGACGTCAGTTTTTATTTCCCTATAACTGACTTAATAGCAAAAATTCTCTAACATTTTACTCTAACAATTAAAAAACTCTAACATTTTAGTTTAACCAGTTGGTATATTATTATATAACCAACCAAAATTTAGAAATTATGAAGAAACTTAAAAAAAGTGTTGCCGTAGTTGCGGCATTGTTATTGATGAGTAGTGGTCTAAATGCTTATAATATTGAAAGCCCAAGATGTTTTGAATTGGCAGATTCAGCAGCTACTGCTATTGGAGACATATATGGCTTAAGTCATTTAGAAGAGTATAATCTATTTGAACAACTTTATGATGATTGTGTTGAATTCGAGGAATTATAGGTAATAGTAATTATAGAAAGTGGAGAATTAAATAATTCTTCACTTTCTTAAACCTTATGTATATTTTAAACTTGTAAAATAATGAAACTCTAAAACTTAGTATTTTCTTTTATCATTATTGTTTTCGCAATCAGTAATTGTAAGCCTCAAAATCTAATCTTATAGGTTAAGTATTTTCTAAAAAACTAAAGAATAAATAATTATGCTATTTAAAAAAATAATTACACTGCTAATAATATTGGGGTTCTCATTTTTTAGTTATTCACAAAATAGCGGAAAGGCCTATTATAAAAAAACATCAACCCATAATTTTGAAGATATCAAAGGATTAGATTCCAAAATTATGTCTTCATTTAAATCTGTCAATAACTCTATTAATAATATGGAGTTTTTACTTACGTTTAATGATTCACTAGCTATTTATGAAGAAATTAAAAAGCTAGGGGTGGAAGGAAACGGTTCTAAAACTCAATTTTCAAAAGTGTTTTCTGGGTATAATGGTCCTTCTTATTACAATTTTAAAACTAAAAAAACAATACAAAAACAAGGAAGTTATTTAGTAGAAAAAAGCTTTACTGATTATGAATGGGTTTTAACAAAAGAAAAGTTAATTATTGACCATCTTACTTGTTATAAAGCCACTACAACTTTAAAGTTACAAGGCAGAAGAGGAGAAATACTAAGACCTGTTGTTGCATGGTATACAACAGACATTAATCTCTCTATTGGGCCAGATGGCTTTGGAGGATTACCTGGGTTAATTATTCAACTAGAAGTTAATAAAGTGGTAACAACTCTAAGTAAAATTGAGTTTATAGATAAAACTTTAAAAATTAAACTTTCGCCAAAAGGAAAAAAAATAACAGAAGAAGAATTTAATGTCTTAATGAAAGAAATGGTTGAAAATCGTGCTAAATATTACGATAAAAATTAATTTAACTTGAGCACTAAAAAAACTTGCTTAAAAAAAAATTTAACTAAAACCTTACTTTTTTTAGTAGGGTTTTCTTCTTCTGCTCAAACCATAATTGTTCAAGGTAAAGTCACAGATAGCCTACAACAACCTTTAACTTACGCCAATATATTAGCCATCCCAGAAAGTGATGCGCTAGATGTTGCATTTGCCATAAGCGATGATGCTGGCAACTATAAATTAAAATTAGAGCAAGAGCAAACCTACGAGCTTACCGTAAGCTATTTAGGCTTTAAACCACAAACACTCACAATAACCACAACCAATGAGGACATCATTAAAAACTTTGTGCTTAAAGAAAACCCCAACCAACTAGACACCGTAGAACTCAACTACACACCTCCAATAACCGTTAAAAAAGACACTATTACCTATAGCGTCGATAAATTTACCACAGGAGAAGAACGCAAACTACGCGATGTGCTTAAAAAACTTCCAGGTATAGAAGTAGATAGAGAGGGTAATGTTACTTCAAATGGTGTAAAAATTAAAAAGGTTTTGGTAGAAGATAAAATCTTTTTTACTGGTAATAGTAAATTGGCTGTTAATAATATTCCTGCAGATGCTATAGATAAGGTAGAGATACTCGACAATTATAATGAAGTCGCTATGCTCAAAAACTTACAGGACAGCGAGGACATGGTAATGAATATTAAACTAAAGGAAGACAAAAAAAAGTTTCTCTTTGGTGATGTGGAGGTTGGATCTGGTATTAAAAAACGTTACTTGTTACACCCTAACTTGTTTTATTACAGCCCTAAAACCAACCTAAACCTTATTGGCGATATAAATAACACAGGCAGTAAAAGTTTTACCTTTAGTGATTACCTAGAGTTTGAAGGTGGTTTTGGTAAACTTATGAATGATGCAGGTAGTTATTTCTCGTTATTCAATAGCGATTTTTCTAGGTATTTAAACAACCAAAACTATACAAGCAATAAAAACACCTTTGGCGCCTTTAACATTAGGCAATCGTTAAGTAATGTTACCGACGTGAGTGCTTATGTTATTACTTCAAAGAGCAATACCAAAACCTTAAACGAAACCACCAATGAATATTTGTTGGAAAACAACAATTTTATTGAAAACAGGTCTAACAGCAATACACTTAACAACTTTTTTACTATTGGCAAACTCACTTTAGACTACGACCCAAACTACGAAACCGATTTTTCTTATAACAGTTTTATAAAGCTTACCAACAATGATGGCAATGGTTTAATTAGCACCATAAACCCCAACCAAAATAATACCATTAACACAATTACTGATGTTACAGGTGTTAACATAAAACAAAATATTAGTTTTAGTAAAAAACTAAGTAAAGACCATACAGCTACTTTAGAGGCTACCTATAATTTTCAAAATGATGAGCCTATTACCAATTGGATTACTAATCAAGAAATATTACAAGGGTTAGTTCCTTTGGAAAACGACATTATTTATAACATTTTCCAAACTAAAAAAAGTAAATCGCATACTATAAATGCCATAGCAAAAGATTATTGGGTGCTTAATAATTTTAATCACTTATACACAAGTATTGGTGTTAATGTTGCCAACAATAATTTTTATAATAAGGATACACAGCAATTAAGTAATGGTTCTATCAACGATTTTTCAACTGCTGACTTTGGCAATGATTTCAACTACCAATTTTTTAATGCCTTTATAGGTTTGGAGTATAAATTTCAAATAGGCATTGCTACATTTAAGCCTGCTTTATTTTACCACTATTACCATTGGGAGACTAAACAATTTAATGATAAAACATCCAATACAAAATGGTTGGCTTTACCTCAGTTTACCTCTAAAATAGAATTTAATAACAGTGAAAAAATCAATTTTAGATATCGCTTAAATGCTCGCTTTCCTGCTGTAAACAGATTAGCCAACAATTTTATTCTTTCAAGTTTCAATAGCGTTTTTAAAGGCAATGAAATATTGGAGAATCAATTATATCACTCAGCTTCTTTAAGTTACTATAAATTTAGTTTGTTTAGAAACTTAAATATTAATGCTGGCATTACCTTTAACAAAAAGGTACAACATTTTAAAAACGTCACAGAGCTTAATGGCATTGAGCAATTTAGCACACAAATTATGTTTGATGAACCTGAGCATAGTTGGTCTATTAATGGTAGTATCTCCAAAAAAATCAATAAAATTAGATATAAACTAAAAAGCCGTTTTAATTATAGTGATTTTTATCAAATTGTGAATACTGCTACTAATAAGAATATTTCCAGAAACACTTCCACGACCATAAGTGCTGAAAGCTTCTTTAAAAATTTTCCGAATCTGGAAGTTGGTTTTACAAAAGGTTACAGTAATTATAGTTCGACTACTACAAACAAGTTCGAAAACGATAAGCTTTTTGTAAACTTAGAATATGATTTTTTAAATGATTTTATTTTAAAAACGGATTATAATTTTGATAGCTATAACAATAAAAGTAACGCTACAAAAAACACCTTCGATAATGCCAATGCATCATTGTTCTACCAAAAAGAGGACAGTCCTTGGGGTTTTGAAGTTTTAATAAATAATATTTTTGACACGTCTTTTAAACAGCAAAACTCGTTTTCAAGTTTTGTAATAAGTGATAGTAAAACTTTTACGCTTCCTAGAATCGTGATGTTCAAAATTGTTTATAAGCTTTAAGTTAACTCTCAGGAGCCAACTCTACTTGCAAACCATCCATTTCAGGATTCATTTGAATTTGACAACCTAAACGAGAATTGCCTTTAACATAAAATGCTTCAGATAACATCGCTTCTTCGTCGTCTTGCTTTTCTGGTAATTCCGTATCACTTAACACATAACATTGACAAGAAGTGCACATTGCCATGAGTTCTCCTAATTGCATGGTTTCATTATATACTTGTATTGAGCAAAAGAGCACCAGTTTAGTATAATAATTAAATTATTACTAGTTTTTTTATAAGTATACAGAAGGATAGATTCATCGAGAATAATTTTATTTTGCTAGTTATAACTAAAAATCATAGTAAAAATTAGAAGACTTCATTAACATTATAGGTAATTTTAGTGCCTTTGTTTTTAGAATTTAAACCGAACAGTAAAAAGTAAAAACCGTTCTTGTAAATTATACTCAAAAATAGTGCTTGATAAGTCAGAAGTATTAATACTTCTAAAAATATCTTTGTTAAATAAATTATTTAGTTTAAAACTATACTCTATTTTTCCTTTTTTAGGCTTATAATTTAAATTCGCATCAATAAATAAATCACCTGAAATATTAGATTTTAAATCAGGATTAAAGTATTGGCTATTAATAATAAATTGAAAGTTATCATTAATATATTTTACCTTAAAGTCATTTTGAAAAGTTGTAAAAGAATTTGTAATATTTGTATCAGAACTTATGAATACATTATTTCTAAACGAAACTTTGTTCTCAAAGTTAAAGTGTTTTTTAAAACCTGTACGAATATGAAATTGCCCAAATAATGATTTATTTCTATTACTTCTAGGCCTAGAATCATTAATAATATTTTGATATTCGCTAATAGAGTATGAACTATTAACATTAATTGTTGATCTTAAGAAATGAATATACTTCTCGAAATCAAGCCTAAAATCTAATCTATTATTATTTGTTATCCCAACTTTTGAAGTAAAAAAACTAATATTTTCATCAACATTTAATTGGCTTATATAGTCAAATTTTCTAAAGCTATACACCGTACTTAAATTAAATTGAAATAAGTTGTAAAAATCATTTATTCTATAACCAAAAGTAGATGAATGATTATTAAATAAGTTAAAGTTAAATTCGTTATTGGTTAACGCTCTATTATTAATCAAAATCAATCCAGAATATACCTTATTAGCATTAGGTAACTGGTTTGAAAATTTATAATTAGTATATAAGCTTGCTTTTTTGTTGAAATAATAATTTATTGAAAGTGACGGATAGATGACAAAGGATGGTGTATCTAATCTTGTGTTTGTATTATTATCGTTAAGTTTTATATTAAATAATTCATTCTTTATTTCAGTTGTGAACCTCCATTTCCCGTATTTAAATTGATAATTTATATTAGCATACGTCTTAACTAATTTATAATAAATGGCATTTGTTATAGGTGTATTATTGATAAGAATGCCTTGTAAATCGGAATCAATAAAATTTTCTTTAAAATCATATCCTAAAGAAAATGAGATTTCATTTTTTTTAATTTTTGAAAACAATGATGCTTCTGCTTTAAAATTATTCTTTTTAAAATTAATGTCTTGCAACATATTACCAACTTCAGTTAATACGTTAACGCTTTGAGGTATGCTATTAGTAGAAAGACTTGTTGAAA
>CAZLXG010000040.1:0-20256 GCA_964563585.1 uncultured Flavobacteriaceae bacterium | reverse complement strand
TTAAATAATCGTTCAGGTAAAAAAGAACGTATTTCTCGTATCTATCAAATGCACGCTAACAAACAAAATGCAATTAGTTATATAGAAGCTGGAGATATTGGAGCTGCTGTTGGATTTAAATCTATAAAAACAGGAGATACACTTTCAGATGTAAAACATCCTATTGTTTTAGAATCTATGGACTTTCCAGATCCAGTAATTGGTATCGCGGTTGAGCCTAAAACTAAAGCAGATGTTGATAAATTAGGTATTGGCTTAGGTAAATTAGCTGAAGAAGATCCTACATTTACAGTGCGTTCAGATGAAGCTTCAGGACAGACTATTATTTCTGGAATGGGTGAACTTCATTTAGATGTTATTGTAGATCGTTTACGTCGTGAGTTTAATGTTGAAGTAAATCAAGGTCAACCACAAGTAGAATATAAAGAGGCTATTACACAAGCTGCTGATCATAGAGAAGTTTATAAGAAACAATCTGGTGGTCGTGGTAAATTTGCTGATATTGTATTTACAGTAGAACCGGCTGATGAAGGAGAAACTGGACTTCAGTTTAAATCTGTAATTAAAGGTGGTAATGTTCCTAAGGAATTTATCCCTTCAATTGAAAAAGGATTTAAAATGGCTATGCAAAATGGTCCTTTAGCAGGATATGAAATTGATTCAATGAAAGTAACATTGAGAGATGGGTCTTACCATGATGTGGATTCAGATCAATTATCATTCGAATTAGCTGCAAAACTTGGATTTAAAAATTCTGCAAAAGCTGCAAAAGCAGTAATAATGGAACCTATTATGAAACTTGAGGTAATTACACCTGAGGAAAATATGGGTGATATTGTTGGAGATTTAAATAGAAGAAGAGGTCAAGTAAGTGATATGGGAGATAGAGCTGGTGCAAAAACTGTGAAAGCTACTGTTCCATTATCAGAAATGTTTGGTTATGTAACTACTTTAAGAACATTATCTTCAGGTCGTGCAACATCAACAATGGAATTTTCACATTATGCTGAAACGCCTTCAAATATATCTGAAGAAGTAATAAAAGCAGCTAAAGGAGAACAATCTTAAAAAGTTAAGAAAATGAGTCAAAAAATTAGAATAAAATTAAAGTCTTACGATTATAACTTAGTAGATAAATCTGCTGATAAGATTGTGAAAACAGTAAAAAGTACTGGTGCTGTTGTAACTGGACCAATTCCATTACCAACACACAAGAAAATTTTCACTGTATTACGTTCACCACACGTAAACAAGAAGAGTAGAGAACAATTTCAATTATGCTCATACAAGAGATTACTTGATATTTATTCTTCATCTTCAAAAACAATTGACGCTCTAATGAAATTAGAGTTGCCAAGTGGTGTTGAAGTAGAAATCAAAGTTTAAGTTTAAACTTACATGTCCTGAGCTGCGAGCGAAGGAAAGACGGTAAAAATACAATTCAAGGCTGAAACGTATTTTCAGCCTTGAATTTTAATAAATAGTAATAATAAATAAATAATAATTATGTCTGGGTTAATTGGAAAAAAAATCGGTATGACCAGCATCTTCGACGAAAATGGTAAGAATATGCCATGTACAGTAATCGAAGCTGGACCATGTATCGTTACCCAAGTCAGAACTAAAGATGTTGATGGCTATGAAGCTATTCAATTAGGTTTCGATGACGCGACAGAAAAAAGTGCTACTAAAGCTGACTTAGGTCATGCTAAAAAAGCAGGGACTTCTGTAAAACGCAAAATCGTAGAATTTCAAGGTTTTGATGAGGAGTACAAATTAGGAGATGCAATCACTGTTGAACATTTCACTGAAGGTGAATTTGTTGATGTAGCAGGAACATCTAAAGGTAAAGGATTTCAAGGTGTTGTAAAACGTCATGGTTTTGCTGGTGTAGGTCAAGCTACTCACGGTCAGCATAATCGTTTAAGAGCACCGGGATCTATTGGAGCTGCATCATATCCAGCAAGAGTATTCAAAGGAATGCGTATGGCAGGAAGAATGGGTGGAGACACAGTAAAAGTTCAAAATTTAAGAGTTTTAAAAGTAGTTGCTGAAAAGAATCTACTTGTTGTTAAAGGTTGTGTACCTGGACATAAAAACGCTTATGTAATTATTAGAAAATAATGAAAGTAGCAGTTTTAGATATAAACGGAAAAGACACAGGTAGAAAGGCAAACCTTTCTAAAGATGTGTTTGCTATTGAGCCTAATAATCATGCAGTATATTTGGATGTTAAACAATATTTAGCAAACCAAAGACAAGGTACTCATAAAGCTAAAGAAAGAGCTGATATTTCAGGAAGTACACGTAAGATTAAAAAGCAAAAGGGAACTGGTACTGCAAGAGCAGGTAGTATTAAGTCTGGTGTTTTTAGAGGTGGTGGTCGTATGTTTGGTCCTAGACCAAGAAATTATGGCTTCAAGCTTAATAAAAATCTTAAGCGTTTAGCACGTAGATCAGCTTTAAGTATTAAAGCAAGTGAGAAGTCAATTGTTGTACTTGAAGATTTTAGTTTTGACACTGTTAAAACTAAAAATTTCACAGCAGTTTTAAAGGCTTTAAACTTAGAAAACAAAAAATCTCTCTTTGTGTTGGGTGGGTTAAATAATAATGTATATTTGTCGTCACGCAATTTAAAAGGCTCTGAAGTTATAACTAGCTCAGAAATAAGTACTTATAAAATTTTAAACGCAAATCAAGTAGTGCTTTTAGAAGGAGCTTTAGAAGGAATTGAAACAAACTTAAGTAAATAGAAACAATGAATATCTTAATTAAACCTATAATCACAGAAAAAGCGACAGCAGATAGCGAGTTAAGAAACTGCTATACGTTCTCGGTGAATACAAAGGCGAACAAGGTAGAAATCAAAAAAGCGGTGGAAGCTGCTTATGGTGTTTCTGTTGAAAAAGTTCGTACTATAAATGTCCGTCCAGATCGTAGTACCAAGCACACGAAAACTGGTATTCAAAATGGTAAAACAAATGCTGTTAAAAAAGCAATTGTACAACTGGCGGAAGGTGAAATGATTGATTTATACAGTAACATGTAATTTAGACAAAAGATGTCAGTAAGAAAATTAAAACCAATCACACCAGGACAGCGATTTAGAGTAGTAAATGGATTTGACGCCATAACTACTGATAAGCCGGAAAAAAGTTTACTTGTTCCGAATAAAAGGTCTGGTGGTAGAAACAGTCAAGGAAGAATGACTATGCGCTACATAGGTGGTGGTCATAAAAGAAAGTATCGTATTATCGATTTTAAAAGAGACAAAGCAGGAATTCCTGCTGAAGTTAAATCAATCGAGTATGATCCAAACAGAACAGCTTTTATCGCATTATTGAATTATCAAGATGGCGAAAAAAGATACATTATTGCTCAAAATGGTTTACAGGTTGGACAAAATGTAGTATCTGGTAAAGAAGGTATTGCTCCAGAAATTGGAAATGCAATGCCATTAAGTGAAATTCCATTAGGAACTATTATTTCTTGTGTAGAATTACGTCCAGGACAAGGAGCTATTATGGCTCGTAGTGCTGGTGCTTTTGCACAGTTAATGGCAAGAGATGGTAAATTTGCTACTATTAAATTACCTTCAGGTGAAACAAGATTAATTCTTGCGAATTGTTTAGCAACTATAGGTGTTATATCTAATTCAGATCATCAATTGTTAGTATCTGGTAAAGCGGGTAGGTCTAGATGGTTAGGAAGAAGACCACGTACTAGACCAGTAGTGATGAATCCAGTTGATCACCCAATGGGTGGTGGTGAAGGTAAATCTTCAGGTGGACATCCTCGTTCTAGAAACGGTATTCCAGCAAAAGGATATAGAACACGTTCTAAAACAAATCCTAGTAATAAATATATTGTAGAACGTAGAAAGAAATAAGACATGGCAAGATCATTAAAAAAAGGACCTTACGTTCATTATAAATTAGAAAGAAAAGTGGCTGTAAATGTTGAGTTAAACAAAAAAATAGTAATCAAAACTTGGTCTAGAGCCAGTATGATTACTCCAGATTTTGTTGGACAAACAATAGCAGTTCATAATGGCAGACAATTTGTTCCAGTATATGTTACTGAAAACATGGTAGGTCATAAATTAGGAGAATTTTCACCAACACGATCTTTTAGAGGTCATGCAGGTGCTAAAAATAAAGGTAAAAAGTAGTAAGCTATGGGAAGTCGTAAAAAACAAATGGCAGACGCTATTAAGGAAGCAAAAAAACACGTTGCTTTTGCAAAACTTAATAATTGTCCTACATCACCAAGAAAAATGCGTTTAGTAGCTGATTTAGTAAGAGGCGAAAAAGTAGAACATGCACTTAATATCTTAAAATTCAACCAAAAGGAAGCTTCTGGTCGTTTAGAAACATTGTTATTGTCTGCAATTGCAAACTGGCAATCTAAAAACGAAGATGCTAACATTGAAGAGGCTGAATTAATTGTAAAAGAGATTAGAGTTGATAGCGGATCTATGTTAAAAAGATTACGTCCAGCACCTCAAGGGCGTGCACACAGAATAAGAAAACGTTCAAACCATGTTACAATAGTGGTTGGAGCTAAAAATAACACACAAAGCTAAGATAGACAATGGGACAAAAAACAAATCCAATCGGAAATCGCTTAGGTATTATCAGAGGATGGGAATCTAATTGGTACGGAGGTAATGATTATGGAGATAAACTTGCCGAAGACGATAAAATTAGAAAGTACATTCATGCTCGTTTATCTAAAGCTAGTGTAAGTAGAGTAATTATTGAAAGAACTTTAAAGCTTGTAACCGTTACTATCACTACTGCAAGACCTGGTATTATTATCGGGAAAGGTGGATCTGAGGTAGACAAGTTAAAAGAAGAACTTAAGAAAATTACTGAAAAAGAAGTTCAGATTAACATCTTTGAAATTAAAAGACCTGAACTAGATGCATTTTTAGTAGGATCAAGTATTGCTCGTCAAATTGAAAATAGAATTTCATACAGACGTGCAATAAAAATGGCGATTGCTGCTACAATGCGTATGAATGCTGAAGGAATTAAAATCCAAATTAGTGGACGTTTAAATGGTGCTGAAATGGCACGGTCTGAACACTATAAAGATGGACGTATTCCTTTATCAACCTTTAGAGCCGATATTGATTATGCTTTAGTTGAGGCGCACACTACTTATGGTAGATTGGGTGTTAAAGTATGGATCATGAAAGGTGAAGTATATGGTAAAAGAGAACTTTCTCCGCTTGTTGGATTATCTAAGAAGCAAGGAAAAGGTGGAGCCGGAGGACGTGGTGGAAATAGATCTAACCCTCGTCGTAGAAAGTAATTTTTTATAAAGTAAAGAAAAATGTTACAGCCTAAAAGAACAAAATTTCGTAAGCAACAAAAAGGACGTATGAAAGGTCTCTCTGGAAGAGGGCACTTATTATCATTCGGAACTTTTGGAATAAAAGTATTAGATTCAACTTTTTTGACATCACGTCAAATAGAAGCAGCTCGTATTGCCGCTACACGTTACATGAAAAGAGAAGGGCAACTTTGGATTAAAGTATTTCCAGACAAGCCAATTACAAAAAAACCTCTTGAAGTACGTATGGGTAAAGGTAAAGGGTCTGTTGAATACTGGGTAGCAGTATGTAAACCAGGAAGAGTAATTTTTGAAGTTGGAGGTGTGCCTCTAGAAGTAGCAAAAGAAGCATTACGCTTAGCTGCTCAAAAATTACCAGTTAAAACTAAGTTTTTAATCGCTCGAGATTACGAAGCATAATTTATTTGATATTATGAAACAATCAGAAATTAAAGAATTATCTACATCTGAGTTACAAGAGAAACTTGGTGAGACTAAAAAAAGTTATTCAGACCTAAAAATGGCTCATGCAATATCTCCTTTAGAAAATCCAATTCAGTTACGCGGTATTAGACGTACGGTAGCAAGAATTGCGACTGAATTAACTAAAAGAGAATTACAATAATTCAGCTGAAAGATGGAAACAAGAAATTTAAGAAAAGAACGTATAGGAGTTGTTACTAGTAACAAAATGCAAAAATCAATAGTTGTTGCAGAAGTTAAAAAAGTAAAACACCCTATGTATGGTAAGTTCGTGTTGAAAACAAAAAAATATGTTGCACACGACGAAACAAACGATTGTAATATTGGAGATACAGTAAAGATCATGGAAACACGACCTTTAAGTAAATCTAAATGTTGGAGATTAGTTGAAATAATTGAAAGAGCTAAATAATTATGTTACAACAAGAATCAAGATTAAAAGTAGCAGACAACACAGGAGCAAAAGAAGTATTAACAATACGTGTTCTTGGTGGTACTAAAAGAAGATATGCATCTGTTGGAGATAAAATAGTTGTTTCAGTAAAAGATGCAACTCCTAATAGTGGTATTAAAAAAGGTGCCGTTTCAACAGCAGTTGTTATTCGTACTAAAAAAGAAGTGCGACGACCAGACGGATCTTATATAAGATTTGACGATAATGCTTGTGTTTTATTAAACCCAACGGGTGAAATGAGAGGAACACGTGTATTTGGTCCTGTTGCAAGAGAGCTTCGTGATAAACAATTCATGAAAATTGTATCATTAGCACCAGAAGTGCTTTAATACATTAAACTAAGATGACAAAGCTTAAAATAAAAACTGGAGATACTGTAAAAGTAATTGCTGGAGATCATAAAGGATTTGAAGGTAAAGTACAAAAAGTATTTATAGAGAAGAACAAAGCGATAGTTGAGGGTGTAAACATGGTTAAGAAACATACTAAACCAAGTGCACAAAATCCTCAAGGCGGTATCGTAGAAAAGGAAGCTGCTATTCATATTTCAAATTTATCATTGTTAACTTCAAAAGGAGAAACAACAAGAATTGGATTTAGAATGGAAGACGATAAAAAAGTAAGATTTTCAACAAAATCTAATGAAGTAATATAGTTATGGCATATTCACCTAGACTTAAAGAAGAGTATAAAAGCAGAGTAATTGCAGCTCTTACAGACGAATTTGGTTATAGTAATGTTATGCAAGTTCCTAAACTTACTAAGATAGTAATATCTAAAGGTGTTGGAGCAGCAGTTGCAGACAAAAAGTTAATCGACTACGCAGTAGAAGAAGTAACAACTATATCTGGACAAAAAGCTATTTCAACATTATCTAAAAAAGATGTAGCATCATTTAAACTACGTAAAGGGATGCCAATTGGTGTTAAAGTTACTTTACGAGGAGAAAGAATGTATGAATTTTTAGATCGTTTAGTTACTTCTGCATTACCACGTGTAAGAGATTTTAACGGAATAAAGGCTACAGGATTTGACGGAAGAGGTAATTACAATTTAGGAGTTACTGAACAAATTATATTTCCAGAGATTAATATTGATAAAGTTAATAAAATCTCAGGTATGGATATTACATTTGTAACTTCTGCAGATACTGATAAAGAAGCAAAATCATTATTAACAGAACTAGGGTTACCTTTTAAAAAGAACTAAGTTATGGCTAAAGAATCAATGAAAGCCCGTGAGGTAAAAAGAGCAAAAACAGTAGCTAAATATGCTGAAAAACGTAAAGCTTTAAAAGAAGCTGGCGATTATGAAGGCTTACAAAAGTTACCAAAAAATGCATCACCTGTTAGAATGCACAATAGATGTAAAATAACAGGAAGACCTAAAGGGTATATGAGAACTTTTGGACTTTCTCGTGTAACATTCAGAGAAATGGCCAATCAAGGCTTAATTCCTGGAGTTAGAAAAGCAAGTTGGTAAAATTATAAATTGGTTTTAGGTTCAAGAAAATAGTTTTTTTGAAAACCATTACCGCAAATTAATAAATATGTATACAGATCCAGTATCGGATTATTTAACAAGAATTAGAAACGCAGTGCGTGCTAACCACAGAGTGGTTGAGATTCCTGCATCTAATTTAAAAAAGGGCATTACTAAAATATTGTTCGAACAAGGATATATTTTAAGTTACAAGTTTGACGATTCAACTGTACAAGGGACAATTAAAATTGCGCTTAAGTACAATAAAGAAACGAAAGAGTCTGTAATTAAAAAGATTCAAAGAATAAGTAAACCAGGTTTACGTAAATACGCTAGTTCTAAAGAACTTCCTAGAATTCTTAATGGTCTTGGTGTTGCCATTGTTTCTACTTCTCATGGAGTAATGACAGGTAAACAAGCAAAAAGAGATAATGTAGGTGGCGAAGTATTATGTTACGTTTACTAAAAAAATAAGATATGTCAAGAATAGGTAATAACCCAGTAGTAATTCCAGAAGGAGTTACAATTGATGTAAACGAAAATATTGTTACAGTAAAAGGGAAATTGGGTGAGTTAACTCAAAGTTTCAATTCTGTAGAAATAAAAGTTGAAGATGGAAAAATCTTAGTATCACGTCCTTCAGATTCTAAAGATCATAAAGCAAAACATGGTTTATACAGATCATTGTTAAACAATATGGTTGATGGAGTTACAAAAGGGTGGACTAAAGAATTAGAATTAGTTGGTGTAGGGTATAGAGCCAGTAACCAAGGTCAAAAATTGGATTTAGCTTTAGGATATTCTCATAGTATTGTTATGAGTATAGCTCCAGAAGTTAAAATTGAAACAATATCTGAAAAAGGAAAAAACCCAATTATTAAATTATCCTCTTCTGATAAACAACTTGTTGGTCAGGTAGCTGCAAAAATTCGTAGCTTAAGAAAACCAGAACCTTACAAAGGTAAAGGGATTAAGTTTGTTGGTGAGGAATTAAGAAGAAAAGCAGGTAAATCAGCTTAATAAGTAAGTTATGGCATTAACAAAGAACCAAAGAAGAACAAGAATAAAAAACAGAATTCGTAAGATAGTTTCTGGTACAGAAGCTAGACCAAGATTAACTGTTTTTAGAAGTAATAAAGAAATCTATGCTCAAATTGTAGATGACGTAACTGGTAAAACTATCAGTGCAGCATCATCAAGAGATAAAGATGTTAGTTCTGCTAAAACCAAAACTGAAACAGCTAATTTAGTTGGTAAGTCCCTTGGAGAAAAAGCAATGAAAGCAGGTGTAAAAACTATCGCTTTTGATAGAGGTGGATATTTATATCACGGTAGAGTAAAATCATTAGCTGACGGAGCTAGAGAAGCAGGACTTAAATTCTAAGAAAATTATGTTTAAAAAATATAAAAGTGCAGAATTAGTAAAACCAGGTGGATTAGATCTTAAAGATCGTTTAGTTGGTGTACAAAGAGTTACAAAAGTAACTAAAGGTGGTAGAGCATTCGGTTTTTCAGCAATTGTAGTAGTTGGTGATGAAGCAGGTGTTGTAGGACAAGGTTTAGGGAAATCTAAAGATGTTGCTAGTGCTATTGCAAAAGCAATTGAAGATGCTAAGAAAAACTTAGTAAGAATACCAATTAGAAAAGGAACTTTACCTCACGAACAAAAAGGTAAATATGGTGGAGCAAGAGTAAATATTATTCCTGCTGCTCTTGGTACAGGAGTAATTGCTGGTGGTGCTGTAAGAACAGTTTTGGAAGCAGTTGGAATCCATGATGTATTATCTAAATCTCAAGGATCATCAAATCCTCATAATGTTGTAAAAGCTACATTTGATGCGTTATTACAATTAAGAGATGCAAAAGCAATTGCAAAAGATAGAGGTATTTCACTTGAAAAAGTTTTTAACGGTTAATCATAGACAGAGATGGCAAAAATTAAAGTAAAAAAAGTTAAAAGCGCAATCAAACGTACATTAAGACAAAAAAGAACTTTAGAAGCTCTTGGTCTTAAAAAAATTGGTCAGGTAAAAGAGCATGAAGCTACACCAAATATTCTTGGTATGGTTGCTAAAGTTTCACATTTAGTTTCTGTAGAAGAAATAAAATAATATAAAACTGAAAATGGATTTAAGTAATTTAAAACCTGCAGAAGGTTCAGTAAAAAATCAAGGAAAAAGAATAGGTAGAGGACAAGGTTCTGGTAAAGGTGGAACGGCAACACGTGGTCACAAAGGAGCAAAATCTCGTTCTGGTTATTCTAAGAAATTAGGATTTGAAGGAGGGCAAATGCCACTTCAAAGACGTGTTCCTAAATTTGGTTTTACTAACATTAATCGTATAGAATATCAAGGTATTAATTTAGATACTCTACAACAATTGGTTGATGAAAAGAAAATAAAAGGCACAGTAGATTTAGAATTTTTAATATCAAGTAGATTAGCTGGAAAAAATGATTTAGTTAAAATATTAGGTAGAGGAGAATTAAAAGCAAAATTAAAAGTATCTGCTCATAAATTTACTGCTTCAGCAAAAGCTGCTATAGAAGCTGCTGGAGGAGAAGCTGTAACATTATAATAGTTTATTATAAGTATGAAATTTATAGAATCGATAAAAAATGTTTGGAAAATTGAAGAACTAAGAAACAGAATCATAGTTACACTAGGTTTGTTATTAGTTTATCGTTTTGGTGCACAAGTTGTTTTACCAGGTATTGACGCATCTCAATTAGGAGGCTTAGCTGAGAAAGCAGATGGAGGTATATTAGGTTTACTTAATGCTTTTACTGGTGGAGCTTTTGCAAATGCTTCGGTATTTGCATTGGGTATTATGCCATATATTTCGGCTTCTATTGTTGTACAATTAATGGGTATTGCAATTCCTTACCTTCAAAAATTACAAAAAGAAGGAGCAAGCGGGCAAAAGAAAATAACACAAATCACGCGTTGGTTAACCATAGCAATTTGTTTATTACAAGCTCCAGGATATTTAGCAAGTTTACCTGCACTAGGTATTCCTCAAAGTGCATTTTTATTAGGTACAGGACCATTGTTCTATTTCTCGTCAGTTACAATTTTAGTAACAGGCTGTATTTTCGCAATGTGGTTAGGAGAGAAAATAACAGATAAAGGTATTGGAAACGGTATTTCTTTATTAATTATGGTTGGTATTATAGCAAAATTACCATTAGCATTTATTCAAAATGCAGCAACTAGATTAGAAGGTAATAACGTAATGCTTATTCTTTTTGAATTAGTAATATGGTTTGTTATTATTTTGGCAGCTATTATGTTAGTAATGGCTGTTAGAAGAATAGCAGTGCAATATGCAAGAAGAACTGCATCTGGTGGTTATGAGAAAAGTGCTATGGCTGGATCAAGACAATATATTCCTTTAAAGCTTAATGCTTCAGGAGTAATGCCAATTATATTTGCACAAGCAATTATGTTTGTACCAAGCTTTATAGGAAGTTCTTCATTATTAAAAGAAACTGCAACAGGAGCTTGGATGCAAACAAACTATTCTGATATGTTTGGATTTTGGTATAATGTAACATTTGGTTTGTTAATTGTAATATTTACATATTTTTATACAGCTATTACAGTACCAACAAATAAAATGGCTGACGATTTAAAACGTAGTGGGGGTTTTATTCCAGGTATACGTCCAGGTGGTGAAACATCTGAATATTTAGATAAAATAATGTCACAAATAACTTTACCAGGTTCTGTGTTTTTAGCACTTATAGCTGTGTTCCCAGCCTTTATTGTTAAACTAATGGGTGTACAAGCAGGATGGGCATTGTTTTTTGGTGGAACATCACTATTAATTATGGTTGGTGTTGCAATAGATACTATGCAACAAATAAATTCTTATTTGTTAAATAGACATTATGATGGCTTGATGAAAACTGGTAAAAATAGAAAAGCATCAGTTTAATATAAATACTATGGCAAAACAAGCAGCAATAGAACAAGACGGAACAATAAATGAAGCATTATCAAATGCTATGTTTCGTGTTGAATTAGAAAACGGTCACATTGTGACAGCACACATCTCAGGTAAAATGCGCATGCATTATATTAAATTATTACCAGGAGATAAAGTTAAATTAGAAATGAGTCCTTACGATTTATCGAAGGCTCGAATAACTTATAGATACTAATTAAGAATACGATGAAAGTAAGAGCATCAGTTAAAAAAAGAAGCGCAGATTGTAAAATAGTGCGTAGAAAAGGTAGACTTTACGTTATAAACAAAAAGAATCCTAGATTTAAACAAAGACAAGGGTAATTATGGCAAGAATTGCAGGTGTAGACATACCAAAACAGAAAAGAGGAGTTATCTCTTTAACTTATATCTACGGAGTAGGTAGAAGTAGAGCAAAAGAAGTTTTAGCATTAGCTAAAGTAGACGAAAGCATTAAAGTACAAGATTGGACGGATGACCAAATAGCAGGTATTCGTGAAGCTGTTGGATCTTATACTATTGAAGGTGAGTTACGTTCTGAAACACAATTAAACATTAAGCGATTAATGGATATTGGATGTTACAGAGGTATTCGTCATAGATCTAGTCTTCCATTAAGAGGACAACGTACTAAAAACAACTCTAGAACTAGAAAAGGAAGAAGAAAAACAGTTGCTAACAAGAAAAAAGCAACTAAATAATAAGTAATATGGCAAAGACAAGCACTAAAAAACGTAAAGTTATTGTAGACTCTGTTGGAGAAGCACATGTTACAGCTTCTTTTAATAACATTATAATTTCACTTACCAACAAAAAAGGCGATGTAATTTCATGGTCTTCAGCTGGTAAAATGGGATTTAGGGGTTCTAAGAAAAATACACCTTATGCTGCTCAATTAGCTGCTGAAGATGCTGCAAAAGTAGCAATAGAAGCTGGATTGAAAAAAGTAAAGGTTTATGTGAAAGGACCAGGAAATGGTAGAGAATCTGCTATTAGATCTATTCATAATTCAGGTATTGAAGTAACAGAAATTATTGATGTTACACCATTACCACATAATGGATGTCGTCCTCCAAAACGTAGAAGAGTTTAATCTGAATTTATTTCAGATTCTTTTAAAATAGAAATTAATAATAACAAGTATCAACAAGAGATAAACGATTATCGAAGGATAAGATTAAGACCTTAATTCATAATCGCTCTTAAAAACAATTTAAAATGGCAAGATATACTGGTCCTAAAACTAAAATAGCACGTAAATTTGGTGAAGCTATTTTTGGAGAAGATAAATCTTTTGAAAAAAGAAATTATCCTCCAGGTCAACACGGAAACAACAGAAGACGTGGAAAAAAATCTGAATACGCAATCCAATTAATGGAAAAACAAAAAGCTAAATATACTTATGGTATTTTAGAGCGTCAATTTAGAGGTTTATTTAAAAAAGCAAGAGCTGCACAAGGTATTACAGGTGAAGTTTTATTACAACTTTGCGAATCTAGATTAGATAATGTAGTATATAGAATGGGAATTTCTCCTTCTAGAAGTGGTGCAAGACAATTAGTTTCTCACAGACATATTACTGTAAATGGAGAATGGGTAAATATACCTTCTTACAATTTAAAAGCTGGAGATGTTGTTGCAGTGAGAGAAAAATCTAAATCACTTGAAGCTATTGAAAGATCACTTTCAAATTCAAGTCACGTATACGAATGGATTACATGGAATGATGATACAAAGCAAGGAACATATGTTTCTATTCCAGCTAGAATTCAAATTCCAGAAAACATAAACGAACAATTCATAGTCGAATTATATTCTAAATAATAAATTAATCATATTGGTATTTGTCCAAAGGGTTTATTAGTATTCTTCAAATTTCTAAACCGCGCAACCAAATAACAATTAAAACGAAGAAATATGGCAGTATTTAATTTTCAAAAGCCCGATAAAGTAATCATGATTGATTCAACAGATTTTGAAGGGAAATTTGAGTTTCGCCCTTTAGAACCTGGTTACGGATTAACTGTAGGTAACGCATTAAGGAGAGTTTTACTTTCTTCATTAGAAGGATTTGCAATTACATCGGTTAGAATAGAAGGTGTGGATCATGAATTCTCAGCAATTGAAGGTGTAGTAGAAGATGTTACAGAAATGATTTTGAATTTAAAACAAGTACGTTTTAAAAGACAAATTGAAGATTTTGATAGCGAATCTATTTCAATTTCAATTTCTGGACAAGAACAAATTACAGCAGGTGATTTTCAAAAATTTATTTCAGGATTTCAAGTATTAAATTCAGAATTAGTAATCTGTAATTTAGATCCTAAAGTAAATATTAATATGGAAATTACTATTGAAAAAGGTAGAGGTTATGTGCCAGCAGAAGAAAATAAAAAGGCTGCTGCTCCAATAGGTACAATCTTTACAGATTCAATTTACACTCCTATTAAGAATGTAAAGTATGCAGTAGAAAATTATCGTGTTGAGCAAAAAACGGATTATGAAAAATTGATTTTTGAAATCATAACTGACGGTTCAATTACTCCACAAGATGCTTTAACAGAAGCTGCAAAAACATTAATTCATCATTTTATGTTATTCTCTGATGAGCGTATTACATTAGAAGCTGATGAAATTGCACAAACTGAAACGTATGATGAAGAATCATTACATATGCGTCAGTTGCTTAAAACAAAATTAATCGATATGGATTTATCTGTACGTGCATTAAATTGTTTAAAAGCTGCAGAAGTAGATACTTTAGGAGATTTAGTATCATTTAACAAAAACGATTTAATGAAATTCAGAAACTTTGGTAAAAAATCATTAACTGAACTAGAAGAACTAGTAAATGTTAAAGGTTTAAATTTCGGAATGGATTTAAGTAAATATAAATTAGATAAAGATTAAGACATCATATTTTGCTCCTCAATAATGAGTTGTAGCAAGATGATGATTAAAATAAAATGTCATGAGACACGGAAAAAAAATAAATCACTTAGGTAGAAAAACAGCTCACAGAAAAGCGATGTTGGCTAATATGGCTTGTTCTTTAATAGAACACAAGCGTATTAACACAACGATTGCAAAAGCAAAAGCGTTAAAGCAATTTGTAGAGCCAATGATTACAAAATCTAAAGAAGATACAACTCACAACAGACGTATTGTAATGGCTCGTTTAAGACAAAAAGATGCTGTAACAGAATTGTTTAGAGATGTTGCTCCTAAAATTGGTGATCGTCCAGGTGGATATACTAGAATTATTAGACTAGGTAATAGACTAGGTGATAATGCTGATATGGCTATGATTGAACTTGTAGATTATAATGAGATTTATAACGCAGGTAAAAAAGCTAAGAAAACAACAAGAAGAAGTAGAAGAGGTGGTTCTAAACCAGCTACTGCTCCAGTTGCAATTCAAGCTTCAAATGAAGAAGAATAAATGTTAATAAGCATTTAATATATAAAGGATAAACTATTTTAGTTTATCCTTTTTTTTATGCAATTTTGTAAAACTTTTCAAGAATACATGAAATATCAAAAACGACAAAAAGCCATTATTCTTTTAGCAGATGGTACCATTTTTTACGGTAAAGCAGTAGGCAATAAACAAGGAACAGCATTTGGTGAAGTTTGTTTCAATACTGGAATGACAGGCTATCAAGAAATTTTTACAGACCCATCCTATTATGGTCAATTAATGGTTGCTACAAATGCGCATATTGGAAACTATGGAACAAATGAAGAAGAAATAGAATCTGATTCTATTAAGATTGCAGGACTTATAGTGAAAAATTTTAGTTATGATTATTCGCGTGATGCTGCCGATAAATCATTAGAAGAGTTTTTAGAAGATAATAATTTATTTGCTATTTCAGATGTAGACACAAGAGCATTGGTAAGTTATATAAGAGATAATGGTGCTATGAATGCTGTTATTTCTACAAATATTGATAATGTTGAAGCATTAAAAAAACGATTAGCAGAAGTGCCAAATATGAATGGTTTAGAGTTGGCTTCACAAGTTTCAACTAAAGAACCATATTATTATGGTAATGAAGATGCGACTTATAAAGTGTCAGTGCTAGATATTGGAATTAAAAAGAACATTCTTCGAAACATAGCAAAAAGAGATGCTTATATAAAAGTGTTCCCATATAACGCAACATTTGAAGAGCTAGAAGCTTTTAAACCAGATGGATATTTTTTATCTAATGGACCTGGAGATCCAGAACCTTTGGTTGAAGCACAGACATTGGCAAAAGAAATTATAAAAAGAGATTTACCCTTATTTGGTATTTGTTTAGGGCATCAAGTTATTGCATTAGCAAATGGAATATCTACTTATAAAATGCATAACGGGCATAGAGGAATTAATCACCCTGTTAAAAATTTAAATACTGGTAAAGGCGAAATAACTTCTCAAAATCATGGTTTTGCTGTAAACAGAGAAGAGTCAGAAGCTCATTCAGATATAAAAATCACTCATGTGCATTTAAACGATGATACTGTAGCTGGATTAGCTATGAAAAACAAAAACTGTTTTTCTGTGCAATTTCATCCAGAAGCAAGTCCTGGGCCACATGATTCTTCTTATCTTTTTGATCAATTTATAGAAAGTATAAAAAAATAAATTTTGGTATTAGTCTCAAGGACTAGCTGCTTCTTGAGACTTTTATTTACTAAAACGTTATAGGTGTATTTTTGAGTATTTCTTCTAAAACATCTAAAAACAAACAAGATTTAACCGTAAATTTGAATTATTAAAGTTAAAAAAAATAGTAATTATGAGTATAATAATTAATATTCACGCAAGACAAATTCTAGATTCTAGAGGAAACCCAACAGTAGAAGTAGATGTTGTTACAGAAAATAATGTTTTAGGAAGAGCTGCAGTACCGTCTGGCGCTTCAACAGGAGAACACGAAGCTGTAGAGTTACGCGATGGTGGAAAAGCTTATATGGGAAAAGGTGTTTCTAAAGCAGTAGATAATGTAAACTTAATTATTGCTAAGGAACTTTTAGGAGTTTCTATTTTTGAACAAAATCTAATTGATCAAATAATGATTGATTTAGATGGTACACCAAACAAATCAAAATTAGGTGCTAACGCTATTTTAGGTGTTTCTTTAGCGGTTGCTAAAGCAGCAGCAAACGAGCTAGGTTTACCTTTATATCGTTATGTAGGAGGTGTTTCTGCTAATACACTTCCGTTACCAATGATGAATATCATTAATGGTGGTTCACACAGTGATGCCCCAATTGCGTTTCAAGAATTTATGGTAATGCCGGTAAAAGCTAAAAACTTTACTCATGCCATGCAAATGGGAACTGAGATTTTTCATAACCTTAAAAAAGTATTACACGATAGAGGTTTAAGTACTGCTGTTGGTGATGAAGGTGGGTTTGCTCCAAACTTAACAGGAGGAACTGAAGACGCTTTAGAAACTATTGCTCAAGCTGTTGAAAATGCAGGATACAAATTTGGTGATGAAGTACTGATTTCTTTAGATTGTGCTGCCGCAGAATTTTATGAAAATGGGCAATATAATTATACTAAATTTGAAGGTGAATCAGGAGTTGTAAGAACTAGTAAAGAACAAGCTGATTATTTAGCAGAACTTGCCGCAAAATACCCTATTATTTCTATTGAAGATGGTATGGATGAAAATGACTGGGAAGGATGGAAATATTTAACTGAGTTAATTGGTAATAAAGTGCAATTAGTAGGTGATGATTTATTTGTTACTAATGTTGAGCGTTTATCAAAAGGTATTAAAAACGGCATTGCAAATTCAATTTTAATTAAAGTAAACCAAATAGGAACTTTAACTGAAACTATTGCAGCAGTTAACATGGCGCATAATGCAGGTTATACATCTGTAATGTCTCATCGTTCTGGAGAAACTGAAGATAATACAATAGCAGATTTAGCTGTAGCATTAAATACAGGACAAATAAAAACAGGGTCATTATCTCGTAGTGATAGAATGGCTAAGTACAATCAATTGCTTCGTATAGAAGAAGAATTAGGAGATACTGCTTATTTTCCTCAAGAAAATGCATTCAAAATAAAATAAATAAAATTCTATTTTATAGTAAAGCGATTATTTTTTTAATAATCGCTTTTTTTATGGTATCAATTTTAGCAATACTAAAATTGATTAAATCATTAGCCGTGAAGCTTTATAAATAGTGAGATATTTCGTAAATTAGCATTCCGCAAAAAAACAAATAAATTACTTAGAAATATGGCAAATACTGCTACCTTAGAAATAAATGGTGAGAAATACGAGTTTCCTATAATTGTAGGAACTGAAAATGAAGTTGCAATTGATATTAAAACGCTTAGAGGCGTAACTAGAGGCGTAACTACTTTAGATCCAGGTTACAAAAATACAGGTGCTTGTGAAAGCGGTATTACATTTCTAGATGGAGAAAAAGGAATTTTAAGATATAGAGGTTATAGTATTGAAGAATTAGCTGAAAAAGCAGATTTTTTAGAAGTAGCATACTTATTAATATTTGGAGAGCTTCCAACAAAAGAGCAAAACGAAAAATTTCATAATGATATTAAAGAAAACTCTTTAGTTGATGATGATATTAGAAAAATTGTAGATGCGTTTCCAAAATCTGCACATCCAATGGGTGTGTTATCATCGTTAACAAGTGCGTTAACAGCATTCAATCCTAATTCAGTCGATGCATCTTCAGAAGAAGATATGTACAATTCTGTTGTGAAAATATTGGGTAAATTTCCTGTATTAGTAGCATGGACACTTCGTAAGAAACAAGGTTTGCCGTTAGATTACGGCGATAATAATTTAGGTTATGTAGAAAATGTCTTGAAAATGATGTTTAAAAAACCAAATGAAGACTATGTTCAAAATGAAATTTTAGTGGAAGCTTTAGACAAGCTATTAATCTTACATGCCGATCATGAGCAAAACTGTTCAACATCTACTGTTAGAATTGTAGGCTCATCTCACGCAGGATTATTTGCATCTATTTCTGCAGGAATTTCTGCGCTTTGGGGACCACTTCATGGAGGTGCAAATCAGGCAGTGTTAGAAATGCTTGAAGGAATTAAAGAAGATGATGGCGATACTAAAAAGTATATGGCTAAAGCAAAAGATAAAGAAGACCCATTTCGTTTAATGGGCTTTGGACATCGTGTTTATAAAAATTTTGACCCAAGAGCAAAAATCATAAAAGTAGCAGCGGATGAAGTTTTAGGTGATTTAGGAGTCGATGACCCTATTTTAGATATAGCAAAAGGGCTAGAGCAAGAAGCTTTAAATGATGAATATTTTGTGAAGCGTAAATTGTATCCTAATGTAGATTTTTATTCAGGTATTATTTACAGAGGTATGGGTATTCCAACAGATATGTTTACCGTTATGTTTGCTTTAGGACGTTTACCAGGTTGGATTGCACAATGGCGTGAAATGCGTTTACGTAAAGAACCAATTGGAAGACCAAGACAAATGTATATTGGCGAAACTCAAAGAGATTTTATAGATATAAATAAAAGATAAAAGTTAATTTTTTATTATAATCAAGCTTCATAGTTTACTATGAAGCTTTTTTTATATTTGCAATATGCTAAAGCTGAATATAAAAAACGAAACGTCGCGTTTACGTGCTGTGATTTTAGGAACATCTGAAAGTAATGGAACTACACCAAAAGTGGAAGATTGTTATGACCCTAAGAGTATTGAACACGTACTTGCGGGAACATACCCTAAAGAAGTAGATATGATTTTAGAAATGGAAGCTGTTGCTACTATTTTTAAAAAATATGATATTAAAGTTTACAGACCAGAAGTTATAAAAGATTACAATCAGATATTTTCAAGAGATATAGCTTTTGTAATAGAAGATAAAATAATAAAAGCTAATATTTTGCCAAATAGAGAAGAAGAAGTTGAGGCGATACAATACGTTTGCAATCAGATAGATATAAAAAATAGAATTATACTACCTGAAGAATGTCATGTTGAAGGTGGAGATGTGATGCCGTGGAACGATTATATTTTTATTGGTACGTATTCAGGTGAAGATTACCCAGATTATATTACAGCGCGTACCAATATGGATGCGGTAATTGCTATACAAGAATTGTTTCCAGAGAAAATAGTGAAATCTTTTGAACTTAGAAAATCTAATACCAATGCAAAAGAAAATGCATTGCATTTAGATTGTTGTTTTCAACCTATAGGAAAAGACAAAGCTATTTTGCATAAAAATGGATTTTTAGTAGAAGGTGAATATAAGTGGTTAGTTGATTTTTTTGGAAAAGACAATATTTTTGAAATCACAAAAGACGAAATGTATAATATGAATAGTAATGTGTTTTCAATATCAGAAGATGTAATTATTTCTGAAAAAAACTTTACACGTTTAAACACATGGTTACGTGAACAAGGTTTTACAGTTGAAGAAGTTCCTTATGCCGAAATAGCTAAACAAGAAGGTTTGTTGCGTTGTTCTACATTGCCTTTAATTCGGGATTAATGTGTCGTAAC
>CAZLXG010000039.1:0-20676 GCA_964563585.1 uncultured Flavobacteriaceae bacterium | reverse complement strand
AATTTATGAAATGTAAACTTAAGACGTGTAAAATTAATTGCTAGTGCGAGCCTACTTACGAAAATCCTTGCGGATTTTCTAGTCAGTTTTTATTTGCTATTTTAGTGCTTGGCATACGCAACGAAATCTTACACACGTTAAACGAACCTCCATTTCCGCGTTAGGGATAGTAGTGGAAATCCTTTTGTGAGGCACGAGCAAAAGATTGTAACGGATAGCCCGACCCGAAAGGGAACGCCCAACTTCTAAAAATCTATTCCTTTTATTTTTTTGTAATTCATAATGGCTCTACTATCCGACAATAAAGACACATAATAACACACACTTGATAGGCGTTTATATAAATTTGAATTATTTGCGCTTATGTTTTTTGGTAGGGCTTTTAAAATGAGTTTATCGTAATTTGAACTTGTATTATTAAAACAGTTATTTATAGCGTTTGTGTAGGTGTTTAATAGGGTGTTTATAACGCCATAGCCTACGATTTCTTTTTCTACAACTTCGGTTGACTGATATATGTTTTCTACACTTATTTTAATGATGTCCTTTATTTGGGCTTCGTATTTGCTTTTATCTAGCAGGGCGCAGTTAAAATCGCCGCTTAAAATAGCGTCTTCGTGCTTCATGAAAATATCGACTGTTTCGTTTATTAGACTTCCTATTGCTAACGCGCGTAAATAACTTACGCGGTCTTCTTTGGTTGATAGTGCGTAATAATTTTCGGGTTTGATATTATTCCTAATAATTTTTGATAAATATTCTAGTGCAAATTCTTCTTGAATGAGTCCTAGATTAATACCGTCTTCAAAATCGATTATAGTATAGCAAATATCGTCGGCTGCTTCTACTAAATATGCTAATGGGTGACGTGAAAAACTTAAATCTTTTGTGCTTCTTTTTACTAAACCTAATTCGTTTGTTACATCTATAAAGGCACTTTTTTCACTTTGAAAAAAGCCGTATTTTTTATCTGCTATATGGTTTGTGGGCTTTTTTGGTAGGGACTCTTTTGGGTATTTCATAAACGCTCCTAAAGTTGCGTAACTTAATCGTAAACCACCGTTTCTTCCTTCTCTGTTTTCGGTTAATATTTTAAAGCCATTGGCATTGCCTTCGAAATCGCATAGGTCTTGATATTCTTTTGCTGTTAATTGGTCTTTATATTGTACTCCTAATCCTGTTTTAAAAAACTCGCCTATGGCTTTTTCGCCCGAATGTCCAAATGGTGGGTTTCCTATATCGTGTGCTAATGCTGCTGAGGCAACTATAGCGCCAAAGTCGTTTGCTTGATAGCCTAAGGAATCTTTTAAATGTGGATATTTTTCAAGTAATTTAACGCCTACTTGTCTTCCTAAAGAGCGTCCTACTACACTAACTTCTAGACTATGTGTTAACCGCGTGTGTACAAAATCGGTTTGCGATAATGGGATTACTTGTGTTTTATCTTGTAGGCTTCTAAATTCTGAAGAAAATATAATACGGTCGTAATCTACTTCGAAACCTAATCGTGTTTCGTCTTGTTCTTTTCGTAAGCGTTTATGTGTGTCGCCAAAGCGTTTTAAGGATAGTAATTGTTCCCAGTTCATTCTGTAAAATTAAGTGACGACAAGGTAACTATTTTCAATAAAAAATAAATGCTGAATTTGATAACATTAAGATAACACTTTAATAATTGTTGTTTAACGGTTAGGTAACGCATCAATAATGATAAAGCTTTTATTTTACATTTACAATTTAATCATTGATTCATGAAACATCTAATTACTTTATTCATGCTATTTATTTCTACTATTAGTTTTGGTCAAGGTACTGGACTAATTGTTGGAAAAATATTAGATAATGAAATGAATGAAGAACCATTAATTTTTGCAAATGTCTTTATAAAAGGAACAGATTTAAAATCAACTTCAGATGTTACAGGTTTGTTTCTTTTAGAAAATTTAAAAGATGGCATTCATACATTAGTATTTAGTTATCCAGGTTATGAAACTAAAGAGTTAGATGTTCAAATTATTTCTGGAGCGCCTACTGAAATAAATTTAGTCCTAAAAGTAAAAACACTTTCTTTAAGCGCTCTTACAAGTTCTAGAGAAACCTCTAAAAACAAAACGACAACTAGCAGTTTTTAAATTGTACATTTTCAATTTCTTTCTAATTATTTTTTAAAGCTAACACTAATTAAAATCACTTGATTTTATTCTTGATTTCTCATGAATAGCATTTAGCCTTTTATGTTGTTTTTTCAATGTTAATTAATTGTTTTCAAATTCAAAAGAATACAAAATCTCATAACATTAGGGTAACTTTTTTATGATTTATGTTTAACCTCTCGTTAACCTTGACTTTACACATTGACAGTTTCTTTGCACCATAAAATGATAACAAAAAACTATATCATTAAAAAACTATATCATGAAAAAATTATTATTACCTGTTTTATTAGTATCAACTTTAATCTTTACTGGATGTTTTAAAGATGATGATACTCCTATTATTATTGAACAAATAACAATTATAAATGACGGTAGCGGTGGAGGAACTCCAACTGATACCGAAATTGTTACTGTTTCTGGAGTTATTACTGAAAATACAACTTGGACAAACGATAAAATTTATCAATTAAATCAAAAAGTTGTTGTCGAATCTGGTGTTACACTTACTATTAACCCAGGGACAATTATTAAAGGTTCTGCAGGATCTGGTTCTTTAGCTTCTGCTTTAATTATTGCAAGAGATGGAAAAATTAATGCTGTTGGAACTGCTAAAAGCCCAATTATATTTACATCTGTTAGTGATAATATTGATGCTGGCGAAACTGCTGGTACAAACTTAGACGAAAGTAATAGAGGTTTGTGGGGTGGATTAATTATTCTTGGAAATGCGCCTTGCTCTTTTAAAGGTGATTTAACTGAAGTACAAATAGAAGGTATTCCTGCCGATGATACTTTTGGTTTATACGGTGGTACAGATGCTGCTGATAATTCAGGAGTTTTAAAATATATATCTATTCGTCATGGTGGTGCTTTAATTGGTGAAGGAAATGAAATTAACGGCTTAACACTTGGTGGTGTTGGTAACGGAACTGTTATTGATAATATTGAAATTGTTGCAAATGTTGATGATGGAATCGAATTTTTTGGCGGCACTGTTAACGCAACTAACTTATTAGTTTGGGCTCAAGGCGACGATGGTTTAGACATCGATCAAGCTTACTCTGGAACTATTAATAACGCTGTTGTTATATTAGGTGATGCCTCAGATCACGGTTTAGAAATTGATGGTAGAGAAGGAACCGCCACAGGAGCATTCACTATGCTAAATATTACTTTAATAGGTAATGCAAATACTTCAGGTGGCGAATATGCAGATTTTAGAAGTAAAGCTACGGGTTCAGTAAGTAACGTATACGCCATTGGTTTTCCTGACGGAAAAGATGTAGAGCTAGATAATAATGCAGTTGCTCAAAACTTTTTAGATGGTTTAATTTCTTTCTCTGCTTGGGAAATAGTTGGATTTGATAATAGCATTTTCAAAGAAAAAGTTAAATGTATTGATAATTGTGATGATGGAGATGATACAAATGATGTCTATGAAGATGAAATCATTCTATCTCCTACGTTTACAGATAGAGCAGCAGATTGGACTACTATGGTTACTGCTGGGTCTCAAACTGTTGGAGCAGATACATCTAAACTTAGTTGGACTTACGCTAATACAGCTGCTGGTTTAGGTTTCTAAAAAAGAATAATTAAAATAAATATAACTGCTCACTAAATATGTGAGCAGTTATTTATAGTAAAATATATATGAAAAATCTTTATATAATTCTTACACTAGTATTTACCTCAATATTTTCACTTCAAGCACAAACAGGAACTGTCGCTGGTAATGTAATAGATGGAGATTATAATAACGAACTTTTAGCGTTCGCAAATATTTTAGTAAAAGGAACTATTATTGGTACAACTTCTGATTTTGATGGTAAATATCAATTAGAATTAAACGAAGGCACATACACCATTATATTTTCTTTTGTTGGTTATGAAACTAAAGAAATTAGCGAAGTCGTTATAAAAGCAAATCAAGTTTTAGATTTAGATGTAACATTAGCAACAAACTCATTAGAGCAAGTTATAATTACAACTAGTATAAAACGAAACACTGAAAATGCTGTATTAAACATTCAGAAAAAATCGGTAACACTTTTAGATGGTTTATCAGCTCAAAGCATAAAATCTAGTGGAGCTGGAAACTTAGCAAGTGCAATAAAAAGTGTTCCTGGAGTTTCTGTTGAAGGTGGGAAATATGTTTATGTTAGAGGTCTTGGAGACCGTTATACTAAATCAATTTTAAATGGTGTTGATATTCCTGGTTTAGACCCTGATAGAAACACTATTCAAATGGATATATTTCCAACTAATATTTTAGATAATATTATAGTGATTAAATCTGCTGCTGCAGAATATCCTGCCGATTTTACTGGAGGTGTTGTAAATATTGTTACAAAAGATTTTCCAACAAAATTTGAAGCATCTATTTCTATAGGAATGGGTTTTAATCCTGATATGCATTTTAATGATAACTATTTATCTGCTACTGGAAGTGATACTGATTTTTGGGGATATGATGATGGAACTAGAAACCTTCAAATTAATAGATATCAACCCATTCCAGGTACGTTCGATAATAGAAATCTATTAAATTCATTAACAGGACGTTTTGATAAAGAATTAAGAGGAAAAAAAGAAACAAGTAAACCAAACTTCGATTTAGGATTTACTATAGGTGATCAATTTGAAGTTGGTGATAATAAACTTGGTTATTTAGCTTCATTTTCATACAAAAATAAAACGGAATTTTATAAAAATAGACAAGATGGGGCTTATGCAGTTGATGGACAAGATAAATCGAACCTAAACTTATTAGCAGATAGAATCTCTATTGGTAGCGAAGGCATTAACAACGTACTTTTAAATGGGTTAGCTGGTATTACATATAAAACCCAAAATTCAAAGTATAAAATAAATGTGCTACACATTCAAAATGGTGAATCTACTTCTGGGTTTTTCAATCAAAGTATAGCTCAAGCTGGTTCTGGTAACGCACTTGAACCTATTACAAAAGATGCTATTACTTACACCGAACGTTCGGTAACTAATGTTTTATTTAACGGTAAACATAGTTTTGGCAAACAAGGCGATTGGAATTTTGATTGGAAATTATCACCTACTTTTTCAAAAGTTTACGATAAAGACCACAAAATCACACCTTTACAACAAACACAAACTGGCGATTTTATTATAAGTGCTTCTGCTTCAAAACCTCCAGTAAGAATTTGGAGATGGTTAACTGAAGAAAATTGGGCAGGTAAACTTGATTTTAGTAAAAAATACGACTTATTTGGAAAACCTGCTAAAATTAAATTTGGTGGCGGACATACATATAAATTTAGAGATTTTAGTGTTGATGAATTTACAACCGTAAACAGTGGCGCTCCTATTTTAAATGGAAATCCAGATAATATATTATTAACCGAAAACATTTGGAGTAGAGACAATCCTAATGGAACATATTTAGAATCAGGGAGTATTTTTAACCCTAATAATGCTTATGAAGGCAAACAACACATTTCGTCAACTTATGTGTCAAATGAATTTAATATCACTGAAAAACTTAAAACTATTTTAGGTTTAAGAGCAGAGTTATTTACATCGTATTATACAGGTCAAGACGGTTTAGAAACTTATGATAGATTAAAAGTAATTGATGAACATGATTTATTTCCTTCGGTCAACTTAATTTATGCTGTAAGTGAATCATCAAACATTCGTAGTTCTTACTACAAAACAACTGCAAGACCTTCATTTAAAGAAGCTTCTTTTTCTCAAATTTCAGATC
Organism: uncultured Flavobacteriaceae bacterium; assembly: GCA_964563585.1. Taxonomy (GTDB): domain Bacteria; phylum Bacteroidota; class Bacteroidia; order Flavobacteriales; family Flavobacteriaceae; genus CAZLXG01. The sequence continues at coordinate 14,778 of CAZLXG010000039.1, read as the reverse complement.
CAATAACTGATCGTTTATTTATTGGTAATATTAATTTAAAACCAACATATGTAAACAACTTCGATTTAAGATTTGAGCATTTTGGTAAACAAGGACAAATGTTTGCTGTAAGTGGTTTTTATAAAGATTTTAAAGACCCTATAGAAAAAACATTCTTCGCTTCTGCACCTTCTCAATTTACAGTTGATAATTTAGGTAGTGCAAAGGTATATGGAGCTGAATTTGAGTTTAGACAACATTTTGGTTTTATATCTGAAAATTTACAGAAATTAAAAATTACTGTTAATGCATCAGTAATCAAATCAGAATTAACAATGTCTCAAGGTGAGTTTGATTCTAGAGTTGGTAATGCTAGAACTAATGAAACTATTGATAGAAAAAGAGAATTACAAGGTCAATCTCCATTTTTAGTAAATGCAAATTTAAATTATAATGATAGTGACAGTGGTTTTCAAACTGGTCTGTTTTTCAACATACAAGGCAAAACTCTTGAAGTTGTTGGTTTAGGAGGTGTACCAGATGTATTTACAAAACCTTTTAGCAGTTTAAACTTTACTTTAAATAAAGCTTTTGGTGAAAATAAAAAATCAGCAATCAATATTAAAGTAACAAATATACTAGGTAGCAAAAAAGAAAGCGCATACCAATCGTTTGGAGCTGAAGACAAAATATTTTCTTTAAGAACTCCAGGTACCGAATTTTCAATAGGGTACAGTTATAAGTTTTAACAGCATAAAATTTATTTCAAAAAAAGAGCCTCCTAACGGAAGCTCTTTTTTTTTTTGAAATTTTTATTTAACACTAAAAGCTATTTGTAATTTCGCTTTCATTGTTCCACTCAATAACATTTACAATTTTTGAATTCACATAATCTACTTCTTTTAATGATTCTTTTGTCCAAAAGAACCATTTGCCGACCTTTTCACCATTATCATAATTTGCTGAAGTTAATTTTTTGCCTTCTGTGTTAAAACTTAACCACTTACCTTGCAATTTACCATCTGCTGTAAAAAAGCCTGTTTGACTTACTACACCATTGTCATGATAATAAACTACATCTACTAATTTAGTATTTGGGTTAAATTTTTGTTCTTGTGCTTGTTGAGCAAAAGATCCCACAGTAATTAAAAAGGCAAAATACAATAAAATTGATTTCTTCATAATTATGGGTTTTAACATTATAATTCAAATTTACAGATTTGATAACATTTAAACAACTATTACGTAACATTAAATTAACATTGAAAATATAATATACTGATTGTTAAATTATTACACATGAAGATTTAACATTGGAAGTTTAATAATTACTTAATATTAGCATTACATTCAAGTTACTTTAAACAATGTTATTTGTAGCGTCTTAAGACAAAACAATTAGTAATTCATATAATCTATTAGTTTTTGTCGACTACATTATCATGATTTCTAATGGGACTGCCTTAGGCCAAGGCAGTCTTTTTTGTTAAAATTTAATCATTAGATAACATTGAATTAATATTGGTTTTAGTTATTTGCAGCGACAAAAACTAATACTTATTAATGAAACTTAAAATTACCTTTTTGTTAATACTAACAACATTAACAGTATTCTCACAAGAAGAAAATAAACCTAAAGGAGTAGTTATTGGAAAAGTATTTTTCAATTATCATATTGATACTACTAAAGACGCTGTACAATCGTCAGCCTTCGAATTAACAAGAACTTATTTAGGTTACAAGTATAATTTCAGCGACAAACTTTCTGCAACATTACTTTTCGATTCTGGAAAAGGCTCTGGGAACAGTGATTTTTCTTTATTTGTTAAAAACGCAAAACTAGATTATAAAGCAGATAGCTGGCTAACACTTTCAGTAGGGTTATTTGGTTTAAAACAATTTAAAGACCAAGAAAAGTTTTGGGGTTACAGGTACTTATATAAATCTTTTAACGACAAATACAAATTTGGCTCTAGTGCCGATGCTGGTGTTATGACAGCAATGAAAATAAGTGATAAATTAAAAATTGATGTTTTAATTGTTAATGGAGAAGGTTATAAAAAATTACAAGATGCTTCTGGTTACACACGGCTAGGAACAAACCTAGTTTATACACCAAGTAAAAGTTGGATATTTAAAGCCTACTATGATACTATGAAAGGGAAAGATGCCGATAATATTACAACTGTAAGTAACATTGCTTTATTTGCTGGCTATAAATTAAGTGATAAATTCAGAATTGGAGCAGAATACAATATAATTCAAAACGGAATAACATACAAAAACGTAGCTAAAGGTAAAAATCAAAAAGGGTTATCATTCTATTCTACATATAATATTAATAAAAAATGGAATGTGTTTGGGCGTTACGACCAAATATCATCAAACAGACTTTCTAATCAAATAAACAATTGGAACTATACAAAAGATGGAAACACAATTATTGCTGGGTTTGAGTTTAAACCAACAGACAAAATAAATACATCTATAAATTATAGATTAACAAATTTTGAAGATGCTACAAATAATAACACATCTTTAATATATTTTAACCTAAAATTTGCTTTTTAAAACATAACAATTAGATAACATAACAAACAAAAAGACAATAGATATTTGCACTTTATTTTAATTAAAAATTATGGATAATATATATTTATTAATATTGATTGCCATCACAGTTTTAGCTGTTGTTGATATTGTAGTAGGCGTTAGTAATGATGCTATTAACTTTTTAAATTCAGCAATTGGTTCTAAAGCCATTTCTATGCGAACTATTATGATAGTTGCTAGTTTAGGTATTTTTGTTGGAGCCGTTTTTTCTAGCGGAATGATGGAAGTTGCACGTAAAGGAATTTTTGTTCCTGGTGAATTCTATTTTGACGAAATCATGATGATTTTTATGGCCGTTATGATTACAGATATTCTTCTACTTGACTTCTTTAACACTATAGGATTACCAACTTCAACTACGGTTTCAATTGTATTTAACTTATTAGGTGCGGCAGTTGTTATGTCTTTAATAAAGATTAGCGGCTCAGATGATCAAACTTTTGCAGATTTAGGAAAATATATTAATACTAAAAAAGCTATTGAAATAATTCGAGGCATAGTTATGTCTGTATTTATAGCTTTTACCATTGGTGCTCTAGTACAATGGGTATCGCGATTAATTTTTACATTTCAATATGAAAAGAAAATTAAAAACTTCGGAGCTATTTTTGGTGGTGTTGCATTAACTGCAATCACATATTTTATTTTTCTAAAAGGATTAAAAGGAACACCATACTATAAAGACTTAAAAGGTATGGTTGAAGGAAATGAAGTTTATATTATAGCCATAAGTTTTGTTATTTGGACATTATTTTCATTTGCGTTTCAAAGTATCACAAAAAAAAGTGTGCTTATAATTGTAATAGCAATAGGCACTTTTGGTTTAGCTTTAGCGTTTTCTGGTAACGATTTAGTTAATTTTATTGGTGTACCAATGGCAGCATATCATTCATTTGAAGCTTGGTCTGTATCTGGTGTTGAAGCTTCTGCTTTCTCTATGGAAGTGTTAAGTAAAAAAGTGCCTGCAGAACCTTTATTACTGTTTTTAGCAGGAAGCATCATGGTATTAACTTTATGGTTTTCTAAAAAAGCAAAATCTGTAGCAGAAACCGAAATTAGTTTATCACGTCAAGGAGATACACATGAAAAATTTGAGCCAAACATGCTATCAAGAGGTATTGTAAAAGGAACAACATGGTTATCAGATGCTATAAATACAGTTGTACCAAAATCAACACAAGATAAAATTAGTAAAAATTTTCATAAACCGCAGGTCATTCTTACTAAAGATCAAAGTATAAATGCTCCAGCTTTTGATATGATTAGAGCGTCTGTTAACTTAATGGTTGCAGGTGTATTAATTGCCATTGCAACATCTATGAAGCTACCTTTATCAACAACTTACGTAACTTTTATGGTAGCAATGGGAACATCTTTTGCAGATCGTGCTTGGGGAAGAGAAAGTGCTGTATATAGAGTTGCTGGAGTATTAAATGTTATTGGTGGTTGGTTTGGTACTGCTATTGGTGCTTTTATTGCTGCTGGAACAGTTGTGTTTTTAATAAACTGGAATAAAGAAGTAATGATTCCTATTTTATTATTATTAACAATTATTCTTTTAACTAGAAACTACTTATCTCATAAAAAGAAATCTAATGTAACTATTGATGAAGATAGCTTGACACATGCAGAAAGTAGTTCTGTACAAGGTGTTATTCATGAAAGTGCAAAAAACATTGCAAACGTTGTAAAACGAGGAAATAGAATTTATACTAATGCCGTTAAAGGATTAGCTAAAGAAGATTTACAATTATTAAAAAAGAACAAAAAACAAATAGATAAGCTTTCCAACGAAGTTGATAAACTTAGAGATAATATCTTCTATTTTATTAAAAATTTAGATGAATCTAGTATCAGCGCAAGTGGGTTTTACATTAATATCTTAGGCTACTTACAAGACATGACACAATCTTTAGAGTACATTTCTAAAGTAAGCCATAAACACGTAAACAATAATCATAAAAAATTAAAGTTCAGCCAAATCAAAGAATTAAAAGAGGTTGATAATAAAATTGAAATATTATTTAATGATATAAAAGCGGCTTTCGATTCTAGGTCTTTTGAACAAATTGGAGCCATTTTAAATGAAAAAACTGAGGTTTACGATTTAGTTAAAGAAAAAATTCAGAAACAAGTAGAACGTACGCGTAGTGAAGAATCTAGCCCTAAAAATACAACCTTATATTTTAGTTTATTATTAGAAACTAAAGATTTACTTAATGCAACGATGAATTTATTACAAGAGTATCACGATGCTCATGATAGTTCTGTAGCACCTGCAACAATAGTTTCAGAAGAAGAATAAATCGGACTTAAATCATAAAAAAAGCACCTCAATTGAGGTGTTTTTTTTATTTATCCTATTTCTTTATTACTTTAGAGAAATAATCTTTTCTTTATGAAACTCTATACCATTCTTTTTTGCATTTTTATATTTAGCACACACAGTTTTAGTCAAAATTTAACTGGACAAGAATTATTAGAAAAAGCCATTGCGTATCATGATTCTAATAATAATTGGTCTCATTTTAATGCCACATTAAACATTACAATGGAAACACCCAATAGCTCAAATCGAAATAGTAAAATTGACATTAATTTTCCTAAAGAATATTTTAATTTATTGTCTACTAGAGATTCAACAACCATACAATACACTATTAAAAAAGAAAAGTGTATTATTTCAATGAATGATTCTATTAGAATTGCAAATCAAACTACAAAACCCAAACGTACGCATTGCGAAACAGCAAAACTTTATAAAAATTACTACACATATTTATATGGTTTACCAATGAAACTTAAAGATGCTGGCACTAATATTCATGATAAAGTAGAATATAAAACCTTTAAAGGAAAAGAGTATTTGGTATTAAAAGTAACTTATAATGAAACTGTTGGAAGTGACACTTGGTACTTTTATTTTAATCCAAAAACTTATACCATGGAAATATATCAGTTTTTCCATGATGAAAGTAAAAATGACGGTGAATATATTTTATTAACCGAAGAAGTAACAATAGATAATATAAAAATGCCTAAAAACAGAGCTTGGTATACAAATAAAGAAGACAAACTTTTAGGTACAGACATTTTAAAAGGAAAATAAATTATATTCTTTTATTATCAATTGAAATATCAAAAACAGCTATCGTATTTAACACTAATAATCCTTTTACAATACGATTAGGATGAATTTTAGAAATCCAATCTACAGCTTTTTTAAACTTCTCCCCTTCAGTTAAATAATTAGTTTTCGCTTTAACTTGATAGCCTTTTAATCCTTTCCAAAAAGTAAACGCGACATTTGGGTTTTGCTTAATATTTGTGAGTGTTTTACCAAAGAAATAATTGATAAGCCAAATTTCATTTTCAACAACCTTAACCGAAGACACAGGAATCACATTAATATCATCATTCCATACCGTAGCTAAAGCTTTGGCTTCTGCATTTAGAAGTATTGATACACTTTCTTGGGGTAATTTCATTATTAATAAGTTCCTTAAATTATTTTTTATTTAAAAACAGGATAATTGATAACTAAATTTCTACCATTAACCTTCGCAGCTCGTACATTCTTTCTTTTGCTTAAATTTTTGTGCAGCATTCATACTATGTTGATAGTACAATGATTTAACACCTAATTTCCAAGCGGTAACATATATTTTATTAATTTCCTTAACAGGCATATCTGGATGCACCATAATATTTATAGACTGTCCTTGATCAATGTGATTTTGTCTGTTTGCTGCCTGATAAATAATTGTTGTCTGGTCTATTTCAGGATAAGTTTTAAACACATCCTTTTCGTGTTCTGAAAGAAAATCTAAATGTTGAACAGAACCATCATAATCACGAATACTTTTCCAAACATCAATTGTATTTCTTCCTTTTTCTTCCAAAAGATCAATTAAAAACGGGTTTTTAATAGTTGTTTTTATTTTCGCAATATCTTTTACATAACTATTAGACCAAATTGGCTCAATTCCTTGAGAAACTTGTCCTAAAATAAAAGCAGAAGACGTTGTTGGCGCCACTGCATTTAATGTTGTATTACGTCGTCCATACCCTTTTAAAACTTCTGGCTCACCAAATAATCTTGCTAATTCTACAGAAGCTTTATTAGATTTTTCTTTTATAGTTCTAAATATTTCATTGTTTAAATCGTATGCTTCAGCGCTATCAAAAGACAGCATTTTAGATTGTAATAATGAATGCCACCCTAATGCACCTAAACCTAATGCTCTGTTTTCTTTTGCAAAATTATAAGCCTTTTCCATAAACATGAAAGTTTGCCTATCATCGCGATTATCAGAATCACGATATACTTCTAATTTACTGATGAACTCTTCTAAAACAGCATCTAAAAAGTACACCATAGTTTCAACAGCATCTGTATTCTTCCACTTATCAAAGTGTAATAAATTTATCGAAGATAACACACATACAAAAGACCATCTTTCATTTGTAGGTAGCATAATTTCAGTACACAAGTTACTTGCATATACTTCCATGTTTTTGTCTTTATAAACATCTGCTGCATTGTTATTTGCATTGTCTTTAAAGAAAATATAAGGGTAGCCTATTTCGCCTCTACGTTGCAATACTTTTGCCCAAACAGCTCTTTTTTCATTATCACCATCAATCATTTCTTCCATCCATTTGTTCCCAACAGTAACGCCGTGTGTTAACTCTTGAATAGGATTTCCTTCAGTACCAATTTCTAAAAACTCATTAATATCTTTATGATCAATAGGTAAATATGGAGAAAAGCGACCACGTCTTACAGAACCTTGACTTACAACATCAACCATTTTTTCAAATAATTGCATAATATGTACAGCTCCTGAAGATTCTCCGTTATTTTTTACACTAGCACCTCTATGACGTAATTTGCCAAAATAACCAGAAGTACCACCACCAAGTTTAGACATCATTCCAACTTCTGATTGGGTATAAAGAATATCTCCCATATCATCAGAAATATGCGAACCAAAACAACTAATTGGTAATCCACGCTTTTTTCCGAAGTTAGACCATACTGGTGAAGCTAATGAATAGTAACCTTCTGCCATATAACCATAAAACTTATCGGCAAAACCGTCCATTTTTAAAATTTCTTCAGCTCTTTCGGCAATTTCTCTAATTCTTTCTTCAGGACTTGCTCCATCAGTAAGGTATCCTGCTGATAAAAATTGACGACTATTTTCTGTTAACCATTTTATTTCCGGTTGCTTATTTGCTTCTTTTCTAGTTTCTTTTCTGGCTTTAATTAATTCTTCATAGTTTGAGGGCTTTGTTTCTTGGTTTAAGCTTTTTTCGATGTCTTGGTTAGTGTAGTCGTTCATGTTTTAAAAAAGGTCGTCGCTAGTTATACTTTTAGTTCTTTTGCTATAGTTGATAGAACGTTTCACGAAGAAATCTCCATGTTTTGTTCCTATAATCTCATCATCAAACCATTCGGTTTGTGCTAATAATGTTTCGTTTACTTCAAATACTTTATCAATACCAATACTTTGTAACGAATTATTAAATCTATTTTTCACAAACTCATTTATTACATCTTTTGGTAAAAAGTCTAATTCACCTGCTTCAAAAATCCAATCGATAAGTTTACTTTCAGATTTAAAAGCTTCTTCACATAATTCTTTTACTAAAGCACTATGTTCTTCATCAAACCACGTTGGGTTTTCTTCTTTTATAATTTTAATAATATCTATTCCAAAATCGCCATGAATTTGCTCTTCTTTAGAAGTTGCTTCAACAACATTAGAAACACCTTTAAGCATATTTTTATGCTTATTGAAAGCCATAATTATTAAAAACTGTGAGAACAAAGACACGTGTTCTATAAAAAGGGAAAATAATAAAATTGATTCTGCATACTCTTTATTGTCTTCACTTTTAGCGTTTTTCAAGGCAGTTTCCAAGTAATGAACACGCCTCATTATTACAGGCTTCTTTTTTAAGTTTTTAAACTCATTATTAAGACCTAATATTTCTAATAAATGCGAATATGCATCATGATGTCGTACTTCACTTTCAGCAAATGTTGCTCCTACCGATCCAATTTCTGGTTTCGGCATTTTATGATAGATATCTCCCCAAAAACTTTTAACCGCAACTTCAATTTGAGAAATGGCAAGCATTGTGTTTTTAATAGCGTTTTGCTCTACAACGGTCAATCTGGTTTTAAAATCTTGTATATCGCTTGTAAAATTAAATTCTGTATGAATCCAATACGAATGTCTAATAGCGTCTACATACTCATTCAATTCTGGATATTCGTAAGGCTTTAAGTTTATACGCTTTTCAAAAATATTTGTTTTTCTATTTCTTGTTTGCTCATCTCTATATAAAATATAAGCTTTTGCAACATTATGAAAAGCACTCTCCATCAACTTCTCTTCCACAAGATCTTGCACTTCTTCAACAGTAGGCAAATAATTATAATCCTTTTCTTTTCTTTCTAATAATGTTTTTAAAACGTTTACAGAAATTTTATTCGCATCTTCTTTTGTGCCGTTTCCAACAGAAAGCATTGCTTTTTCAACAGCATTTGAGATTTTATTTAAAACAAACGGACTTGTTTCGTAATCTCTTTTTATTATTTGCGTAATCTCCATAATTTTTTTATTAAAAGACTAGATAGTCAGTAGAATGATGCTGAATCACTCAGATTTTTTATTAGTAAATCCGTAAAACGTGTTATATTTTCCTTAAGAGGAATAAAAAGGGGCGAACTTTTTAAAAACTTAATTTTTCAACACTTTTTTAAACTTAAAAAAATTGAAAAACCTATTTTATATTGCCTTCAACAAAGATTGACATTTGTCTCTAAAAATGAAAGGGTATTTAGGAAACGTTGTCAACAAGTTTTTAACAACCGAGAAGATTTTATTTATATTGATGAAATTCAGCTAGTTACATAACTCATTGATAATTAGATATTTATATTTAATAAAAACTGGAAAACCTTATGAATAAAGGAATCTTAAAATACTAATTATTTATATGAAAAATAAAAACTAAAAACTAAAAATCATTTTTTTAGTTTTTAAAAAAAGAAAATAACAATGAAAAAATCAAATGAAAAAATTCTAAAAATAAAGCTCAAATAAAATTTATTTTTTGTCTATAGTTTGAGGAAAACACCTTGTTTTCGGAGTATAAATCATTAAATTATAATGCTTTTTTCGAAAAAAAACACCCTCCTATTTCCCAAAAAGAAGTATAAAATAATTATTTTTTATCCTCAGCTACTTTCTCCAATTCTATATACCAATCTTTACCAAATTTTCTAATTAATGCCTCTTTCACAAATTTATAAACGGGTATTTGAAGTTCTTTTCCTAAAGCACAAGCATCATCGCAAATTTTCCATTTATCATAATTCACACCCGAAAATTCGGTATAATCTCTAACCCGTATTGGATATAAATGACAAGACACTGGTTTTTTCCAAGACACTTCACCTTGATTATAAGCTTCTTCAATAGCGCAAAGTGCCACATTTTTATCATTAAAAATAACATATGCACAATCAGCGCCGTTAATTAAAGGTGTTTCTAGCTCGCCGTTTTCAGTTGTAATAAAAATGCCTTGTGCTTCAATAGCATCAATACCCTCTTGCCGTAAAAAAGGTTTCACTTTGGAATAAATATCTTCTAATATTTTGGTTTCATCTTCATCAAGTGGCGCACCAGCATCACCATCAATACAACACGCGCCTTTACATGCAGAAAGATTGCACATAAAATCTTTTTCAATAATATCTTCTGAAACTATGGTTTTACCTATTTGAAACATGTCGCAAAAATAACAAATCTTTTAAGATTTAATAAGCATTATTATTTCGTAAATAATATCGACCTTTGCATTAAATTTATTTGCTTAATTATGAAATATGTATCTATAATTATAATAATTGTTGCATCTGCACTAGCTATATTTAACTTTACTAAAGTAGATTTTAGTAATCCTTTTCAAGGTGAAAGCGTAATAGCTTTAATTACTATTGCCGCTTCACTTTGCGCGATTGTATTGATGTTAATCCTTATAACTTCAAAACGTATTGAGCAAAAAGTGAAAAATAAAAACTAATGTACGATGCTTTAATTATTGGTGGCGGAGCAGCAGGTTTATCGTGCGCTTTGGTATTAGGTTCGGCAAAAAATAAACCTTTTGCTAAAAACAAACACATCGGCATCATTACACATCAAAAAACATCTCATTTACAAAACGCTTTATTTAATAATGTTTTAGGCTTAGCTCCAGAAACTACAGGTGCTTCTATTTTAGAAAATGGCAAACAACAATTACAAACCTTATATCCGCATATTGAACAAATAGAAAATGAAAAAGTTTGTGAAATCTTAAAACTTAAGAATGGGTTTCAAATTATAACCAATAATAACACTTACAAAACCAACATTGTTATTATTGCAGTTGGTTACACCAATTTAATTACAATAAAAGGTTTAGAGCAATACATTGAACCACACCCAAGATCTGCAACTGAAAAAGACCGTATTTGGTTAAAAAATATCGATCATTTAATTGAAAAAAAACTTTACGTTGCTGGAACATTAGCTGGTTGGCGCAGCCAGTTTGCTATAGCTTCTGGGAGTGGTGCACATGTGGCTACTGATATTCTAACGTTTTGGAATAATGGGAAACATACAAAAGTGCATGATAAGATTGAAATTTAACTAATTCCCATCACTCAACTTAATAACCTCATCAATCATAATATCTCGCTGATTAAACACTTCTTCAAAAGCGCCAGTACCATAAAGTTGGTCTGCCAAAGTTGCTTTTATATATTGCTTTACTTCAGTATGATACGCCACAAAAGTTATTCTAGAATCGGTACGCACATTTAAATAATCTTGAAAGGCAAATACTAAATCGTCACCAATTTCATGATTATCAATAAATTCTTGTCTAGAAACACCATCGTAAGCTTGTCTGTCTTTTTCTAATTCTTCAAAAACAAAATTCCCAACAAAACCTTTGCGATTTACAAACGATAAGGTTTCATTTTGCATGCTATTATCAATAGGCACAAATACATCGGGAATAATACCACCACCACCATACACAATTTTCCCTGCGGGTGTTGTAAATTTTAATGAGTCGGCTACTTGTATTTTCTCAGGGTCTAACAATTCTCCGCTTTCTAATCTATCAAAATACTCATCGTAATAATCTTTATGCCCATTTTTATATGGACGCTGAATAGAACGACCAGTTGGTGTATAATAACGTGATACTGTTAAACGCACTGCACTACCATCACCTAAATCCATTTCACGTTGTACTAACCCTTTTCCGTACGACCGACGACCAACAATAATTCCTTTATCATTATCTTGTAATGCACCTGCAACAATTTCGCTTGCCGAAGCAGAATTTTCATCAATTAAAACGTATACTTTTCCGTTTTCAAAATCACCTTCATCGGTTGCATAGCTTTTTTCAATATTTCCCCGTTTGTTTTTAGTGAATAAAATAAGTTTATCAGCTTCTAAAAATTCATCAACAATTTGTTCTGCAATTCCTAAAAAACCACCAGGATTATTACGTAAATCAAGAGCAATTTTGGTAGCACCAAGCTTTATTAATTTATCTAAACCTTTTTTAAATTCTTTATAAGTAGATTCTGCAAATCGATTAATTTTTATATAGCCTAATTTTTCGGTAAGCATATACGCAGCATCCACACTTTTTATAAGAATATTATCGCGTTTTACTATAAACGTTAAAAGCTCAGGTTCGCCCCTTCTATATACCTTTAGTTTTACTTTAGTGTTAATTGGACCTTTAAGCTTTTTAACCAATTCGCCATCACCTAAATGTTTACCAAAAAGCGAGTCACCATTAGCCATAATAATTCTGTCGCCACCTTTAATACCTGCTTTTTCACTTGGTCCGTTTTCTATAGCTCTAATAACAGCAATACTATCTTTATACGTGTAAAAACTAATACCAATACCAACAAAATCACCCTTCATGTTTTCGGTAACACGCTCTAAATCTTCTTTAGGAATATAAACCGAATGTGGGTCTAAATTCTCTAAAATACCATTAACAGTAACATCAACAATACTATCGGTATTCACCTCATCAACATAATCGTATTCAATATAATCAATAAGCCTATTAAGCTTATCCTTTTTACTATTTGTTGAAAACAACCTATCGGACGAATCAGAAAAACTTAATTTTCCACCAATAAAAATACCTATCGCAATAGCAATACCTAAAATTAATGGTAAGTATTTTTTATCAAACTTCATTATGCTTTTAAATCTTCAATTAGTTTAAGTTCTATGCCTGCCTTTTCTAAAAATTGCAACCCAGAATCATCTTTATATGTTTTATTATAAACCACTTTTACAATACCAGATTGGTGTATTAATTTACTGCATTCTTTACACGGCGATAAGGTTATATACAGCGTTGCGCCTTTGCACGACTGTGTAGACGATGCCACTTTTAAAATCGCATTTGCCTCGGCGTGCAACACATACCATTTGGTATAACCCGCTTCATCTTCACAAAAATTTTCAAAACCCGATGGCGTTCCATTAAACCCGTCCGAAATTATCATTCTATCCTTCACAATAAGCGCACCAACTTGTTTGCGATCACAATACGATAGCTTTCCCCATTCTTGTGCAATTCTTAAATAAGCTTTATCATATTTAAGTTGTTTATTTTCTGGCATTAATTTATTTTATAATTATGGCGTGTGTACCTACATTACATTTCGGTACAACAGGCTTTCCGCTATATCTTTTTGTAAAAAAAACAAAAAGGATGCCGCTTCAATCCTTCACGCGAAACAATATAACGAAGATACTTGGTTCGTATTTTAATTACAACGGAAACTGCGTTAAAGTTTTATGAAAGTTTCTGAAATCTAAGCCAATAAGTCACTATTCATTATCATAGGGATAACAAGACCAACAACAACAGCCGAAATTACCATTATCCAATCACGTTTCGAAAATCTAAAAATGGTTTGTATAATATATCCTAAAAACAAGACAATAAACACAATAATAACTTGTGAAAGCTCAATACCTAAAGCAAATTCTAAGAGCAAAACTATTTTATTATCAGTATCGCCCAAAAACATTTTAAACTCGCGCGCAAAACCTAAACCGTGTACCAAACCAAAAAATAAGGTTGATAAAAACAAAAGGCCTATTTTCTCTTTTTTACCACTTTTTCTAGCAGTAAACACATTAAAAATAGCTACAACCAAAATAGTGACAGGAATTAAAAATTCCACTAATTCACCATTTACACTAACCACATTATAAGCCGCTAAAACAAGCGATAAAGTGTGCCCCAAAGTAAACATCGAAACTAATAATAACACACGTTTCCAATCTTTAAAAAGATACGAAACAGTAAGTACAATAAGAAATAAAACATGATCGTAGGCGTTTACATCTAGTACATGGTTGATACCAAAGTTTACATTAAACCAAAAATTTTCAAGCATAATAATTAAAATTAGGGTTGCTCAAATATACAATTAATTGGAATTATTTCAAATAACATTCCTTTTTAACTTAATTGAAAAAACATCTATAAAAATAAATAAACGAATACTATATCTTTGTGTTTCATTATTAAAATAAAGTAAAATGAATATTAAATTTTTTAGCATTTTAATTGTATTTGTTTTGTTTTTTTCTTGTAAAAAAACAGTTAGCGAAAACACTGAAAATAATACTAGTGAGAATGTTAATCAAGACATTACCGAAAGCGATATTGCTAAACTTAATTTTATCGATTTTATTTTAGATGAAAAAACAGAAAAAGCAATTGAAGAATGGGTAGAATATTATCAACTTCAAGAGGTTATTGCTAATGTAAAAAAAGGTGATTTAAGTTTTTTTAATGATAATAAAAAAATTATTACAACGCTTTTAAAAGACTTAAAAATTAATATTCCAAAAAAAGTAAATATATCTGCAACTTTAGCAAGAATACAAGTTCTAGAAACCAAGCTACTTAAACTTGAAAGTTTATCAAATTTAACAACTACAAATAAAGAAGAGCTAAATAATACTATAAAAGAGTTTTTTGAATCGTTTTCTAATTTAAACTTTCAAATGAATAAAAAACTTGAAAAAGATTCTCGAAATATTCAAAAACCTTAATTTT
>CAZLXG010000038.1:0-20787 GCA_964563585.1 uncultured Flavobacteriaceae bacterium | reverse complement strand
GCTCCTCCTCAAAGACTCGAACTTTGGACCCTCTGATTAACAGTCAGATGCTCTAACCAACTGAGCTAAGGAGGAAGGTTTTTCGCTTAAGCGAGCGCAAATATATATATATTTTTAAACACTACAAATATAATTTTCAAAAAACTTTAATCAAATATTGCTTTATAAATATCATTACCGTTAGCGAATAATACTAAAGCAATTAATAGAAAGAACCCAACCATTTGTGCATACTCCATAAACTTGTCTCCTGGCTTTCTACCAGATATCATTTCATATAGTAAAAACATTACGTGTCCGCCATCTAAAGCTGGTATAGGTAACAGGTTTAAAACACCTAACATAATTGACAAAAAGGCTGTAATGCCCCAAAACACTTGCCAACTCCAATAACTTGGAAAAATATCAAAAATAGCTTTAAAGCCTCCAACGCCTTTATATGCGCCTGTACTTGGAGTGAAAATAGCTTTAAATTGCGTTAAATAAGATGAAATTTTATTTCCTGCTTTTTTAATTCCTACTGGAATAGATTCAAGAAAACTATATTCTTTGGTTTCAAATTGATAATAACCTAATTTTTCTAAATTATCTAATGTAACACTACTGTAAACCAATCCTAACTTAGCATCTTTACTAATTGTTAATGGTAAATTAATTTCTTGCCCTTCTCTTAAAACGGTAGCAGTAACACTTTGTCCTTTAAATTTTTCTAATCCAACTTTTACTTGGTCTACATATTTAGTTTCAAAATTATTTAAACCAACAATTATATCTCCTTTTTTAATGCCACTATTTTTATTAGCTGATGAATCTGGTACTTTAACTATAGCAAAAGGCATTCTTAAACTGATAAAACCTTTTTCTTTAGAATCAATTAACTGTGCTAAAAAATCTTCTGGAAATGTAACTACTGATTGTTGCCCATTTCTTTCTATAGTAATTTCTTTTCCAAATAAAACTTTTTCAGAAATTTCAGAATAATTTTCAATTTTATCGCCATCAACAGCTATAACTTTATCTCCTGTTAAAAGCCCAGCTTTATTAGCTACTGTACTTTCAATAGAAAGCCCGTCTTTTATATTTTCAACAGGTAAAAAATTATCTCCATAAAAATAACTCATTCCAATATATATAAAGATTGCTAATAAAAAGTTAACGGTAACACCACCAAGCATAATAATTAAGCGTTGCCATGTGGGTTTAGAACGAAATTCCCAAGGTTGTGGGTCTTTAGCCATTTGCTCGGTATCCATGCTTTCGTCAATCATACCCGCAATTTTAACATAACCACCAAGCGGCAACCAACCAATTCCGTAAACGGTTTCCCCTATTTTCTTTTTGAATAATGAAAACTTTATATCAAAAAATAAGTAGAATTTTTCAACACGTGTTTTAAATATTTTTGCAGGAATAAAATGCCCTAATTCATGTAAAACAATAAGTAATGATAAACTCAATAAAAATTGAGATATTTTAATAACAAACTCCATATATCTTCGTTCAGATTTTTATAATCGCACAAAAGTAAGCTTTTAAACCAACTTTAAAAAGACAATTATTTAATGCGGCATGTTTTAACACTAATTTATGTCTTGATTAAATGTTGTGTGGTAAAATTTCATTGTATTTTTGTTGAATATTAACTTTTATATTAAATAATGCTATCGTTTTTTAAAGATTACAAATGGTTTGCTATTGTTTTTGCAATCATTTCTATTGTTATTGTTTCAATTATATTTAACAAACTAAATGTTTATCAACCACTTCCTATTTACCAACCAGCAATGGTTAGTACAGAACTAGTAGATAGCACCATTCAACACCAAAAAAAGTATCATAAAATAGCTGATTTTTCGCTTATAAATCAAAACGGAAAAACCATTACCCAAAACGATTATAAGAATAAGATTTATGTGGCTGATTTCTTTTTTACAACCTGTCAAACTATTTGCCCGATAATGACAGACCATATGTACGACATTCAAAAAGAAATTATTAATGATGATGAAGTGATGCTGCTTTCACATTCTGTTACACCAAAAATTGATTCTGTTGAACAATTAAAACGTTACGCAATTAAAAAAGGTGTAAATGATACTAAATGGAATTTGGTTACAGGCGATAAAAAACAAATTTATGAGCTTGCCAGAAAAAGTTATCTAGCTGTAAAAGACCAAGGAAATGGAGGTGCTTTTGATATGATACACACCGAGAACTTTATGCTTATTGATAAAAAACGTCAAATTAGAGGGTTTTACGATGGCACAAATATTGAAGATATTAATAGGTTACTTACCGATATAAAAATCCTTAAAAAAGAATATCAAAAATAGTTTTTACGCAACTGTTTTTTTGGGGTTAAATTTTACATTACTTTTGCTTCTTTAAAATCAATCTAAATTAAAAGTGCAGTTAACAATAGCGGATCTTAAACGCGGAGAACGAGGTACAATAACAGATGTTTCCTCAAGATTAATTCCATTAAAACTCCTAGAAATGGGTTGTTTACCAGGGAACATTGTTGAACTTGTTCAAATAGCACCATTTAAAGATCCTATGTATTTAAATATAAATGGCACACATTTAGCGATACGCATAGAAACTGCTATTCATATTAAAATAGAAAAAAAAATCAATGAGTAAACAAATTAATGTTGCGCTTATTGGAAATCCAAATACAGGGAAAACTTCAGTATTTAATGCCCTTACAGGCTTAAATCAGCATGTTGGAAATTATCCTGGAATTACCGTAGAAAAAAAAGAAGGTGTCTGTAAACTATCGCGTGGTATAAAAGCCCATATTATTGATTTGCCTGGTACTTACAGCTTAAACGCATCATCTCTTGATGAAAACGTGGTAATAGAACTATTACTTAATAAAAATGATAAAGATTTTCCCGATGTAGCTGTTGTTATATGTGATATTGAAAATTTAAAACGAAATTTACTCTTATTTACCCAAATTAAAGACTTACAAATACCAACAATTTTGGTAATTAATATGAGTGATAGAATGCGCCCTAAAGGTATCTCACTTAATATTAATTATTTAGAAAAACAACTAGATACTAAAATTGCACTTGTTAGTACGCGTAAAAATATCGGGATTGACAACCTAAAACAACTCATTACAAACTATAAAGAACTTAACTCAAATTCGTGTTTAGACCTTTCGGTTATTGATAAAGAATACTTTAATCATTTACATAGCACCTTCCCAAACCAATTACTTTATAAACTTTGGGTAATAATTGCGCAAGATGTAAACTTTGGAAAAACTGATAGAAATGAAATTGATACTATTGCTAGTTTTAAAACAAAATCTAAAAGCGATTTAAAACGATTACAGCAAAAAGAGACTATAAAACGTTATCAGTTTATTAATAATGTACTAAAAAAAGGACAAACAATTGATGATACAAAAGCAACAGATTTACGTTCTAAATTAGATAGAATTTTAACACATAAAGTATTTGGCTATTTAATTTTCTTTATCATTTTACTAACCATTTTTCAGGCTATTTACGATTGGTCTGCAATCCCAATGGATTTTATTGACAACACATTTACATCTTTTGGAGAGTGGACAAAAAATACGCTTCCACCTGGTGTTCTAAATGATTTAATAACCGACGGAATCATAGCCGGAATTGGTGGCATCGTTATTTTTCTTCCACAAATAGCGTTTCTATTTTTATTTATTGCTGTGCTTGAAGAAAGTGGCTATATGAGTCGCGTTGTGTTTTTAATGGACAGAATTATGCGACGTTTTGGTTTAAGCGGAAAAAGTATCGTGCCTCTTATTTCTGGTACTGCATGTGCAATTCCTGCAATTATGGCAACACGTAATATTGAAAGTTGGAAAGAACGATTAATTACTATTCTTGTTACGCCTTTTACAACCTGTGCAGCACGATTACCTGTATATTTAATTATTATTGCTTTGGTAATTCCTGAAGGTCGATTTTTAGGATTAAGTTATCAAGCATTAACCTTAATGCTACTATATTTAATTGGCTTTGGTTCAGCAATTTTTTCAGCATACCTTTTAAATAAAGTTTTAAAAATAAAAAGCAAAACATTTTTTGTAGTTGAAATGCCAAACTACAAATTACCATTATTTAAAAACGTTGCAATAACAGTTCTTGAAAAAACAAAAACCTTTGTGTTAGAAGCTGGTAAAATAATTTTAGCTATCTCAATTATTTTGTGGGTTATGGCATCTTATGGACCAAGTAAAGAATTTAAAAATGCTGAAAGTATCATAACTACTCAATATTCTAACTTAAGTGAAACTGAATTAGATGATAAAATTGCATCTTATAAATTAGAGCATTCATACATTGGAATTCTAGGAAAAGCTATAGAACCAGCCATTAAGCCTTTAGGTTACGATTGGAAAATTGGTATTGCCTTAGTAACTTCTTTTGCTGCGCGTGAAGTATTTGTAGGTACATTGGCGACTATATATAGTGTTGGTAGTTCTGATGCTGAAGAAGACGATACCATTAAAAATAAAATGGCCGCCGAAGTTTTTAGTGATGGAAGTAAAGTATTTACTTTAGCTTCAGGAATTTCACTGTTGTTATTTTATGCATTTGCAATGCAATGTATGAGTACATTAGCAATCGTAAAACGCGAAACCAATAGTTGGAAATGGCCAATGATACAATTCGGTAGCATGACAATTATTGCTTACGTAGTTGCGTTAATTGCATTTCAGTTTTTGAAATAATTTCGACTAAAAAAAATGAGTTCACTTACACAAAACATTATAGTAATTGTAATAGTATTACTAGCAGTTGCTTTTTTGTTTAAAAAATTCTTCTGGAAAAAGAAATCAAAAAAATCGTGTGGAACAGACGATTGTGGTTGTCATTAATTAATCTCTAATTCTAAATAATACTGTTTGTCAGGAATTTCCCCTGCGGAAGTTGGATAAGGCATAATACTTAATTCAGTAATTTGAATAACATTGCCAAAGTTTAATTCTGCAACAACAATATCATTTTCTTGAGAGAACATGAATAAAGTAGATAGTAATGTTATATATAAAAGTGCTTTTTTCATTATAAATAGTTTTCATTTAAATATATAGTCAAAATAAAATTATTTCTTTTTTAATAATAAAGCTTCCAAATAATTATAAGTATTTAAATACTCAACTCGCATTTCTTTAAGGTAATTTAAAATGACTTCGCGCTTAACATAATCTTGTTTTAAACAATCTTTCATATCATCGTCGGCTACTGTAATTGCTAAATACCAATTTCCCATTCTACTCATGTATACATCTTCAAACATAGGAGCCTTATCTTTTGAATAAAGAGCTGTATCAATAATTATTGGGAGTAGATTTAATGTTTTCGTTGGTATTTCAACTTCATGAAAAGAAAAGTAAAACATCTCATCATTAACTTCAAAAGGAACATTCCATTCAACATTTTGATGATTTAATTCATATTTGGTATTTACATAATTGTAAAATTCGTTAGCATCTTTTGGATCTTCAAAAATAAAAGCAAACCGTTTTGGCAACTTTCGCTTAAACTTTTTTGCCAACATTACTTTATCTGTTTTAATATTCGGAGCTATTCTTAGCGGAATACAGGAAGTAAAACATACTAAGGTTAATGTTAAAAAAATCTGTTTCATTTTTTAGTTTTCTATAATGCATCAATTATTATTCCAACACTAAGCTATTTTGTTTAAAAATCTAAATATTTATTTATTTTAGTTATCTTTGAAAAAAAATTTAAGTAAGCTTAAAAATTAATTAAAGCAATAATAAATGTCTGTAGCTATAGAGAATTTTGTAAAAGCCATTTACAAAAACGACAAACACAATGTTAATAATACCAAACCAGGTAACATTGCTAAAAAACTAGGTATATCTAATGCTGCGGCAACAGATATGGCAAAAAAATTAGCCATAAAAGACTTATTGCATTATGAAAAATACCAAGCACTTCGATTAACTGAAAAAGGCACAAAAATGGCACTCAATGTTGTGCGTAAACACAGGCTTTGGGAAGCATTATTATTTAAAATGTTCGATATGTCTTTACACGATATTCACCGTGAAGCAGAACTTTTAGAGCATGAAACTTCAGATTTTTTAGCGAATAAGATTAGCGAATTTTTAGGTCATCCAAAGTTTGATCCACATGGCGATCCTATTCCAAATGAAAATGGCGAAATCACAACAAAAGACACTTCAATATCATTATCAAACGCAGAAGAAAACAAAATATATTGCATTGC
Organism: uncultured Flavobacteriaceae bacterium; assembly: GCA_964563585.1. GTDB lineage: Bacteria > Bacteroidota > Bacteroidia > Flavobacteriales > Flavobacteriaceae > CAZLXG01. Next base: position 14,523 of record CAZLXG010000038.1, on the reverse strand, counting down.
TAGATTAATGAGCGACGATAAAGAGTTTTTCGATTTTTGTTCAGAACATGGTTTAAAATATGGAAATACTGTTTTGGTTTCGAAACAATTCAGTAAAAACAAAATGACTCAAATTACAATTAACAATAACACCCTTTTACTAAATCAAGACTTTACAAAAATTATTTACGTCAATGAACTTACCTAAAACCCTTTTATCTGTTGCCTTTTTTGCAACATCATTGATGTCTTTTACGCAAGAAAAAGAAACAACAACCTTAGACGCTTTAATAACTGATAGACCAGACCAAACAGAATCGCCAAACGCGATACCAAAAGGTTTTTTACAAATTGAAACAGGCTCAGGTTTTGAATCGTTTAAAAACAACAACATAAAAACTGAAGACTTAACTTTAAATACAACACTTATTCGTTATGGATTGCTAGAAAATTTAGAACTACGTTTAGGTTGGGATTTTGTTGAAGGCTCAACCAAAATAAATGGCAACAAACTGAACAATATTACGAGTGGATTTTCACCATTACTAATTGGTATAAAAATGGGAATTACTGAAGAAAAAGGTGCTTCCCCAGAAATAGGATTATTACTTCATACATCGCATCCATTTTTTGCTGGAGAAGATTACAAAATCCAAAGTACGGGAGTCGATTTTAGGTTTGCATTCTCTCATACCTTAAACGAAAAATCAAGTTTAGCATACAATTTAGGAATGGCTTGGGATGGCGAAATAACATCAGCTAATTATGTATATACACTTGTTTATGGTTATAGTTTTTCAGATAAAATAGGAACATATATAGAACTTTACGGTGATTTACCAGAAGGCAATAAAGCAAATCATTTTTGGGATGCTGGAATAACCTATTTAGTTTCTAACAATTTTCAATTAGACATTTCTGGAGGAACAAGCATAACTAAAGGACAAGATATAATGATTAGAGCTGGATTAAGTTTCAGAATTCCAACTAAAAAATAAAAATATGAGAAACATACTTTTAACAATTGTACTATCAATAATAATATTCAGTTGTAAAAATGAATCAAAACCGAAAAACGGGAAACTAAATGTCGTTACCACAACATCAATGATAACCGATTTAGTACAAAACATTGGAAGCGATAAAATCAACCTTCAAGGACTAATGGGTTCGGGTGTCGACCCACATTTATATAAAGCTAGCGAAGGCGACGTTACCAAATTAGCCAACGCAGATGTTATTTTTTATAACGGCGTACATCTAGAAGGAAAACTAGTAGAAGTTTTCGAAAAAATGTCGCATCAAAACATGAAAACCATCGCCATTGCGGATGGACTTGATAAAAGTACTTTAATAGGTTCGGAATTATTTCAAGGCAATTACGACCCACACATTTGGTTTAATATTAATTATTGGGAGCAAGCAACAACGTTTATAGTTGCTAAACTTTCAGCCGAATTACCAGAACACAAAACCGAATTTGAAGCCAATGGAGCAACCTACCTTCAAAAATTAAAAACATTAAAAACGAAGATGATTTCAATCATTGAAACACTTCCAAAAGAGAAAAGAATTTTAGTAACAGCACACGATGCATTCAGTTATTTTGGTCGCGCTTTCGAATTCGAAGTCGTTGGTTTACAAGGCTTATCCACAGCAACCGAAGCTGGAGTTCAAGACGTTCAAAAGTTAGCAGCATTCATTATCGATAAAAATGTAAAAGCCATTTTCGTAGAAAGTTCGGTACCTAAACGTACCATCGAGGCTTTACAAGCTGCCGTAAATTCCAAGGGTCATAACGTCCAAATTGGAGGCACATTATATTCCGATGCTTTAGGAAACGCTGGCACTATCGAAGGCACGTATATTGGCATGTTCGAGTATAATGTGAATACTATTGTAAACGCTTTAAAGTAATATTTTTTGAAGCTATTTCCCGCTTTCGGCAGTCGCTATTTTTGTAAAAAAACAAAAATGAGCTTCAACAAATGCCTCAATCTGGGCTAAAAAGAAAAAAGACATGAGTAATAACATCGCAGTAAAAGTTGACGATTTAACAGTAGCCTACAACTACAAACCTGTACTTTGGGATATCGATTTAGAAATTCCAGAAGGTGTTTTAATGGCAATAGTAGGACCAAATGGCGCAGGAAAATCAACTCTAATAAAATCAATTTTAGGCATTTTAAAACCCATTGCAGGAAGCATAAGTGTTTATGGAAAACCATATAAAGAACAACGCAAGTTAGTTGCTTATGTGCCACAAAAAGGAAGTGTAGATTGGGATTTCCCAACCACAGCTTTAGATGTGGTTATGATGGGAACTTATGGGAGTTTAGGTTGGATTAAACGCCCACGTCAAAAAGAAAAAAAAGCAGCATTAGAAGCTTTAGAGAAAGTAGGCATGTTAGCATTTAAAGGCAGACAAATTAGTCAACTTTCTGGCGGACAACAACAACGTATATTTTTAGCTAGAGCATTGGTACAAAACGCATCAATCTATTTTATGGATGAACCTTTTCAAGGTGTAGATGCCACAACCGAAATAGCAATTATCAATATTTTAAAAGAATTACGAAAATCTGGAAAAACAGTTATCGTAGTACATCACGATTTACAAACTGTGCCCGAATATTTTGATTGGGTTACTTTTTTAAACGTAAAGAAAATTGCCACAGGTCCAGTTAAAGACATTTTTAACGATGATAATTTAACGAAAACTTATGGTATTAATTATAAAGTAAGCGTGCAAGAGTAATGGATATTCAAGAATATTTTTCTTTAGTTTTCAGTGATTATACTTTACGTACAATCACACTCGGAACAGCTATTTTAGGTGCTGTTACTGGCATGCTTGGAAGTTTTGCAGTACTTCGTAAACAAAGTCTTTTAGGAGATGCTATTTCACATGCAGCATTACCAGGAATTGCAATTGCATTTTTAATTACAGGCGCAAAAGATAGCAATACCTTATTGCTTGGCGCATTAGTAAGTGGACTTATAGGAACTTTTTGGATTCGAGGAATTATTACAAAAACACATTTAAAATCCGATACAGCATTAGGGTTAATCTTATCTTTATTTTTTGGTTTTGGGATGTTATTATTAACTTTCATTCAAAAACAACCCAATGCAAATCAAGCTGGTTTAGATAAGTATTTATTTGGACAAGCTGCTACTTTAGTAGAAAGCGATGTTTGGCTTATGGCAATTGTAACTGGACTTTGTTTATTTGTATTACTTCTATTTTGGAAAGAATTTAAACTCTTACTTTTTGATGCAGATTACACAAAAACATTAGGATTTAATACCAAATTCATTGATATTTTAATTACCTTTTTTATTGTGTTAGCTATTGTTTTAGGCCTACAAACTGTTGGTGTTGTTTTAATGAGTGCTATGCTTTTAGCACCTGCTGCAGCTGCACGACAATGGACCAATAGTTTAGCAACAATGGTGTTTCTAGCAGCTATATTTGGCGCGTTTTCTGGTGTGTTTGGGACAGCAATTAGCGCAAGTCAAAACAATCTATCAACTGGCCCAGTAATTGTATTGGTTGCTTCGGGGTTTGTATTAATTTCATTTATATTTTCACCAAGTAGAGGTTTATTATTCAAGCAAATACGTTTCATAAAAAACCGTCGTGACTTACAATTACATAAAACACTATCATTTATGTATGATATTGTAAAAACTCACGAGAATATTCAACATCCTCACGCAATTAAAATTCTGAACAATTTTCAAGGATTTACTAAAGGAACACTTCAAAAACTAGTAGAGAAAAATTATGTAACACTTCAAGGAAATATGTGGTCTTTAACTGAAGAAGGCTATAATTCAGCTTCAAATTTATATAACCAACTAACAAGTAACGATGAGTAATGCACAAATAGAAATACAGTTAATTGCAAGTTTGGTTGCTATTGCTTGTGCAATTCCAGGAACATTTTTAGTCCTTCGGAAAATGGCAATGATTAGCGATGCTATTAGTCATTCTATCTTACCAGGAATTGTAATTGGGTTTTTTATCACACAAGATTTAAACTCGCCCTTATTAATTCTTTTAGCAGCTTTAACAGGAGTTATAACCGTTATTATGGTAGAATATATTCAGAAAACGGGTTTGGTAAAAGAAGATACTGCTATTGGCTTGGTATTTCCTGCTTTGTTTAGTATTGGAGTGATTTTAATTGCTAAAAACGCAAATGATGTCCATTTAGATATTGATGCTGTATTGTTGGGAGAATTGGCATTTGCTCCTTTTGATAGATTAATGGTTGGAGAAACAGATATTGGTCCAAAATCACTTTGGATAATTGGAAGTATTCTAATAATTACAATTACCTTGTTGATTGCATTTTTTAAAGAATTAAAAGTAAGCACATTTGATGCTGGATTAGCTTCAGCACTTGGGTTCTCGCCAGTGATTTTACATTATGGATTAATGACAGTTGCTTCTGTAACCACTGTTGGTGCTTTTGATGCTGTTGGTGCCATTTTAGTTGTTGCGCTAATGATTGCTCCTGCTGCAACAGCTTATTTATTGACAACAGATTTAAAGAAAATGCTAATACTATCGGTTGTTTTTGGTGTGTTTAGTGCAATTGCAGGTTATTGGTTTGCACATTGGTTAGATGCTTCAATTGCGGGTTCTATTACTACCATGCTTGGTTTGTTATTTTTATTAGTGTATTTATTTGCACCAAACAAAGGACTAATTGCAGTAATGTATAGAGAAAAACAACAGAAAGTAGAAGTTTCATTACTAACCTTTTTACTGCATTTAGGAAATCATACTGAAACCGAAGAACGACATGTAAACCACCTCAACGAACATATTAATTGGCAAAAAGTACGTTCTAAAACAGTATTAGAATTAGCGCAAAAAAATAATATGATTTCTATTGAAAATGAAATTGTTTCACTTACTGAAAAAGGCGAATCATTTACTTCAAAAGCTATCAATTATATCATTACAAATGAAAATGCTCAAATTGAAGACATGAAAAATGATTTCTTTTTATTTAGAGGTTAAAAAACTATGGCACAACACAACGAACTTGGTAAAAAAGGAGAACAATTAGCAGTCGATTTTCTATTGAAAAACGATTACGACATTATTGAACGTAATTATCGATTCGATAAAGCCGAAGTTGATATTATAGCGCAACAAAATGACACGCTTGCTATTATTGAAGTTAAAACACGTTCGACAACCGATTTTGGAAATCCGCAAGATTTTGTAAAACCTAAACAAATAAAACACTTAGTAAAAGCCGTTGATGAATATGTAAACGTAAATAGTTTAGATGTAGAAGTTAGATTTGATATTATCGCTATTGTAAAAGAAAAAAACGAGTTTAAAATTGAGCATTTAGAAAATGCTTTTTATCATTTTTAATCTTCTTTAACTTTAAAATAAGGTTTTAAGGCTTCAAAATTTTCTGGTCTTGCGATAATTTCTTTGTCTTTATTCAAAATAAAATAAGTTGGTGTTCCAGTTACGCCATAATTGTTTCCAATTTCATTATCCCATTTACCTTCGCCATAAACATGAATAAAATCTGGATATTCATAAGTAAGGTCCTTCCATTTATAAGGTTCGTTTTCCAAACCAATAGCAATCACTTTTACTATGCCTTCTTCTAATGTTTCAACAAACGTTTTTAATTGAGGGATTTCGACTAAACAATGCGAACAAGTACTACTCCAAAATACTATAATATAATTTTCTGAGATATCAAGTTCGCTAAGCTTATTTGTGATTATCTTTTCATTTTCTTCAATTTCAAAAGAAAAATCTGGTGCTTTATTTCCAATAGAAATATTTTTAAATAAAATTAAACCATCAACCATTTCTTGGTCTTTTAAAGTTTTAGCAATGTCTAATAAATAGTTTTCAGAAATATAATTTGAAATATTTTCAAGGCCTAAATCTGCCATTTGTTGCCATAAACTTGCTAATAAAATTCTTTTTATTTCAGCAGGTAATTCTGTAATTGTATTACAAAATACATCAATATTAGTTTTATAATTTGCAACTTCATCTTCCGTATCAGACGACATTCCAAACACATAATTTATCATACGTTCTTCTAAAAAACTAGAACTTTGTAGTGTTTCATTATTAAAATCTACAGCATCAAAATAATGTATTTTTAAATTATTTGTATAAGTTTCTACATTTTCGAAAACCTCTGGGATGTAAGATTTATTTGCTTTAATAAAATGTAGTGCTATTGTTTCTTTTGCTAACTCCTCGAAGCTTTCTTGACTTTCTTTTTGGGTTTTAAAAATAGCTTCTAATGCCAATGTATCGGTACTTTGTTCTCTAAAAAACTTGCCAATACTATGTATTATCATAGACATACTATTTGTGTAAGATGCTAATAATTTGTTTTCAGTTGACGATTGAAATGCTGCACCTGTTTCTGCTGTGTAAGTAAAAACTATATCTTCTTTTTCGTTATAAATGATATCAAAATTATAATCTTCTTGAGGAATTGCATAAACTACTCTATAAGTACCTTTTGTTGCTGTAGAGTCTAACTTAAATTCAAGTTTTCCGTCTTTTATTTCAGAATGTGTAATATATGATGAAACAGTTGGTGTTACTTTATATAGCAATGCCATATTATAGGCTTCGGCTGGAGAAAATGTGCCTTTAATGGTGTGTTGGGCAAAAAGGATACTTGGTAATAAAACAGCTAAAGCAACTATTCGTTTTAACATGGTAATTTATTTATTTTATTTAAAACAATAATCAAGCCATAATAGGTTGCAATACCTTTAATGCTTGATTTACAGATTTAATAGATTCAAAAGTAAGTAATAATCGTAAACCATTTCGAGTTTGTTTTTCTTTCATTTTACATACATTGGGATTTTGTTGTACAAATTGAAGCACTTTACTAAAGTTAGTACTTTGGTAAAAACTGCTTTGTTGATTGTTTAAAAAATAACCAACAAACTTACCTTGTTTCATAATAATTTTTTCGAAACCAACTTTTGTTGCTATCCATTTTATACGGACGCTATTTAATAAATCGTCAACTTGTACAGGTAATTCCCCAAAACGGTCTATAAGTTCGGTTTCAAACTTTTGCAAATCGTCTTCGGTTTTTAAATTATTAAGTTGTGTGTATAAATTTAAACGTTCTGCAATATTATTTACATAATCGTCTGGAAATAATAATTCGAAATCTGAATCAATCGTTACGTCTTTTATATATACTTTTTCTTCGTCGGCATCTTGATACAACTCTTTAAATTCATTTTCTTTTAATTCTTCAATCGCTTCATTTAATATTTTCTGATACGTATCAAAACCAATTTCATTCATGAATCCACTTTGTTCGCCGCCTAATAAATCGCCAGCTCCACGAATTTCTAAATCTTTCATGGCAATATTAAAACCGCTTCCTAATTCGGTAAATTGTTCTAAAGCTGTGATACGTTTTCGAGCATCATCTGTCATTGTCGAATATTCGGGTGTGATAAAATAACAAAAAGCTTTTTTATTGCTTCGTCCTACTCGACCACGCATTTGATGCAAATCGCTCAACCCAAAATTATTGGCATTATTGATGAAAATAGTATTCGCATTTGGTACATCCAATCCACTTTCAACAATAGTTGTACTTACTAAAACATCAAATTCATTATTCATAAAAGCCAACATAAGTTGCTCTAGTTTTTTACCTTCCATTTGCCCATGACCAACACCAATTTTAGCATCGGGTACTAAACGCTGAATCATACCAGCTACTTCTTTTATGTTTACAATACGATTATGAATGAAGAATATTTGTCCGCCACGAGCAATTTCGTAACTCACAGCATCACGAATAGTTTCTTCGTTAAACCGAACAACATGACTTTCTATTGGATATCGATTTGGTGGTGCCGTTGTAATAACCGACATATCTCTTGCTGCCATTAAACTAAACTGAAGCGTGCGAGGAATTGGAGTAGCCGTTAACGTCAATACATCAACATTTTCTTTTATGGTTTTTAGTTTTTCTTTTACTGCAACACCAAATTTTTGTTCTTCATCTACAATTAGTAAACCTAAATTTTTAAACTTTACTTTTTTATTTACAAGCTGATGTGTACCAATAATAATATCCACTTTCCCGCTTTCTAAACCTTCTAAAGTTTCACGTTTTTCTTTGGCTGTTCTAAACCTGTTTAAATAATCTACCGTTACCGGGAAATCTTTCAATCGTTCTTTAAAAGTTCTGGAATGTTGATATGCTAAAATGGTTGTTGGCACTAAAACGGCGACTTGTTTGCCATTATCTACCGCTTTAAAAGCTGCACGAATTGCTACTTCGGTTTTACCAAAACCAACATCGCCACAAATTAATCGATCCATTGGGCGTTCGCTTTCCATATCTGCCTTAATATCAGCAGTTGCTGTTATTTGGTCTGGCGTATCCTCATAAACAAAAGATGCTTCCAGTTCGTGTTGCATATAACTATCTGGATTATATTGATAGCCTTTTTCGGTTTTTCGTTTTGCGTAAAGTTTTATAAGATTGAAAGCGACGTGTTTTACACGTGCTTTTGTTTTTTGTTTTAAAGTTTTCCAAGCCTTACTACCAAGCTTATAAATTTTTGGTGGCTTCCCATCTTTTCCATTAAACTTAGTGATTTTATGTAGCGAATGAATACTTAAATACAATACATCGCGCTCGCCATAAACTAATTTAATAGCTTCTTGTTTTTTGCCTTCTACATCTATTTTTTGAAGTCCACCAAACTTACCTATACCATGGTCTATGTGTGTTACATAATCGCCAATATCTAAATTTGTAAGTTCTTTTAAAGTGATGGCTTGCTTTTTTGCATAGCCATTTTTAAGATGAAACTTATGATACCTTTCGAATATTTGATGATCGGTATAACATGTTATTTTAGCATCGTTATCTATAAAACCTTGGTGTAATGACAATACCATGGTTTTATAATGCACATCTTCATCAACATCTTCAAAAATATCGTGAAAACGTTTTGATTGTTGCTTACTTACGCAAGCAATATAATTGGTGAATCCGTTATCGTGATTAGTGTTTAAATCTTCAATTAATAAATTGAATTGCTTATTAAATGATGGTTGCGGTGTTGTGTTATATTTGATTATTTGAGATTCTTCGCTGCGCTTTGAATGACAGAAATATGATGTTGTGCCAAATTCTACAATTGAAAAATCTTGTAACTGACTTTTTAAAAGAGTAGAATTACTAAATAATTCATTTGGTTCTGCGTGTTTTATTTCGGTTGAAAGTGTTTTAAAAGCGGTTTCTGCTTTACCGAAAAAATCATCTATTCTTGCAAAGAATAGTTCTGTATTTTTAAAACATATTACTGTTTTTTGAGCAATATATTTTAAAAAACTTTGCCGTTTTTCTTCTAAGAATTTATTAGCAACATTGGGAATGATATTTATTTTTTTAATCTGCTCGATTGAAAGTTGCGTTTCTACATCAAAAGTTCTAATACTATCAACCTCATCTCCAAAAAATTCAATACGATAAGGCTCATCGTGCGAAAATGAGAACACATCTACTATTCCTCCACGAACAGAAAACTCTCCTGGTTCGGTTACAAAATCGACACGTTTAAATTGATAATCGAATAAGACTTCATTTATAAAATCGATAGATAGTTTATCGCTTACTGAAACTTTTAAAGTATTACGTTCTAACTCTTTTCTGGTAACTACTTTTTCGAAAAGCGCATCTGGATACGTTACTATTAGTGCTGGCTTTTTTTGTGAGTTTATGCGGTTTAAAACCTCGGCACGTAATAATACGTTTGCATTGTCGATTTCTTCTATTTGGTATGGTCTGCGATAACTTCCTGGGTAAAAAAGTACGTCTTTTTCATTACACAATTGCTCTAAATCGTTTAAGTAAAAAGCAGCTTCTTCTTTATCGTTAAATACCAATAAAAATGGCTTTTCTGCTTGTTTAAAGGCATTGGCTATTACAAAGGAAAAGGATGAGCCTACTAGACCTTTTATATGTGTTTTACTTTGAGTTTGGGCAATAGTCTTTTGCAGTTTTTGCGTTTGCAAAAGCCGTAAATAGGTTTGAGAGAGAATGGTTTTACTCACCTAATTATTGTGTTTTAAGATTGCAAATATAGGGTTTAGAATTATTTTTTTAATGATTTGATATGAATTTACGGATGATTCTTTGAATTTGATTTTTAAGAACTAAAATATTGTGGCTTTGTTCCTTATCTGCATTAGGGATTGTAGCGGCATCCTTTTTAAAACTTTAGAAGCGATGGTATTTGGTGCTGAACTAAAACTTGACAGATAGCCACGTCGCTCACTCCTCGCTATGACGTTTTAAAAAGATATAGTGGAAAGCGCGACATTTTACTTTCAAAATGGAATGCCCAAAAAACCTAATATTTAATTTTTAAAGGTGTTAAGTTTATTTATCTTTGCAACTCAAAATAAAAAAATATATGTCGTTTTCAGATTTATTTGATAGTGGATTTAAACAGCGTAATGAAAGTCATTTTGCTGCCATAGTACGTGTTGCCATGGATGATGGAATTATTACGGATGAGGAACAAGCGTTTTTAGATAGGTTGGCTCGTAATTTAAGTATTAGTGAAGGTCATTATAAAACTATTTTAAAGGATTATAAATCGCACCCAATTGATCCACCGGTATCTTACGATAAACGTTTGGAACGCTTATACGATTTGTCGCGTATGGTTTATGTTGATACCATAAAGGAAGATTCTGAGTATACGCTTTTGAAAAAAATCGCAGTTGGACTTGGATTTCATGCTGTAAACGCAAAATATATTGTTGATAAGGCTTTATCTCTAGTAAGAAATGGAGCGGACTTAGAGACTTTTACGGATCAAATAAAGAATATGAATAGGTAAACATTTATAAAATTATAGGCGTCCAAGAAATTGGACGCTTTTTTTATGAAAAAAATTAAAATAATTTTAATAATTAAAAACGAGAAGCCATGCTTAAATATATGATAGCATTTCAATCTAGTAGTGATGACGACGAGTCATTTACAAGACTTCGGTATTTTCTGTAGATAATCACTTTCCCAGAAAAAAATCTGAAGCAAAATAACTGTTTCGGATTTTTTTATTCCAAAAAATTCAAGAGTACAATAATCTGAACAGTTTTATAGATTATGAAACCTAAAAAGAAAAAGAAAGCGAAAATAAAAAAATCGGTAAACTTGGTTTGCCGATTAAATGGGAGTTCGTCAGCGTTGGAGAGCTAAGCAGTCTGTAAAACTGTTACGTATGTTAAGAAAGTTCGAATCTTTCAATCTCCACAAATAGTACCATAATTCAATGGCTAGAATACTCGACTGTCTATCGATAATTCTCTCAACTTTATGTCCAGTCTAATATACTAAGTCCATTCTGGTAATGGTAATATTGTTACACAATTGAAAGAGATTTTCTCTGGAAAATAAGTGGTGTTTTATAAATGTATTGGTAAAAGCTAGCGCATTTTTATTTATGCAATTTTAACTGAATACGCTTTCGCAGAACATCTACCTCTAACACTTTTACTATAATTTGTTGATGCAAACTTACGTGTTCATTAACATCTTTCACAAATGAATCTGACAGATTTGATACGTGAATTAAGCCGCTTTCTTTAATTCCAACATCTACAAAACAGCCAAAATTGGTAATGTTATTTACAATTCCTGGAAGTAATTGTCCTTCGCATAAATCGTTAATCGTTTTTATATTTTGATTGAATGTGAAGACTTTTGCTTGTTCCCTAATATCTAAACCGGGTTTTTCTAGTTCTTTAATAATGTCTTCAAGGGTTAGCAAACCAACTGAATTTGTACAGTATTTTTTTAAATTTATTTTTTGAAGTGCTTCTTTATTGCCTATTAAATCTTGAATCGATTTTCCTAAATCTTTTGCCATTTTGGTTACTAATCCATAACTTTCAGGATGAACAGCAGAATCATCCAATGGGTTTTTTGCTCCTTTAATTCTTAAAAACGCTGCGCCTTGCTCAAAAGCTTTCTCGCCCAAACGTGGTACATTTTTAATATCTTTTCTAGATGTAAATACACCGTTTTTCTTTCTGTAATTAAAAATGTTTTCGGCTAGTTTTGAACCAATACCCGAAACCGAGCTTAACAACGGTTTACTTGCTGTATTTATGTTTACACCAACTGAGTTTACGCAATTTTCTACCACAACATCCAATTGTTTTTGAAGTTTTGTTTGGTCTACATCATGTTGATATTGACCAACACCTATTGATTTTGCATCAATTTTCACCAATTCTGCTAATGGATCTTGAAGTCTTCTTCCAATTGAAACTGAACCACGCACTGTAACATCATAATTTGGAAATTCCTCTCTTGCAATTTTTGATGCTGAATAAATACTTGCTCCTGCTTCACTCACTACAAACACCTTAATTTCATTTTTAAAATGCACTTTTTTAATAAGTGCTTCGGTTTCCCGCGATGCTGTGCCATTACCTATTGCAATTGCTTCAATTTTATAAGCATCGGCTAAGGAACTTATCTTTTTCATTGCTCCTACACTATCGTTTTTTGGTGGATGCGGATAAATGGTTTCGTTATATTTTAATTGCCCTTGTGAATCTAAACACACAATTTTACAACCGCTTCTAAATCCTGGGTCGATAGCTAAAACGCGTTTTTCTCCTAATGGAGAACCTAGTAATAATTGTTTTAAGTTTTTAGCAAAAACACTTATTGCAGATTCATCGGCTTTTTCTTTTGCTTTTTGTAATGCTTCGTTGCTTAACGATGGTAACAATAAACGTTTATAAGCATCTTTTATAGCTATTTCAATTTGTTCCGCACAAGCATTATTGCTTTTAATAAGTCGCCTTTCAATATTATCTAAAGCACGATCATTATCAATTTCAATTTTTACTCGAATAAACCCTTCTTTTTCAGCTCTTAAAATAGCTAATAACCTATGTGATGGAATACGACTTAAGTTTTCTTCCCAATTAAAATAATCTCTAAATTTTTGCGCTTTTTCATCCTTGACTTTTGTTTTTATCACTTTCGTGGAAATCATAGCGAAACGCTCCAATTGACGACGAATGTTATTTCTAATATCGGTACGCTCATTAATCCATTCTGCAATAATATGTCGCGCGCCTTCCAAAGCGTCATCAACCAGATTTACTTCCCCTTTTACATATTTAAACGCAATGGATTCAATATCGTTTGCATTTTGAGACATGATGATTTTTGCAAGTGGTTCCAACCCGTTTTGTCTTGCTTTTTCTGCTTTTGTTTTTCGACTTTTCTTGTATGGTAAATATAAATCTTCAAGTGTTATTAAATCTTGAGAGTCTTTTATCTTTTGCTGCAATTCGGGAGTTAAAACTTCTTGTTCTTTTAAAGCTTTTAAAATAGCTTTTTTACGTTTTTCTAAAGCTTCAAACTGTTCTTTTAGTTTTACAATATCGCCTATTTCAACCTCGTTTAAATTTCCTGTGCGTTCTTTTCTATAACGTGAAATAAATGGAATGGTACAGTCTTCGTTTAGTAAATCAATAGTGTTTTTTACAGACTGTTCAGGAAGTTGGGTTTGGGTAATTATGTATTGCGAAAGTTGAACCATTTAAATATTTGATTTTAAAAAACGAATGTAATTAACTTAAGAGCCTTTTCGAAAACTGAAACCCTTTTTTTTCATAAAGATAATTAACCTGTTTATATTCCGTTAATAATAAACCTCTCACCCAAACATCAAATACATATACTATGAAAAATATACTTTGTGCTTTTTTAATTTTATTAGTTTGGAATTTATCTTTTTCTCAAAACAAAATAGATAGTAGTATTACTAAGGTTGATGTGTTTAAGATTTATCCAAATCCCGTACAAGATGACCTTTTTATTTTAGGAACAAATAAGATTAAAAGTATTGAATTTATTGATGCTTTAGGAAACCGAGTAGAGATTTACCATTTTAATAAGAGTATTATAAAAATGGATGTGTCGCAGATAAAAAACGGCATATACCTGATTCAGGCAATAGACGAGAAAAACCAATTAGAAATAAAACGATTGATTATTAAATAATATATTTTACTTAAGCAACATGCTTTAACAAAGCAAAACAAAGGCATTTTTTACAACGCTTGCTCTCGCTTTTTTAAAGCTTTTTACAGCAACTTGTTTTTACTTTTTCAGGACATTCTATTCGTAATTTTTTAATTGCTTTATTTTTCTTCTTTTTGCCCAAAATAGAATATGATATTCAAAACCTTGGCAAAAACAAGTTGTTTTATTTAATCTAAATAATATTATTTAAAATTATTGGGTAGCACCAGATGAAGCACTGTTTACGGTTAGTTGTTCTATATCTCTATCAAATAAATAAAGTCCACCTTTATCATCTCCAATAAGATTAATTTTATCTAAAATAGTACGTGCTACAGCCTCTTCTTCTATTTGTTCAGATACATACCATTGTAAGAAGTTATGTGTAGCATAATCTTTTTCTTGTAAACTAATA
>CAZLXG010000037.1:7322-22142 GCA_964563585.1 uncultured Flavobacteriaceae bacterium | reverse complement strand
ACAATTTTGAAAGCAATTCACAATAAGGATTATTCCGTTGTGAAAACATTTAAGCTGCCTCGACTTCCAATTCGGGGCTTTTTTATGTATTTAAATGTTTCACGAACACCTCTAAAAATAATTAATATTTGTGAGCTAAAACATTCAAAATTACATTTTTGTCGCTTTTTTCATAAAAATGGTTGCTAAAAAGTTTATTGCACAAAGAAGTATTCGTACAACAAACTCTTATATTTTTTTGCTATTAAAAAAATCTTAGAAGAGAGAATAAATGTAAGAAATTATATAGGGAACAACAAAATAAAGTTATCTATTTTTTTACTGTTAAAAAATCTCTAAACTCCCCTTGCCTACTCTTAAAATAACAGGCTCATCTCCAGATAGGTCTATAACTGTCGAAGGTTCATTATCACCATAACCTCCATCAATAACCAAATCTACTTTATTGCCCCATTTTTCTAAAATAAGTTCAGGGTCGGTAGTATATTCTAAAACCTCATCTTCATCATAAATTGAAGTAGAAATAATTGGGTTTCCAAGCTGCTTAACAATTTCTAAAGCAATATTATTATCAGGCACACGAATACCAACAGTTTTTCGCTTTTTAAACGGGTTTGGTAATGTTTTAGCACCAGGAAGAATAAATGTATATGCACCAGGAAGTGCACGTTTTAATATTTTAAATGTAGAAGTATCTATTTGTTTTACGTAATCGCTTAAATTACTTAAGTCGTGACAAACAAAAGAGAAATTTGCTTTTTCAAGTTTTATATCTTTAATTTTAGCAATACGTTCTAAGGCTTTAATATTAGTAATATCACAGCCTAAACCATAAACTGTATCGGTTGGATAAATAATTAACCCACCACGTTTTAGAATAGCAACAACCTTTTCAATTTCCTTTGGATTAGGATTCTCTACATATATTCTAACAAATTCAGCCATAACTTTCCATTATTTTATCTAAAATATCTAAGTAAGTTTCATCTTCAAAAATAGACACTACAATAGGCATATTATTATAAATCACTTGAATATCAGCATGATGATCTTTACTAATCATAATATTATCAAGAATTTCTACTGATTGAAAAATTCCTGATGATGACAATTCAATTATTATGAATGATGAATAATCCATTTTCAATCTCTAATTAATACTATCCTATCACTTCCAACTTAGCAAATCGTAATAACAACTTTTTAATTCCTCCATGTTGAAAATTAATTTCAGCTTTAATATCTGCGCCTTTGCCTTCAATTTTTAAAACTTCACCTTTACCAAAACGCAAATGCTTAACTATATTTCCAACAACTAATTTGCTGTCAAATAGATTAGTAGAACCATTAGTTTTAGAAACAGGTTTTAAGTTTTTAGGAGTTGATACTTGAAACTTAGTCAGTTCTTTTTTAGTCGCACTTCCTTTTTTAAATACAGGCTGTTTTGCGGGTTTATATCTAATTTTATTAGGTTCTACATCTCCAAAAATATCGGCATCCAGCATTGGATTAAAACGGCGTTCTTCAATTGGTGTTACAATATCTAAATATTGCTCGTCTATTTCTTCAATAAATCTGCTTGGTTCACAATCAATCAATTTCCCCCAACGATATCTTGTAAGCGCATAGGTTAAATAGGCTTGTTTTTCGGCACGTGTTAAAGCCACATAAAACAAACGTCGCTCTTCTTCTAGTTCGCTACGCGTGTTCATACTCATCGCACTCGGGAATAGATCTTCTTCTAAACCAACCACAAAAACAGTTGAAAACTCTAAGCCTTTTGCTAAATGAATCGTCATTAAAGCCACATGATTAGCATCACCTTTATCGGCATCTAAATCGGTTGCCAGCGCTACATCTTCTAAAAATTCAGCTAACGTAGCTGTTGCATCTGCTATTTCTATTTGACCCTCAACAAAATCTTTCATTCCGTTTAAAAGCTCCTCAATATTTTCCATTCTGGTAACACCTTCTGGTGTTCCATCTTTATTAAACTCGCGTATTAATCCACTAGTTCTGGTAACATGTTCTGCAAGTTCAAAAACATCAGCAGTTTGATTTAGAACTTGATAGCTTTCAATAAGTGTTACAAAATTTTGAAGTTTCGTTTTTGTACCATTATTAATATTTATATCGATTTTATCAATATGCTTCATGACTTCAAAAATGGTTTTGTTATAACCATTTGCAGAAACAATTAATCTATCAACTGTTGTTTGACCAATACCTCGAGGCGGAAAATTAATAATACGTTTTAAAGCTTCCTCGTCGGCAGGATTTATAATAAGTCGCAAATACGACAATACATCTTTTATTTCTTTACGTTGATAAAATGATGTGCCTCCATAAATTCTATAAGGAATATCACGCTTACGCAACGCATCTTCCATTGCACGTGATTGTGAATTAGTACGATAAAGTATAGCAAAATCACTATTTTTTAACTGGTGATTCATTTTATTTTCAAAAATGGTACTTGCTACATAGCGTCCCTCGTCCCCATCGGTTAACAAACGATTCACTTTTATTTTTGCACCTTCATCATTTGAAGTCCAAACTATTTTCTCAAGCTTAGTTTGATTTTTTTCAATAATAGAATTTGCAGCATTAACAATGTTTTTTGTTGAACGATAATTCTGCTCAAGTTTATATACTTTTACATCGTCATAATCCTTCTGAAAATTTAGAATGTTATCAATGTTAGCACCACGAAATGCATATATACTTTGCGCATCATCACCAACCACGCATATATTTTGAAACTTATCGGCCAACGCTCTCACAATTAAATATTGCGAATGATTGGTATCTTGATACTCATCAACTAATATATACCTAAAACGGTTTTGATATTTTGCTAAAACCTCTGGAAAACGTGTTAGTAATTCATTAGTTTTCAATAGTAAATCATCAAAATCCATAGCGCCCGCTTTAAAGCAACGGTTAACATATTCTTTATAAATCTCACCCATTTTCGGGCGACGCGCCATAGCATCGGCTTCTTTTAATTCTGGGTTTTGAAAATAGGCACGAACCGTAATCAAACTATTTTTATATGATGAAATTCTAGAACGAACTTGCTTGTATTTATAAATATCTTTATCAAGACTCATTTCCTTTATAATAGATGCAATCAATCTATCAGAATCTTGGGTATCATAAATAGTAAAATTACTTGGGTAGCCTAATCTATCGGCTTCAATTCGCAAAATTTTAGCAAACACCGAGTGAAATGTTCCCATCCATATGTTTTTGGCTTCGCTACTACCAACAATAGTAGCAATACGCTCTTTCATTTCGCGTGCTGCTTTATTAGTAAATGTTAAAGACAGAATATTAAACGGGTCTACACCTTGATGCATTAAATAAGCAATACGAAACGTTAGCACACGTGTTTTACCAGAACCTGCACCTGCAATAATAATCATAGGTCCATCTTTTTGCAAAGTGGGTTCTAATTGCGCTTCATTTAACTGACTTAAATATTTTTCCAAACTACATTTAATTTTACGACGTGAAAATAACCAATGTTAAGGTTTTTATTAAGTGTAATTATTAATAATTATAAACAATTAAAACTTGTTTAGTGCTTTAACAAAATTTGAATATCTTTAAGCTTCAAAATATTTAAAATCTTGGCTTTATTATGAAGTATCTTTCGTTTCTTTTTGTTTTCTTCGGAATTACAACCATTCAAGCACAAACAACTCTTGAACAACAATTTACTGATATCGAATCAAAAGTCATTGAATGGCGACGCGATTTTCATCAAAACCCAGAACTTTCAAATCGAGAATTTAAAACTGCCGAAAAAATTGCTGCACATTTAAAATTTTTAGGTATTGAAGTTCAAACTGATGTGGCACATACTGGTGTTGTAGGTTTATTAAAAGGTAATAATCCGGGAAAAGTAATTGCGCTTCGTGCAGATATTGATGCACTTCCTGTAACCGAACGCAACGATTTAAATTTTAAAAGCGAAGTAGTTTCAGAATTCTTAAACACTAAAACTGGTGTGATGCATGCCTGCGGGCACGATACACATACGGCAATTTTAATGGCTGTTGCTGAAATTCTTTCAAAAAACAAAGACAAAATAAACGGTACTGTAAAATTCATTTTTCAACCAGCCGAGGAAGGTCCACCACCAGGTGAAGAAGGCGGAGCGAAACTTATGATAAAAGAAGGTGTTTTAACAAACCCAAAAGTTGATGCAATTTTTGGTTTACACATTAACTCTTCTACACCTGTAGGAATAATAAAATATAAAACTGAAGGTGTAATGGCTGCAGTAGAACGTTTTGTAATTAAGGTTAAAGGCAAGCAAACTCACGGTTCTCAACCTTGGTCTGGTGTAGACCCAATTCTTATTTCGGCAAAAATTATTGATGGATTACAAACCATAATTAGTAGAGAAGCAAAGTTAACAGAGGAAGCTGCAGTAATAACTATTGGGAAAATTACAAGTGGTGTTCGATTTAATATTATTCCTGAAAGTGCTGAAATGATTGGAACACTTAGAACTTTAAGTCCTAGCATGAAGGAGTTAATTATAAGACGCATGACAGAAATGACAGAAACTATTGCTAAAGCTTATGGAGGAGAAGCAACTATTACATTTGAAAATTTCACATCTATTACACTTAATGATATTGCTTTAGTTGAACAAATGTTACCAACCATGAAAAGAGTAGCTGGTGAAAGTAATGTGCAAATTATGAAAGCAACAACTGGTGGTGAAGATTTTTCTTATTATCAAGAAATAGTTCCTGGTTTTTATTTTTTCTTAGGAGGAATGACTCCAGGAAACACAAATCCTTATGCACACCATACACCTGATTTTAAAATTGATGAAAGGGGATTACTTTTAGGTGTAAAAACATTAACACAAATGACGTTTGACTATTTAAATAACTAAAATGGATTCAGTTTTAAATTTTTTATCAAGTATAACTTGGTGGATGTGGATATTAATAGTTTTAGCTCTTGTTGCTATACGTGATATATTCTTTCAAAAAGCGCATACTATAAGTCATAACTTTCCTATAGTTGGGCATTTACGCTATTGGTTTGAAAGTATTGGCCCAGAAATGCGTCAATATTTTGTGGCTAATAATAGAGAAGAATTGCCTTTTAACCGTATTGAACGTGGATGGATTTATGCCTCTGCAAAGCATGAAAACAACTACGAAGGTTTTGGTACAGATAGAGATATTTACACGCATCAACACATTTTTATCAATAACGCTATGATGCCTTATCAAATTGATAAAAACCACCCTAATAGTATTGACAAAACCTTTTTACCATGTGCCAAAGTTATGGGCGCATATAACAACCGTAAAAAACCGTTTCGTCCAGCATCAGTTATAAATGTATCTGCAATGAGTTTTGGTTCACTTTCCGCGAAAGCGATAGAATCTTTAAACAAAGGTGTAAAAATTGCTGGTGCTTATCATAATACTGGTGAAGGCGGATTATCGCCATATCACTGTCATGGCGGCGATGTAATATTTCATTTTGGAACGGGTTATTTTGGAGTTCGTGCAAATGATGGTGGATTTTCAATGGAAAAATTAATAAAACTTGTTAAGGACAATCCGTTTATTAAAGCTATTGAAGTAAAGCTTTCGCAAGGTGCAAAACCAGGTAAAGGAGGTGTTTTACCAGGAGCAAAAATAACTTCTGAAATTGCTAAAATACGTGGTGTTGAAATAGGCAAAGACGTATTATCACCACCAAACCACAAAGCATTTTCAAACGTACCAGAAATGGTCGATTTTATTGAAAAAATTGCAGAAGCTACAGGTTTGCCTGTTGGCATAAAAGCTGCCATAGGAAAATTAGAGCAGTGGGAAGAACTCGCTACTATTATGAAAACTACCAACAAAGGTCCAGATTTCTTAACAATTGATGGTGGCGAAGGTGGTACTGGAGCTGCTCCTCCTAGTTTTGCAGATCATGTGTCACTACCTTGGGTTTATGGATTTAGTGATGTTTACAAACTTTTTCAAGACCATAATTTAACGGAGCGTATTGTGTTTATTGGTAGTGGAAAATTAGGGTTTCCTGCAAAAGCAGCTATGGCATTTGCAATGGGTGCAGATTGTGTAAATGTTGCGCGTGAAGCGATGATGAGTATGGGTTGCATTCAAGCACAAGTATGTCATACTAATCATTGTCCAAGTGGTATTGCAACACAAAATAAATGGTTACAAAATGGTATTAACCCAACATTAAAATCTGAACGTTTAGCTCAATATTTTAAAACCTTTAGAAAAGAATTTGTTGAAATTACACATGCTGCTGGTTACGAGCATCCATGTGAATTTAAAATGAGTGATATTGAAATGAATGTTGATGACCACAACTTATCTAAAAAACTTAATAGAACTTATCATTACAAAAAAACACCTGTACCATTTTCTAATATGCAAGATTTACAAGATTGTGTATATTTGGGTGGAAATTCAAAAAAAGCGACCCTTCAAACCAATTAAATTTTATGACTGCCGACAGAATTATTGACCTATTTTTATTCGCAATTCCATCATTAATTACTGGAATTATTGCATTTTATTTTTTTAAAGAACATACAAAAAATGAAGACGGAAGACGACGTTTTTTATTAAAGAAAGATTTACAAGTTAATGCATTACCTTTACGTATGCAGGCTTACGAACGTTTAGCTTTATTTCTAGAACGTATATCACCTAATCATCTTTTAATTAGAATAGCTCCAAAAACGAGTGACAAAAATCTTTATGAAGCTTTGCTTATTCAAAGCATAGAACAAGAGTTTGAACATAATTTAGCACAACAAATTTATATAAGTGAAAAGTGTTGGAATATTCTTAGAACTGCTAAAAATGCAACCATTCAACTTATTAGAAAAGCAAGTTTATCAGAGAAAACCGATACTGCGGATAAACTTAGAGAAGTTATTTTAACTGAAATGATGGAACGTCGTTCGCCAAGTGATGCTGCAATGAGTTTTATAAAAGAAGAGATTTCAGAATTGTGGTAAACTAAATTTATTTTAATTCATTTGAAGGCGCATCAGTGTGTTTTGCTTTTGCATAATTATAACCCTGCTCCCACCAAGAAACCATCAGTTTTTTATTAAATATTAACGAGTTTTCTGTTAGCTTTGATGGTGTATAATACAGGTTAAGCTTTACCTTTTTATTTTTTGCTGCCAATTTTCCAATAGCAATATCATTCCTTTCAACTTGGTCTAATAAATGTGAAAACAAATTTATCATAAGTGAAAACGGGTTTTTACCAAGTACTTTATTGTATTCTAAATTCTCAGACTCTAAAATAACGGCATCTACCTCAGTAGCTCCTCGTAAAATAGCTTCTCTTATAGGAACTACACACCCTAAAGCACCATCAGCATATTCAAAACCATTCTTTTTCACTAACGACATAAATGGAATGTAATTACAAGAAATCCATATCCAATCACAAAATTCATCATATGTAAACTCTTTTATAGACTTATACTCTACTCTATTTTTAGATAAATTTGAAACCGTAACTACAACATCGTCTTTAGTTCTTTTTACCAAGTCGAATTCTGTTTCGGTGAAATTTCTTTTAATATAACGTCGCAACGCTTTACTTTCACCAAACGTACGTTTCATTTTAATAAATTGCCAAATGGTATTTATAAAATCTATGGAAACAAATTCTCGATTTCCTTTCTTCCGTTGCACAAATGGACTAACACTAAAAATATCACTTTGTGTAACATTAGTAAAAACATTATAAATTTTATCTAAATTACCAGTAGCCAAATGTGGCACTAATAAACTTCCTGTAGATGTACCTAAAAATAAGTCGTAATCTCTGCCTTGTTCTTGAATTAAGTATTGTGCAACACCTCCAGCATATGCACCTTTACTACCTCCTCCAGAAATCACTAATGCTTTCATTATATTCTTTTTTGTAAATATAGAAAAGACCAAGACAATAATACTTGTGTTCCTTCCTATTTTACCACACATACCTAGTATTGGGTATTTTGTAGAATAAAAGCCTCTATATTGTTTTTACTTAAAAAAGAATATATACTTTAGTATCAGCTATTAATCCTATTGTTCTATGAGGAAGAATTATATTCTTACTACACTGTCATTTTTTATAATTAGTATTTCAATTTTTGCGATTAATAAAATTGAAAGCATAAAAGAAGAACGAATAAATAAAACTTATTTACTAGAAAATACTTTTAATAAATTACTTCCGCCTTCTGCAACTATTTCTGGCACTACACAAGTTTGCTTAAATGATGCTCAACCACAAATAACATTTACTGGTTCTGGTGGAAATGCGCCTTATACATTTATTTATACTATTAATAGCGGTGGAAATCAAACCGTCGTTTCTTCAGGAAATACGGCTACTGTAAATGTGCCTACTGCAACTGCTGGCACATTTGTATATGCATTAGTTTCTGTTACAGATAATACTGGTACTACTAACGAAAATGGTACAGCAACTATAACCGTTGAAGAGCCTCCTACTGTTAATTTTTCTTTTGATAATGATGGAGCTTGTTCTGGGACTTCTGTAAATTTCACACCAAATATAACAGGTAATGCACCTTATACTTATAGTTGGAGTTTTGGAGATGGTGCTACAAGCACAAATAGTAATCCATCACATATTTTTACATCATTAGGTTGTGGATTTCAAAACGCAAATGTTACTCTTACTATTATTGATTCAAATGGATGTACTAGTTCAATCACAAAAGCTGTTTCAATTCAACAAAAACCTCTACTTGAATTTATAGATACAGACAGTCCATTTGACCCTTTCAATAATTGTGGAAATAATACAACCGACCCATCATATACCATTAATGTTGGAATTGATAATGTTTCTGCTGCTTGTATAAATTCTTATGATGTAGATTGGGGTGATGGAAGCCCAATTGAAACTAACGTTACTTTTCCTGCCACACACACGTATACGCAACTTGGCTCATTTAATATGGATATAACTGGTAACGGCACCAATTGTAATAATACCGTTAGATATTTAATTAAAAATTCTAGTAATCCAACAGGTTCAATTGTTAATCCAGGAAATACTGTTAACCTTTGTATTCCTGTTCCAGCAATAGAATTTGCTATTGGGTCTTGGGCTACAAACCCACCAGACACTAACTATTATGTAGATTTTGGTGACGGAACAATTGAAAACTATACCCAAGCACAACTTGAAGTATCACCATATTTTAATGCTGCCGACCCTGTAAACTCTCAAGATTTTCCTATACCTCATATATATACTCAAACTAGCTGTCCTAACACTTACACTGTTTTTTTAGCCATTATAACATCATGCGGACAAACAAACTTAACCGCTGGTCCAATCATTATTTTAAGAAAGCCAGAAGTTGATTTTGAAGACCCTCCAACAAATTGTGTAGGTTCTGCTGTACAATTTAACAATACGTCTTTAGATGGTTACAGTAACAATTGTAGTATTAATGATGGTTATTTTTGGGATTTCGGCGATGGAACAACCTCAACAGTAAGAAACCCAAGTCATATATATACATCTGCAGGAACATATACTGTGTCTTTATATGCCGAAAATTCTTGTGGTGTTACAAATACGATTACAAAAACAATCTGTATTGAACCAGAATTGATTCCTGCATTTACATTAAATACAAACAACGGCTGTTCTCCATTACAAGTACAAACTACAAATACAACAGATATTAGTTTAAGTTGTAGAAATGACGAGTATTTATGGGAAGTTACTTATGCATCTGATTTTTGTGGAACAGCTCCAGAAGTTTGGAATTTCACAAGTGGAACAGATGAAAACTCAATGTCGCCATCAATAAATTTTGTAACAGCGGGAACGTATACACTTTCGTTAACAACAACAAATTCATGCGGAAGCAATACGGTTTCTAAAATTATTGAAGTAAAACGACCTCCAACAGCAACTATAAATCCTATTTCAGATTTTTGTGATACAGCCACAATAAGTCCAATAGCTATAGTAGATAATTGTGCACCAACTTCTGAAACTGTAACTTATAGTTGGAGTTTCCTTGGCGGAACTCCAGCAACAGCAACAACTTTAAATCCTGGAACAATTACATATGCAACTGCAGGTAATTATCAAATTACATTTAGTATTACAAATAGTTGCGGTACAACAACCGATACTGAAGATTTTTCGGTAAACCCAATTCCAACAATTACAAATACAGATTTAATACAAACTATTTGTTCTGGTACGGATACAGCAGAAGTTATTTTAACTTCTGATATTGCCAACACAACTTATAATTGGATTGCTACTGCACCTGCTGGAATAACAGGTTTTATAGCTTCAGGAAATACTAACACAATTCCTATTCAAACCATATTTAATGCTAACGCAACTTCTGGCGATGTTATATTTACTATTACACCATCTTCAAATGGTTGTAATGGCAACCCAATAAATATTATAATTACAGTTGACCCTGCGCCTTCATTTACAAGTCAACCTCAACCAGAAACTATTTGTGAAAATGGCACTTTAAACCCATTATCAGTTACTGTTAATGGCGCTGGCACACCAACATATCAATGGTATAGTAATACTGTTGATAGCAACACAGGCGGAACAATTATAACAGGTGAAACAAACCCAACATATACGCCTCCAAATAATCCTGTTGGCATTATTTATTATTATTGTATTGTATCATTTCCTTCTGGAGTTGGATGTAACGAAATTACTTCTGATACAGCTCGTATTGAAGTTACAAATGGTATTCAAATAGATACCGAACCAATTGCTACACAAAGTATTTGTAATGGTGGAGATATTGATGCGTTATTTGTTGTTCATTCTGGAGGAACAGGAACGATTACATATCAATGGTATAGTAATACGACTAACTCTAATACTGGTGGCACAATTATAATTGGTGCAACAAACATTAACTATACGCCTCCTACTTTTACGGTTTCAGGAAATTATTTTTACTACGTTATCATTTCTTTAACCGGAAATGGTTGCGGTGATATTACTAGTGATGTAGCAGCAGTTATTGTAGTTGATGACCCAGTGATTACTTCTCAACCAATAACACCTCAAGAATTATGTCAGAATACAACAGCACAAATATTAGATGTAACCGCTACTGGTGGTGTTGGAACTGTTTATAATTATCAATGGTATAGCAATACAGCAAATAATAATACTGGAGGCACTTTAATTACTGGGGCTACAAATAGCACTTTTATGCCACCAACAGCAACTGTTGGAAACATTTATTATTATTGTATTATCACACAAATAAGCTCTGGGTGTAGTGTTACTAGCAATACCGCTTTAGTGACCATAAATCTAGCACCAACATTTACAGCACAACCAATTTCTGAAACTATTTGTTTTGGCGATACTCTAAATACGTTATCAGTTACTTATTCAAATGGAGTTGGTACGCCTGCATATCAATGGTATAGCAACACAATTGATGATACAGCAACAGGAACAGCTATAACTGGAGAAACAAACTCAACTTACACTCCGCCTTTTGGAACTGTTGGCACAATATATTACTACAATATTATCACATTTTCAAGTGGTGGTTGTACCGAAATAATTTCACAAACAGCAGAAATTACTATAAACCAAACACCAAGTATATCATCATCAAGTTCAACTATTTGTAGTGGTGTTACTTTACAGGTTATTCCAGATGAATTAAATGGAGACATTGTGCCTGTTGGAACTTTATACACATGGAGCAATCCAACAATAACTCCTGTTGGTTCAATTACAGGAGCTTCAAATGAAACAACACCACAATTAGATATTAGTCAAACCTTAACTAATACAACTACAAATCCTTCTATTGTAACCTATACTGTTACTCCTATTTCAGGTATTTGTACTGGTGCAGATTTTACTATTACGATTACTGTAAATCCATCTATAAGTATTACAACTATTCAAACTGACAGTAGTTGTTATTTAGCAAATAATGGAGCTTTAGATATTTCAATAACTGGCGGAGTTCCTTTTACAGTAGGTAATCCGTATCAAATTTCATGGACGGGTCCAAATGGGTTTACAAATACAAATGAAGATCTTACTAATTTAGAACCTGGTGATTATACTGTAATTATAAATGATGATGGAGGTTGTCCGCTTACTGAAACATTTACCATTTTAGAACCTGATGAACTAGTATTTAGTAGCATTATTTTTGATGCTGAAACTATTTCATGTTTTGGTGCAGATGATGGCGAAATAGATATTAATGTTTCTGGAGGCACAACGCTTTACCAATATACTTGGACAAGAAATGGAATTGCGTATTCTACAGATGAAGATTTAAGTAATTTAGGTCCTGGTGATTATCTAGTTACCGTAACCGATGCCAATAGTTGTACGCCAATCATTCAAAATTTTGAAATTATTGAACCACCTATATTAGAAGTCAATTTAGTAAATCAAGTAAATATCATCTGTTTTGGTGATTCTTCAGGTGAAATTAATGTCAATACTATTGGTGGCAGACTTATTGAAATTGCTACAGGTGTTTTCGATTATACATATTCGTGGACTGGACCAAATGGTTTTACAAACAATACTCAAAACCTAACAAATTTAATAGCTGGAACTTATAATTTAACAGTAACCGATAAATCTGATTGTACAGATATTCTAGAAGTTATATTAACCCAAACCGACGAAATTATAATTGATTATACAGCTACAGAAATTGAATGTTATGGAGATAATAACGCATCAATAACTATTAACAATATTTCAGGTGGAAATGCGCCATATACAATCACTTGGAGTAACTTAGGTTCAGGAATGGTGCAAAATAATTTATCTGCTGGCACGTATACCATAACAGTAACAGATGATACTAATTGTATAAAAGAAGCGGTTATTATTATTGATGAAGCGCCTATATTTTCTATAACTCCAGAAGTAAATCAAATATCTTGCTTTGGCGAAAACGATGCAAGTATTACATTAAATCTAGTTGGCGGAATAGCCCCAGTAACTTTAGTTTGGGATGACGATGCCACTGCTAGTGTTGAAAGAAATAACTTGCCACCAGGAACTTATACGGTTACTATAATAGATGGAACACCTTGCACAATTTCTGAAACATTTATCATTACCCAACCTTTGCCATTAGTCCTTTCTGCAAATGTAACTGATGCTTTAGATTGTGATGATGCAAACAGTGGCGCTATCAATTTAATAGTTACAGGCGGCACGCTTCCTTTAACTTATAATTGGTCTAATGGAATGACAACCGAAGATTTAACAAATACGCCTCCAGGTGATTACACTATTAATATAACCGATGCTAATGGCTGTGAAATATCCAAAACTTGGACAATTAATAGATTCGATGCGCTTGAAGTATCAGTAGAAACCATTACAGATTTTGATTGTGACACTCGATTTGTCAATCAAACTTTTGAAGCAAAACCAATAGGCGGTATTCCGCCGTATCAATTAAATTGGTCAAGCGGAATAATTTCTGGAGCAAATAACGAGTTTATGAATACGTCGCAAGATGGTTTAATTATTCTAGATGTAATTGATAGTATGGGTTGTACAACAAGTTATTCATTTAATGTAGAAATTCCCGTTTTAGGAGATGCAAATTTTACGACAAGTTCAATAGGAATTAGCACTTATGGTTTTTATTCTATTAAAGACCCTATTCAATTTACAAATACGTCTACAGGTAGTTATATTAGTGTTTCTTGGGACTTTGGCGATGGTAATTTTTCAAATGAAGAAAGCCCAATTCATACTTATATAGATGAAGGAAGTTATACCGTTATACAAACTGTAACCTATCCATTAGGATGTGTTTACACCAAACAAATCAATCTAATAATTGAAAAAGGATATAGCCTAATAACACCTAATGCATTTACACCAAACGATGATGGAATGAATGAATATTTTGTACCAAAATCTATTGCACTAAGTAACATGATATTTAATGTTTATGATACTTGGGGAAGTTTAATTTATTCTGAAGAAGGCGATGATATAAAAGGTTGGAATGGAAAAATCAATGACACAGAAGCAGAAAACGGTAATTATTATTACACGCTAACTGCAAAAACATTTTTTGGTGAAACAATAAAAAGTGAAGGTGCTTTTGTATCAATCAAATAAAGGTGACAATTAAAATGAAATTTAAAATAACTATCATAATCATTATAAGTTGCTTTTCAATTAATGTAAAAGCCCAAGATCCTATTTTCTCACAATATTTTTTAGTTCCCGAAACTATAAACCCTGGATTTTCTGGTTTTGAAGATGCTACTTATTTCGGATTGCTTCACAGAACGCAATGGCCAAGTCTAAATTTAAGAATTGATACTGAATATGCATTTTTTAATACTTGGGTTGAAAATGTTGGTGGTATTGGTTTTAGTATACTAAACCAACATGAAAACAACACGAATTATAATCATTTACAAGGGAATGCGAATTACTCCTACCACGTAAAATTAGCTAACGATTGGTATTTTAGACCAGCTATTGAAATTGGCTTTGGCACAAAATCTTTTAATTTTAGAAACTTAGTTTTATCAGACCAAATTAATATTAACTCAGAAACTATAAACCCTTTTTCTTCTGACGTATTTGCGTTAAATGCTAATGAAAATATAACTTTTGTTGATTTTAGTGCTGGATTTGTTTTTGATAAAAAAAACACAAGAAATGATACAGATTTATGGTTAGGCGCATCTATTAAACATTTAAACAAACCTAATATTTCGTTTGTAGAAGATG
>CAZLXG010000037.1:4047-7222 GCA_964563585.1 uncultured Flavobacteriaceae bacterium | reverse complement strand
ATGAATACTACTAATATTGGTAGAACTGATGGTATTTACGAACTTTCAATTACCTATTTAGCTGGTTGTTTAATTTGTAGAAATCCAGCGAATATTGAAAGGAGAAAGTAATTAATCCGTTTTCAACATTTCTTTCGCAAACTTTACAAATCGCCAATTATGGTGATTAGTTGCTTGTTCTAAATTTTCTTTACACGCTTCATTACAAGCTTTAATTTGACTTAAATATTGAAAGGCATTTTGGCGAGCTTCAAATCCGTATTTCGGACCTGTATAATCCGTTAATTCTTTAAAGTATTGTTTCTTTTTTTCTGGTTCAAAATCTTCAGTAACTAAAGCTAAAGTTAACCATAGTATTCTAACATTTTTATCATTAAATCCTTGAATACCTTTTGTTTTGTTAAGATATTTTTTTCGCTCTTGTGGAAAGTTATTCCATAGATTATACAAAGCTGTTTCAATGGTTGTATAAGATTTATCATCTAAAAGCGATTCGTAATCTTCTTTTAATTCTAAAGGAATTTGAGTTAAAGATTGAGAGATTGCTTGTCGTACTTTTAATTTATCAACTTGAAAAGCATTAAAAATAAACTGATTGAAATTGGTGAATTTTTCATTTTCAGCGGCTTTATGTATAAAAAATGATTGTATAAAGTCTTTATCTATTTTTTTATAATCTGGATAATAAACATGGACCAATTCAGTATTAATTAATGATACTATTTCTTTTAAACTTCTATTCTTTCTTAAAGTTTTTTCTATCATTAACAAATTAAACTCGGCTTGTATTAACCACATATCTACAAACTTATTTAAATTCTCACCACTTGCCTTTTCTACTTCACTTATAAAATCATTGGTTTCTACACTCTGAAATTGATGCTTTTCTAAATAGCTTTTAACAGCAGCTTTAAATACCTTATCACCTACCTCCTCTCGTAGCATATGCAATACCCAAGCGCCTTTTTTATAAAACGTTGTACTGCTCGATTTTGGATTTAATAATGATGTACTTTGTCCTGCCTTATCTTGTTCTAATAATTCTTGAGCGTATTCATATAACCTCCAATAATAATAATCATCACCAAACACATTGCGCTCCGCTAACAAGGCGTAATACGTTGCAAAACCTTCTTGTAACCAATGATGTTCACCACTTTTGGCTGTAACCAAATCTCCAAACCATTGGTGAGCTAATTCGTGTGCATTGACGTTGACATAATTCTTATCTACAAACGCTGTTGAATCTATTACAAAAGCATCAGAAAAAATAGTAACACTTGTATTTTCCATACCTGAATACAGGAAATCTTTTACAGGAACTTGTTTATAGTTTTGCCAAGGGTACGGAACGTCAATCTCTTCTTCAAGAAAATCAAACATTTGTTTAGTGTATCGATATGTCGGTTCAAATTTTAATGAATCTTCTGGATAATAATACATTTCTAAAGGAATACCGCTTTTGGAATATTCTACTTTCTTATTATATTTCCCCATTGCCACAGCCACTAAATAGCTAGACATAGGATTTAACATATCATACTTCCACAAATTATAACTAGGACTTTCAGTTTTTGAAACCATTTTTCCATTAGAAATAACCTCGTAACCTTTTGGGGCAACAAACGTTAAATCAAATTCTATTTTATCATTCGTGTCATCTAAACTAGGCAACCAATGGCTAGTATATTTACCTTGACCTTGTGTCCATATTTGATTTCTAGAAGCATTATCCCAACCAATAAAATACATAGCTTTTCTTGGAGAAGTAAAAAAGAGAAAGCTCAGCTTATAGCTTTTTAACGCTTCAAATTCATTATAGATGATAAGTTTTTTGTCATCATTATTATATTTTACAGATTTTCCATTTAAGGCAACACTTTCAAATCGCATGTTTATAGCATCCAAATAAATAGAATCTGTTTGTTTTAAAATATCAAACTTAACTTCATAAGAATTAAAAACCGTGCTATCTACATTAATTTGATTAAAAAGAATGACAGATTCAACGCTTTTAAAATCTACAAAATCTGTTTGTTGCGCATTCAAAAATACAATAGAGAATAAAAAAATAAGACCGATGAAATATTTCATAATAGTTACCGTACAATGATTTAGACCAAAATACATAAATTTTCAAGTTTTATGTTTCAAGTTTAAGGTTTATATTCGTTGATATGAATGCTAAACTTCAAACTCCTATAGATTATTTAAAAGGCGTTGGACCAAATCGAGCCAATTTATTGCGCTCAGAATTGGGCATTCATACATATCAAGATTTAATCAACTTATTTCCAAATAGATATATCGATAGAACTCAGTTTTATAAAATAGCCAAACTACAACGCAATAATGCCGACATACAAATTATTGGGCAAATTATTAGTATAAAAGAAGTAGCTCAAAAACGAGGAAAACGTTTAGTTGCGACATTTCAAGATGAAACTGGAACGATGGAATTGGTTTGGTTTAGAGGACAAAAATGGATTCGTGAAAGTTTGAAGTTGAACACACCATATGTGATTTTTGGTAAAACAAACTTATATAACAGTAAGTTTAGCATGCCGCATCCAGACATAGAATTGTTAGTAGACTATAAAAAAAATATGCGTTCTGCGATGCAACCTATGTATCCATCAACCGAAAAATTATCAAACAAAGGCATTACAAATCGAGTGGTTAATAAAATAATGCAACAATTATTTATTGAAACTGGTGGAAAATTTGTTGAAACTTTATCTGATAATTTACTTTCTGAATTAAAATTAATCTCGAAAAAAGAAGCCGTATTTAATATTCATTTTCCGAAGAATCAAGAGCTACTTTCTAAGGCTCAATTTCGATTAAAATTTGAAGAATTATTCTACATACAATTGCAATTAATTCTGAAAAATCTAATTCATAAATCAAAAATAAAAGGCTTTCCTTTTTACAAGGTTGGAACTAATTTTAACACCTTTTTTAACGAGCATTTACCGTTTGAATTAACCAATGCACAAAAGCGCGTTTTAAAAGAAATAAGACAGGATTTAGGTAGTAATGCACAAATGAATCGGCTTTTGCAAGGCGATGTTGGCTCGGGCAAAACCATAGTTGCACTAATGTCAATGTTAATAGCGCTTGACAATGGTTTTCAAGCCTGTTTAATGGCTCCGACTGAAATTTTGTCAGTACA
>CAZLXG010000037.1:0-3947 GCA_964563585.1 uncultured Flavobacteriaceae bacterium | reverse complement strand
GTAATGACTGCTACACCAATTCCACGCACCTTAGCAATGTCGGTTTATGGCGATTTAGACATCTCTACAATTGACGAATTACCACCCGGAAGAAAGAGCATAAAAACAGTGCATCGATACGATAAAAACAGGCTGAGTGTATTTCGGTTTATTCGTGATGAAATTAAAAAAGGCAGACAAGTTTATATTGTTTATCCTTTAATTCAAGAAAGTGAAAAAATGGATTATAAAGATTTAATGGATGGCTACGAAAGTATTGCTAGAGATTTCCCGATACCCGATTATCAAATTTCTATTGTGCATGGAAAAATGAAACCTGCCGACAAAGAATACGAAATGCAACGTTTTATAAAAGGCGAAACTCAAATTATGGTCGCTACAACGGTTATTGAAGTTGGTGTAAATGTGCCTAATGCCTCGGTTATGATTATCGAAAGTGCAGAACGGTTTGGCTTATCGCAATTACACCAATTACGAGGTCGTGTTGGTCGTGGTGCAGAACAGAGTTATTGTATATTAATGACTAGCCACAAACTAAGTAGTAATAGCAAAACACGCTTAGAAACTATGGTAAAAACCAACGATGGTTTTGAAATTGCTGAGGTTGATTTACGTTTACGTGGTCCTGGAGATATTATGGGCACGCAACAAAGTGGTGTTTTAGAACTTAAAATTGCCGATATTATTAGAGATAATGATATTTTACAGTTAGCAAGACATCATGCAAAACAAATACTTCAAAAAGACACTTCACTTACCAACCCAGAAAATAAAGTGATTTTAAGCACCTATAAATCGTTAGAAAAATACAAAAACATTTGGAATTATATTAGTTAGAACGGATATATTCGTTTTAATTATCTTTGATAAAAAAAAACAAGTAATGCTTCATTTAAAGTTAGAAACAGACCCGCGTTGGGCATATATTGCAGAATCCAATATAGAAGAAATACTCACAGACCACGCTTGGTGTGAACAAAAAGCCGCCACTAATGCTATTACCATAATTACACTAAATTCTGAATACCCAGATTTAGTTACCGATTTATTAGCATTAGCAAAAGAAGAATTAGAGCATTTTGAAATGGTGTACGAACTTATTAAAAAAAGAGGATATACACTTGGACGTGAACGCAAAGACAGCTACGTAAACGAACTGTACAAATTCATGAACAAAGGAGGAAACAGACTTCAAAGCATGATAGATAGATTATTATTTTCTGCAATGATTGAAGCTAGAAGTTGTGAGCGTTTTAAATTACTTTCCGAAAAAATAAGTGACCCAGAATTATCTGAATTTTATAATGATTTAATGATAAGTGAGGCAGGACATTATACTACTTTTATATCATTTGCTCGAAAATACGGTAAAGACATTAATGTTGACAAACGCTGGGAAGAGCTAGTTGAATTTGAAGGCGAATTAATTAAAAGCTATGGTGTACATGAAACTATTCATGGATAAAGAAAGCTCAACCGAAAGGTTAAACTTAAAACAAATAACCACTATTATTTGATTAATGAAATTTTATAAAACACCAAGTTTTTTTAAAAGCTTTTCTAAATTGACTTTCCTTCTACTTTGACATCATGCATAAAAAAATGTAACAAGGTTGTTTTTTCATTTGATTTAATTGTATTAGTTTGTTCTTCAAGGTATATACTAATATTAAATACAATTGTTAACATTATGTTAAAGCAGAACAGAAAACTATTAAGTAACGTTTATTAAGAATTCACAGAAATTTTTATTGAAGTAAATAATTCGGTAAAATAATTTAACTTTACTGCCGATTTTAAGCTATGATAAATATTCACGACAAAACGTTACAGGATTTAGAATTTCCTATGGTTTTACAACAAGTTAGCGAACTTTGTGTAACACCTTTAGGAAAAGAAAAAGCACTTAAAATCTTGCCATATAACACGAAAGAACTACTTACAACTAGCTTAAAACTTACTAATGAATATTTATCGTCGTTTTATAATGGCAACCGAATTCCTAATCATGGATTTGATTCAATTACCAAAGAAATTAAGCTTTTAAATATTGAAAACACGTATTTAGAAATACATAGCTTAAAAAAAATAGTGTCCATCTCGCTTACTGCAAATGAGATTGTAACTTATATTAAAAAGTTTGAAGAGTATTACCCAACGTTAAATCAATATACTTCAAAAATTGAAGTTATTAAACTTATTATTGAAAAAATAGATAATATTGTTGACCGTTTTGGCGATCTAAAAGAGAATGCTTCTCCTCTATTATTTAGTTTACGTCAATCTATAAATCAATTAAAAGGTAAAATAAACGCAAGTTTTGTATCGGCATTAAACATATATCATAATCTTGAATATTTAGATGATATTCGAGAATCGGTAGTTGATAACAAACGTGTATTAGCTGTAAAAGCTATGTATAGACGTAAAGTTAAAGGCGCTATAATGGGTGGCAGCAGAACTGGAAGCATAGTTTATATTGAGCCTGAAACGACACTTCAACACTCACGCGAGCTTAATAATTTAGAA
Source organism: uncultured Flavobacteriaceae bacterium (assembly GCA_964563585.1). Classification (GTDB taxonomy): domain Bacteria; phylum Bacteroidota; class Bacteroidia; order Flavobacteriales; family Flavobacteriaceae; genus CAZLXG01. The sequence goes on along the minus strand of CAZLXG010000037.1, from coordinate 1,418 downwards.
TACGAAGAACAGGAAGAAATAATTAGAATTTTAAAAGAAGTAACTAATTTTATTCGTCCATTTTTACCATTATTAAAGCAATATCAATCGTTTCTAACCTCTATTGATGTTATTTCCGCGAAAGCAAAATACGCAAAATCTATGCAAGCCATTCTTCCAGAAATATCGGAAGATAGAAGTATGAATTTACGTGATGCTTACCACCCACTACTCTATTTAAATAATTTAGAGAAGAAAGAAAAAACATTTCCGCAAACTATTGCGTTAAAAGAAGACAGTAGAATTATTGTAATTTCTGGCCCGAATGCTGGCGGAAAAAGTATTACTCTAAAAACGGTTGGTTTATTGCAAGTTATGCTGCAAAGCGGTATGCTGATTCCTGTACACGAACGCAGTAAAGTCTGTTTATTTGATAGAATTTTAAGTGATATTGGCGATAATCAATCTATTGAAAATCATTTAAGCACATATAGCTACCGCTTAAAACAAATGAATTATTTCTTAAAGAAGTGTAATAAAAACACACTTTTTTTAATTGATGAATTTGGTACAGGAAGTGACCCAGAACTTGGTGGTGCATTAGCCGAAACTTTTTTGGAAGAGTTTTATCATCGTGAAGCTTACGGTATTATTACAACACATTATTCTAATTTAAAAATACTGGCAAATGAGTTACCGCATATGCTTAACGCCAATATGCTGTTTGATGAACGCTCTTTAGAGCCACTTTTTAAACTGGTTATCGGTCAAGCCGGAAGTAGTTTTACATTTGAAGTAGCACAAAAAAACGGCATTCCATATAGTTTAATAAATCGTGCTAAAAAGAAAATTGAACGCAGCAAAGTACGTTTTGATGCTACTATTGCAAAACTTCAAAAAGAGCGCAGCAGACTTGAAAAAACAGGGCAATCACTTAAAATTAACGAAAAGAAAAAGTTGGCTGAAGCTGATAAGCTTGAAGTAATAAATGCTAAAATTCAAAAGAAATTAGAAAACTATCAAGAGTTGTACGATAGCAATCAACGGTTAATTTATTTAGGACAAAAAGTAAATGATATTTCTGAAAAATACTTCGAAAACAAACGCAAGCGCGAGCTTATGGACGAGCTTTTTAAATTAGTTCAAATAGAGAATTCTAAACGTAAAAAGGTTTCTACGAAAGCAAAAAAAGCCATAAAGTACAAAGAAACACAAGTAAAACAAGAAGCAGAAAAAGTAGTTGCCGTTATTAGAAAAAAGAAAAAAGCAGCGAAAAAGAAAGCTATTGAAACTCTAAAACCAAAAGCTATTCTAAAAGTTGGTGACCGCGTACGCATGGAAGATGGTCGTGCCGTTGGAAGTATTGATAGAATTGAAAAAAGCAAAGCAATTGTTAACTACGGTATTTTCACAACCAATGTAAGCTTAGAACAATTGGA
>CAZLXG010000036.1:0-22487 GCA_964563585.1 uncultured Flavobacteriaceae bacterium | reverse complement strand
CATAAAGCAGAATCTTTTATATATTATTAATGAAATGCTGAAATTCTTATAAAAAGATTCTTCGCATCGTTTCACTCACTCTGAATGACAAATAATTGCTAAACAAACAAAGGCTTTCCTTCCATCATTGTATTTACTTTAACTTTTACACTTGCTAAAACAGTTACATCTTCATGATTAGTGATTACTTCATCAATCAAATCAACTATACCCTGCATATCATTTTCTTTTAAACCACGTGTTGTAATAGCTGCTGTTCCTACGCGAATACCAGACGTTACAAAAGGTGATTTATCATCGAAAGGCACCATGTTTTTATTTACTGTAATATCAGCTTTTACTAAAGCTTGTTCAGCTTCTTTACCTGATATATTTTTATTACGTAAATCAATTAACATACAGTGATTATCTGTTCCGCCAGAAATAATATTGTATCCTTTTTCAACTAAAGCATCTGCCATGGTAGCCGCATTTTGTTTTACTTGTAATTGATAATGTAAAAAATTATCGGTTAAAGCTTCTCCAAAAGCAATGGCTTTAGCAGCAATAATATGTTCTAAAGGTCCTCCTTGATTCCCAGGGAAAACTGCCGAATTTAATAACGCAGACATTTTACGAAGATTTCCGTTTTTTAATGTTAATCCAAATGGGTTATCAAAATCTTTCCCCATCATAATCATACCACCTCTTGGACCTCTTAATGTTTTATGTGTTGTTGTGGTAACTATATGGCAATGTGGCAACGGGTCGTTTAAAATTCCTTTTGCAATTAATCCCGCAGGATGCGAAATATCGGCCATTAAAATAGCCCCTACACTATCTGCAATTACTCTAAATCGCTTAAAATCTATATCGCGAGAATATGCCGAAGCACCAGCAATAATAAGTTTTGGGTGCTCTTTTGTAGCAATTTCTTGTATTTTATCATAATTTAAAACACCTGTCTCCTGTTCTACACCGTAAAAAACTGGATTATATAATTTACCTGAAAAATTTACTGGCGAACCATGAGTTAAATGCCCACCGTGAGACAAATCGAATCCTAAAATTTTATCTCCTGGATTTAAACAGGCATGATAAACTGCTGTATTTGCTTGACTTCCAGAATGTGGTTGCACATTTACATAAGCTGCACCAAATAATGTTTTGGCTCTATCAATAGCAATTTGCTCAACTTCATCTACCACTTCGCAACCGCCATAATAACGCTTCCCAGGGTAACCTTCAGCATATTTATTTGTTAAAACAGAGCCTGCAGCTTCCATAACTTGGTCGCTAACAAAATTCTCTGATGCTATAAGTTCTATACCATGTAATTGGCGTTCTTTTTCGGCTTGAATAAGTTCAAAAATTTGTTCGTCGCGTTGCATAAAATAGTCTTCTAATTAATTATTCGTCAAAAATAGCAAATTGATTAATTAAAAACATCAAAAAAGATACAATTACTATGAAGTTTTAAACCATTTTATTAACGATTGAATTAAACCTATATTTTAGGCATTTATGTCAAATAAAATAAAAAAATTATGTACGTTTGATAAGAATTTAATAATTACTAAACAAAATATACGCTATGCCATTATCAGCTAACAATCCAGATAGAACATCGTGGTTACATGTAGATAAAAACTCCGATTTTCCGATTCAAAACATTCCTTTTGGTGTGTTTTTAACTCGTGATGACATTATAACTATTGGTACTAGAATTGGTGATACTGCCATAGATTTAGGTGCTTTACACCAATTAGGCTATTTTGATGATATCCCGTTAACCGATGATATTTTTCTTCAAGATACTTTGAATGATTTTATTGCTGATGGCAGAAAAACATGGCGTGCTGTAAGAAATAGAATTGCAGAAATTTTTGATACAAAAAACACATCTCTTAAAGACAATAAAAAAAATAAAGAAACAGTATTATTTAGATTAGATGAAATTGAAATGCAATTACCAGTTCAGATTGGTGATTATACTGATTTTTACTCAAGTATAGAACATGCAACTAATGTAGGTACTATGTTTAGAGACCCAGATAATGCATTGCTACCAAACTGGTTACACATTCCTGTTGGATATCATGGTAGAAGTTCGTCGGTAATTCCGTCTGGAATACCAGTTCATAGACCACAAGGACAAACCTTACCAAATGGTGCTACCGAACCTGTTTTTGGACCAAGTAAATTGATAGATTTTGAATTAGAAATGGCTTTTATTACTACGGATGCAAATGATTTAGGAGAACCAATTCCTATTGAAGAAGCTGAAGAATATATTTTTGGATTAGTATTATTTAATGATTGGTCTGCAAGAGATATTCAAAAATGGGAATATGTACCATTAGGACCTTTTTTAGCTAAAAGTTTTGCATCTTCTATTTCACCATGGATTGTAACACTTGATGCTTTAGAACCTTATAGAGTTAATAGTCCGAAACCAATAAAACCACAGCTTAAATACCTTCAATCTAAAGGAAAAAAGAGTTTCGATATTAATTTAGAAGTTGCAATACAACCAAACGGAGCAAAAGAAACTGTTGTTAGCAACTCTAACTTTAAATACATGTATTGGAATATGTCTCAACAATTAGCACATCATACCGTAAATGGTTGTCCTATAAATTCTGGAGACATGATGGGAAGCGGAACTATTTCTGGTTCTACTCCAGATTCTTACGGTTCTATGTTAGAATTAACATGGCGAGGAGAAAAGCCTATTAAAATGAATGATGGCACTGAGCGTAAGTTTATTAATGATAATGATACGGTTATTATGCGTGGATATTGTGAAAAAGATGGTACACGTATTGGTTTTGGAGAAGTTTCAACTAAATTACTTCCTGTATATAATTCGAAAAAATAGAAAAACAATTACTACATAATTAAATTTGGCATCATAATTGAATTTATAGCTAGTAAGTAACTTTTAAAACCTAAAATTATGAAGCAATTACTACTTACAACAGTACTTCTTCTTGTACTAACATCATGTAGCGGAAGAAAGCATATTGAAACCGCAATTAGTCATGGTAATTATGACCAAGCAATTTCTAATGCCTTAAATAAATTAGAAACCTCCAAAAACAAAAAGCGTAAGCAAGATTATATTATCATGCTTGAAGATGCATATTATAAAGCATTGGCTCAAGATTTAAACACCATTAATCATTTAAAAAAAGATGGTAATCCAGAGCAATATAAAGCTATTTATGAAATTTATACAGGTTTAGAAAATAGACAGAATGCTATAAAAGCTGTATTACCATTAAAAATTGGAAATAGATTTTTAAACTTAAAGTTTAACAACTATATTAATGATATTGTTGATTACAGATATAAAACATCAGATTATTTAATTGATAAAGGCATTACATTACTTGATAGCGATAATAAGTACAATGCAAGAGAAGCCTATTCAATTTTTGAATATATTGAAAACATCAATCCTAATTTTGAAGAAACAAGAGAGCTTTTAAATGAAGCACATCAAAAAGGAATTAATCATGTTTTGGTTTCTATTGAAAATCAAACACAGCAAATAATTCCAAGACGTTTAGAAAACGATTTATTAGATTTTAATACTTACGGATTAAACGATTTTTGGACAGCTTTTCATGTTAATAAAAATGCTAGTATTAATTATGACTTTGCTATGCAATTACAATTAAAGCAAATTCAAATATCACCAGAACATGTTAGTCAACGTCAAATATTAAGAAAAAAACAAATTATTGATGGTTGGAAATATAAATTAGACCTAAACGGAAATGTTGAGAAAGATAGTTTAGGTAATGATATAAAGATTGATAAAATAATTACTGCTAAAGCTAGATTATTTGAATTTAATCAAACAAAATCAACACGAGTTATAGCTAGAGTTGAGTTTATCAATTTAAAATCTAATCAATTATTAGATACGTTTCCTATTGATAGTGAGTTTCTTTTTGAAAACCAATACGCAACTGTTAAAGGAGATAGAAGAGCTCTTGATAAGCATGACAGAATATTATTAAAAAGCCGCAGAGTTCAGTTTCCATCAAACGAGCAAATGATTTATGATACTGGTGAAGATTTGAAACACAAGCTCAAAAACATTATAAACAGATATAACTTTAAAAGTTAAAACAAAAACTCCCAATTTAATTGGGAGTTTTTTTATTTTGTATTTTATCAAACAAACCTTTCTAAATTAATTTCATTAATTGCTCCATGACTTGATTGCGAAACTACAATTCCATTTTTAATAATAATAAGTTGAGGTGATTCGTGAATAACTTGAAATTTATAGCCAGTTTCATTAGAAACATCTCTGTTATTTAATAAATCTAAATAATATAAGTCTAAATCTTTTTCGGTAAACCTATAAGCTTCCACAAACTGATTCATCACCATTCTGCTAATACCACAACGTGTAGAATGTTTAAATATAATTTGTGTTTTAGTAGTAGATTTTTTTTCTATGAAATCTAATTGCTGTAATTCGTTTAAAGGAATCCAAGGCAATATTTTTTCTTCTTTTGATTCGGTTGAAGCACCAAATATTTTATTTAAAAATCCCATAGAAAATTTATTAATTCATACTATAGGTCGGAACAACTAAAAAATCTTACAAACTGACTAAAAGTCATGAATTTAAAAGCTTAATCCGACATTATGTCTTACTAAATACATTGGTAAGATTATTGACCTAATGGTTATACAAAGAAAATAAATTTTACTCGTTAGAGCGCTATCGAGAACTTAAAACCTTTCGACCGCGTTCAAAGAGACTTCAAAACAAAAATAATATTATGAATTTTAATAATTATACCATAAAATCACAAGAAGCCATACAGCAAGCACAACAGCTTGCTCAAAGCTTTGGACATCAACAAATAGAGAATGAGCATCTTTTTAAATCTATTTTTAATGTAGATGAAAACGTGCTACCATTCCTTTTAAAGAAACTGAATGTCAACATTAATATTTTAAAACAAGCATTAGACAAACAATTAGAAAGTTTTCCGAAAGTTTCTGGTGGCGATATCATGTTATCTACCGAAGGAGGAAAATCACTAAATGAGGCATCAATCATTGCGAAAAAAATGAATGATGATTTTGTTTCAATCGAACATCTTATTCTAGCCATTCTTAAATCTAAAAGCAAAATTTCTCAAATGCTAAAAGACCAAGGAGTTACTCAAAAAGGACTTCAATCTGCAATTGATGAATTACGAAAAGGCGAAAAGGTAACCTCTCAAAGTCAAGAAGAAACTTATAACGCTTTAAATAAGTACGCAAAAAACCTGAATCAATTAGCTAAAGATGGTAAGCTTGACCCTGTAATTGGTCGTGACGAAGAAATTAGAAGAATTCTTCAAATTTTATCACGTAGAACAAAAAACAATCCAATTTTAGTTGGAGAACCCGGAACAGGAAAAACAGCAATAGCCGAAGGTTTAGCACATAGAATTATTGATGGCGATATTCCTGAAAATTTAAAAGACAAACAAATTTTTGCTCTTGATTTAGGAGCTTTAATTGCTGGCGCAAAATTTAAAGGAGAATTTGAAGAACGCTTAAAAGCAGTTATTAAAGAAGTGACTACAAGTGATGGCAACGTCGTTTTATTTATTGACGAAATCCACACATTGGTTGGTGCTGGCGGCGGACAAGGCGCAATGGATGCCGCAAATATTTTAAAACCTGCTTTAGCTCGTGGCGAACTACGTGCTATTGGAGCAACAACTCTAGATGAGTATCAAAAATACTTTGAGAAAGACAAAGCTTTAGAGCGTCGTTTTCAAAAAGTAATGGTCAATGAGCCAGATACAGAATCTGCAATTTCAATTTTAAGAGGCATCAAAGAAAAATATGAAACTCATCATAAGGTTCGTATTAAAGATGAAGCTATTATTGGTGCTGTAGAACTTTCAGAAAGATATATAACCAATCGTTTTTTACCAGATAAAGCTATTGACTTAATGGATGAAGCTGCTTCTAAATTACGTATGGAAATCAATTCTAAACCAGAAGAGCTCGATGTTTTAGATAGAAAGGTTATGCAGATTGAAATTGAAATTGAAGCTATTAAGCGCGAGAAAGATGAATCGAAATTAAAAGCTTTACGTGCAGATTTAGCAAATATAAAAGAAGAACGCAACGAGGTTAATGCCAAATGGAAAAGCGAAAAAGAAGTCGTTGATAATATTCAGAATACAAAACTAAGTATTGAAAATTTCAAACTCGAAGCTGAACGTGCAGAACGCGAAGGTAATTATGGCAAAGTTGCCGAATTACGCTACGGAAAAATAAAAGACGCTCAAGCTCAACTTGAGGTATTTCAAAAGCAATTAGAAGCACAATCAGAAAACTCCTTGATAAAAGAAGAAGTTACATATGAAGATATTGCCGATGTTGTTGCTAAATGGACAGGAATACCTGTTACTAAAATGCTTCAGAGTGATCGCGAAAAATTATTAAAACTTGAAACCGAATTACACAAACGTGTTGTTGGACAAGAAGAAGCAATTGTTGCTGTGAGTGATGCTGTAAGACGTTCGAGAGCAGGATTACAAAATCCTCAAAAACCAATTGGAACCTTCTTATTTCTTGGTACAACTGGCGTTGGAAAAACGGAACTCGCAAAAGCATTAGCTGAATATTTATTTGATGATGAAAATGCCATGACTCGAATAGACATGAGCGAATACCAAGAACGTCATGCTGTTAGCAGACTTATTGGTGCACCTCCAGGGTATGTTGGTTATGATGAAGGCGGGCAATTAACTGAAGCTGTTCGTAGAAAACCATATTCTGTAATTTTATTAGATGAAATTGAAAAAGCGCATCCAGATACTTTTAATATTTTATTACAAGTATTAGACGAAGGTCATTTAACCGATAATAAAGGTCGTATTGCAGATTTTAAAAACACCATAATTATCATGACATCTAACATTGGAAGTCATATAATTCAAGAACGTTTTGAGGCTGTAAAAGATATAGACACAGCTATGGAATCTGCGAAGGTTGATGTTTTAGGTTTATTAAAACAAACGGTTAGACCTGAGTTTTTAAACAGAATAGACGATACGATTATGTTTACACCTTTAAGTAAAGACAACATTACTGAAATTGTTGGACTACAACTTAAGAATGTAACTAAAATGATTGCAAAACAAGGGATCACATTTGATGCTACTGAAGAAGCAATAAAATATTTAGCTGAAAAAGGGTATCATCCTGAATATGGTGCACGACCAGTAAAACGAGTAATTCAAAAAGAAGTATTAAACGCTTTAAGTAAAGAAATACTTGCAGGAACTGTGACCACAGATAGCATTATTTTATTAGATACTTTCGACGATAAATTAGTATTTAGAAATCAAGGTGACTTGGTTAAAAAATTTTAAAAAAAAGACTGTAACATATTTATATTAAAACAGTCTTATAATTGGTTGGTTCGTTGAAAAGCAACACAAGTTTCTTAATTGAAATACGTGTTGCTTTTCTATATATTAAGCGTTTCATTACAACGTTTAAGATACTCATTAAAAAATGACTCGCTATCATTTTTTTTCCACGTAGGGACTATTCCTGCTAATACCTTTTTTCCATTTTCCGAATAAACAAACTCAGGAAAAGCAATTTCTAAAACATCTTGATTACATTGCACTACAACATTATATTCATCTTCTAAAATCTGATACAATCGCTTAGTAAGTACGCCATAATTCACTTCTGTACCGTTTTGCATTTTCGTTGCAGCCATAACATCTTCTTCACTTCTATCATTCATCATTAATGGAAACCATTGTTTCATGACGTCAAAATCTTTAGTAAATTCCATATTAGAAAACATGAATTTTTCTTTTAGTGCTTCAAAACGTTTTTCAAGATAATTCGAATTCTTTTCACCTGTAACCCAACTATAATGTGGCACATTATGAATAAACTCTTGTGGTGATTTTATAAATCCTTTTTGTATTAAAAATGACCAAAATTGTTTAGAAATTTCAAATTGATTAAAAATTTGCAATGCTTTAGTACAATTGATGGAACCATCTTCTTTTTCTGGTGTGTAATTCAATTCGCAAAGCGCAGAATGTCCAGTTCCAGCATTATTCCATGCAGCAGAACTTTCTTGCGCAACATCATCTAAACGCTCTAAAATTAAAATACTCAACTCTGGTTGTATCGATTTTGCTAACAATGCTAAAGTGGCACTCATGATGCCTCCTCCTACGCAAATTAAATCGTAGTCTTTATTAATGTCCATACACTTATTGAAATCTAGGTTTACGTAAAAATAATATTTTAAAACAAAAAAAGGTCGTGCTTTTAACACGACCTTTCAAAATAACTGAATAACTCTTTCTTAAATTATTTCTAAATTTTAAAAAAGATATTTTAATCCTAATGACATTCCTGAGCCTAAACCTTCTTGTGTTTGACTATCAAACATATTAAAACCGAAAGATGTTGTTCCTGTAGTTTTGTTTGTAACATCACTCTTTATAGCGTTATAACCAAACCTTCCAAATTTTGCTTCAATAGTCCATTTTCCTCCAATAAAGTAATCAATACCTGGCTCGATATTAAAACCATATCCATTAAAATCTTCACTAAAAAGCAAAGGAGCATTAGCTTCTAAGAAAATGTAAAATTTATCAGACATTCCCCAATACTTTCTTGCTAAAGGCTTTACTATAATTGTATTTATAGCATCTGCGCTTCCTGTTTTAGTACTAACGATACCAATTGCTCCTCCAATTGTAACTGTAGGAGAAATAAATTTACCAACTGCTGGCAAAATAACAAATGTTTGAGTATCTGTAGACTCGCTATCAGTATAACTACCTGCTGCTAATCCCCACCATGCACCTTTTAAACCTTTATTTTCGGTTTCTTTTTCTTGAGCATTTGAATTAAACCCAAATGCTACTACTAATAATAATACTAATACTACTCTTTTCATAATCTAAAAATTTATCATTTACGTTTTAATAACAACAAAGATAATTCACAAAATTTCCAGTATAACTGACAAAAATCATAGAACAAGAACTATTATTGAATTCAATATTTCTATATATATTAAAAAAAACAAACCTTTATACTTGCGGATAAAAGTCATAGTTTTACCTTATATATCTATTATATTTGTTTTATGGAATTACATAAATTTATTGACCACACACTTTTAAAAGCTACAGCTACAAAAAAAGATATTATTAAACTTTGTGAAGAAGCAAAAGAATATCAATTCTTTTCAGTTTGCATAAACAGTTGCTATGTTACATTAGCAAAAGAACAGTTACAAGACTGTAATGTAAAAATTTGTAGCGTTATTGGCTTTCCATTAGGAGCTATGTCTACAGAAGCCAAAGTAGCTGAAACCAAAGCAGCTTTAAATGATGGTGCAGATGAAATTGATATGGTTATTAATATTGGCTTACTAAAAAGTAAAGATTTTGATGCCGTTTGGAAAGACATTGAAGCTGTAAAAAAAATAATGCCAAATAATACACTAAAAGTAATATTAGAAACTTGCTACTTAGAAGAATTAGAAATAATTAAAGCAAGTGAATTAGCCATACAAAGTGGAGCCGATTTTATAAAAACGTCTACAGGTTTTGGAACTAACGGAGCAACAATACATGATGTAAAACTTATGAAAAGTGTTGTAACTAATGGCACAAAAATTAAAGCATCTGGAGGTATTAAAGACACAAAAACAGCTTTAGAATATATAAATATTGGTGTTGAACGTTTAGGTGTTTCCGCTGGAATCGCTATCGTTACTGGAAAAACATCAAATTCAAATTATTAAAAATAAACAACCAAAAATAATGAGTGTACACATAGAAGCAAAAAAGGGAGATATTGCAGAAACCATATTACTACCTGGAGACCCATTACGTGCAAAATGGATAGCAGAAACCTTTTTCGAAAACCCCGTTTGTTTTAATAAAGTACGTGGTATGCTTGGTTATACCGGCACATTTAATGGCAAACCTATATCGGTTATGGGAACAGGAATGGGTGTTCCATCCATATCTATTTATGCGCATGAGCTTATTACCGAGTATGGTGTAAAAAACTTAATTCGTGTTGGTAGTGCAGGCTCTTACCAAAAGCATGTAAAAATTAGAGATATTGTTTTGGCAATGGCTGCATCATCCAATTCTGGTTTAAATGAATTACGCTTTAGTGGAGCAGACTACGCTCCTACTGCAAACTTTGAATTGTTCCAAAAAGCTGTTGAAGCTGCAAAAGACAAAAATATTGAAATAAAAGCTGGTAATATTTTTACAAGTGACGAGTTTTACGCTGATGACTTTGAATCGTATAAAAAATGGTCGAAATTTGGAGTGCTTTGTGTAGAAATGGAAAGCGCAGGTTTATATACCATTGCTGCAAAACACAAAGTGAATGCACTTTCTATTTTAACCATTTCAGATTCTTTAGTTACAGGTGAAAGAACAACAAGTAAAGACCGAGAAACTACTTTTAAAGACATGATTGAAATTGCTTTAGAACTTGCTTAATATTCAAAATGATTCATATTTCAGAAAATATTCAACTTCAAAATATTACAATTAAAGACCATACTAAATTAGTTAGCCTTCTTGAAAAAATTTACCCGCCAGCATACAAACACCTCTGGAAACAAGAAGATTATAGTTTCTATATAAATAAATTCTTCAGTAAAGAAAATCTGCAAAAAGAATTAAAGGATGTTAATGCCGATTATTTTTTTGTACTGTATAAATCAGAACAAGTTGGGATTTTTCGCATAAAATACAATTGCGAATTTGCAGACCAACCCAATGCCTCTTCATCATATATCCATCGTATTTACTTAGGCGAAAACGCTCAAGGTAAAAGTGTTGCCAAATCACTTTTTTATTGGGCAGAAACCCAATGCAAACAAAAAGGAAATAATTTGATTTGGTTAAAAGCAATGGATTCACAAAAACAAGCATTACGTTTTTACGAAAAACAAGGTTATATTTTTAGCAGTAAAATAAAGTTAGATTTCAATTTAATTCACGAGCATTTACGTGGTATGCATATTCTCTATAAACCTTTAACTACATAATAAGAACCAGAAATATTTAAAATAGTTATATTGCGGCAAATCTTAGAAAAACACTAAAATGAAACACTTATTTGTACTTATACTAGTCCTATTTACTGCATTACCAACATTTTCGCAAGAAACTAATTCAAATACAGAAACCGAAACTACTACGTATTATTTTATTCGTCATGCGGAAAAAGACAGAAGTGATAAAACCAATAAAAACCCACATTTAAACGAGGTTGGAAAAACACGTGCACAACATTGGAATGCAATTTTAAGCCACGTAACTTTTGATGCTGTATATTCTACCGATTATAACAGAACTAAAGAAACAGCGCAGCCTATGGCAACTAAAAACAACTTAGAAGTAATAATTTATAACCCACGAAACTTAAATGATAAAGTTTTTATAAAAGAAACAAAAGGAAAAACAATATTGGTTGTTGGGCATAGTAACACAACACCAATGTTTGTAAATGCAGTATTAGGCGATAAAAAATATGAAGATATTGATGATAACAATAATGGAAACTTATACATTGTTACTATTATTAATGCTAAAATTTCAGACCAAGTTTTGGCTATTAACTAACATGTATCCTGCCTTTCGTAGGAATAAAAAGTTACTCTACATTTATATTTTTGAGTTCAATTTTAGATAGAAGTTTCAATTCTTCAGTTTCAAAAAATGCATCTAATTCTTCTAAAGAAACGGTATTGGTTTCTGGTTTAAAATTATTGTAATCTACAAATCGAATTCCGTTTACAAAACGCTCGTTATAAGCTTCGCGAAAACGCAATCCTTTATCATTAGATTCATTATAGGAATACGCTAAATAATCTACTTTAAATGATTTAACATCAATCCAATACAAAAATATATCTTCAAAATCCTCACCACCCCCATTTTCATTAAAAGTAACTTTTATTTTATGATACATTTTGCCTTTAATTTCTACTTTCTCTAGATACGTTTTATATACTGCTTTATCATTTAATCCAAAAGGCAACACCGAAAAATAATGTACTGAATTTACCGAAGCCGCATATCTTACAGCCATAGAATCTGGAGTTTCAATTAGCTGATTATTAATAAATCTTTCAAAACCAGAATTAGTTAAAACGTCTTTAATTGTATTTGTTGAATCTTTAAATTCACGCTCGTATTGAAACTTCCAATTATCACGAATAGCTTTATAATGCTTATCTCGAAAATCGAAATCTATGGTAGATTTTTTAAAACGCTCACCACCTGAAACTTCAATAGATTTATTTATAATATCGTTCGCAGTTAACTCAGGCTCTTGTTTACAGCTAACAATAAGCAACGTTGCCATGAATAATACAAAAAAGTTCTTGTACATATATTTTTTTGATGTTTGTCGTTAAGCTAGGCAATACATAACCTCAAATATTATAAAATTGTCTTAATTCTTGTGACAAATATTACCCCAACCAGCCTTCTCTATCTAAGCTTCTATATTGTATGGCTTCACTAATATGTGTGCCGTTAACTTCTTCAACGCCTTCCAAATCTGCGATTGTTCTTGAAACTTTTAAAATCCTGTCATACGCACGCGCCGATAAATTTAAACGTTCCATAGCCGTTTTTAATAATTGTTTTGAAGTTTCATCTAACACGCAATGTTTTCTAATTTGTTTTGTATTCATTTGTGCATTATAATGCACGTTTTTAGAATCTGAAAAACGTTGCGTTTGTAATTCTCTGGCTTTGGTAACACGCTTTCTAATATCAACCGAAGTTTCAGATTTTCGTTCTTCAGACAGTTTTTCAAAAGGAACTGGAGTGACTTCAATATGAATATCAATTCTATCTAACAACGGGCCAGAAATTTTACTTAAATAACGCTGCATTTCTGCTGGACTTGATGTTACTGGCGCATCTGGGTCGTTAAAATAACCTCCAGGACTTGGGTTCATACTCGCCACCAACATAAACGACGATGGATAGGTTACTGTAAATTTTGCACGCGAAATTGTAACTTCTCTATCTTCTAAAGGTTGACGTAATACTTCTAAAACACCACGTTTAAATTCGGGTAATTCGTCTAAAAACAACACGCCATTATGCGATAATGAAATTTCTCCCGGTTGCGGAAATGAGCCTCCGCCAACTAATGCGACGTCCGATATGGTGTGGTGTGGACTCCTAAACGGACGTTGTGCCATCAATCCTGTATCTTTTACACGACCAACCACAGAATGAATTTTAGTAGTTTCTAAAGCTTCATGCAGCGTCATTGGTGGCAAAATGCTTGGTAATCGTTTTGCTAACATCGTTTTTCCTGCTCCCGGTGGACCAATTAAAATAATATTATGTCCGCCAGCTGCTGCAATTTCCATACAACGTTTTATACCTTCTTGTCCTTTTACATCGGAAAAATCAAACTCAGGGAAATCTAAATTCTTATAAAACTCTTCACGCGTATCAATAATAGTTTGCTCCAGCGTTTCACCTTTATCAAAATAATCAATAACCTGTTTAATATTATCTATACCATAAACTTCTAAACCATCTACAATTGCAGCTTCCTTTGCATTCTGTTTTGGTAAAATAAAACCTTTATACCCTTCTTCTCTTGCTTTTACAGCAATTGGCAACGCGCCTCTTATGGGTTGCAAACTGCCATCTAAAGACAATTCACCCATAATCAAATATTTTTCTAAATCTTCAGCTTTAATTTGTTTTGATGCTGTAAGAATTCCTATTGCCAAAGTTAAATCATATGCAGAACCTTCTTTACGCAAATCGGCAGGCGCCATATTAATAGTGATTTTCTTCCCCGGAATTTTATAACCGTTATTTTGAAGTGCCGCAGCAATACGGTAATTACTTTCTTTAATAGCATTATCGGGCAAACCGACTAAGTGATAACCAATACCAGAATCTACATTTACTTCAACTGTAATTGTTGTGGCTTCTACCCCAAAAACAGCGCTTCCAAAAACTTTTTTAAGCATATTTTTTGTTTACTGCTTAAATGTAAGCAATGTATTTTGAAATTTTATGATTTCAGTTTTAAAAGAAAGGACTTTAGCGATTGAAGATGCTGAAGGTTTTTCGTTATCAAAAGATATATTTTCTCCAATTAACACGCCTCCTTTCAACCAATCTGCAATGGATGGCTATGCGCTATGTTTACACGATGGTTTAACTTATAATCTTATTGGAGAAATAAAAGCTGGCGATAACTCTCAGCCTAATTTAAAGCAAGGTAATGCCGTTAGAATTTTTACAGGCTACTCTATTTTCGTTAAACAATTTTGCAGTTCCTAACATATAATGGCGTTGTGCATTACCTTCTAGACCATGAAGCACAATGATTAATTCCTTTGTTTTTTCTTTTGAAAAACTCCAATATAAATCTAAAAAATCGCCGTCACTTAGTGTAATGCGTTCTCTTTCTTGAATTACGCCTTTTCCTTTTCTAATTAATCCAGAATATACGGTTGCCACATGACCATTTTTGAATAGGAATGATTGGTTATAATCAGATTCTATAATTGGCATTTAGTGAACTTCTAAATTTGTGAATTTAAAATCAGTTCCGTTAAACAAACCTTTATCGCTTAGTTTTAATGAAGGAATAACAAGCAATGCCATAAACGATAAAGTCATATATGGCGCATGCAATTTGCTTCCTAATTCTTTTGCTATTTTATCTAACTCAGCATATTGTTTCCCTATAGTTCTTCCATCTTTATCGCTCATAATTCCTGCAACTGGAAGCGAAACAATGTGTTCTTCGGAATTAGAAATAGAACAAATCCCACCTTTGTTTTCAATTATTAAATTAACTGCTTTACAAATGGCTTCGTCACTAACACCTACAGCTATTATATTATGAGAATCGTGACCAACCGAAGACGCTATTGCACCTTCTTTTAGTCCAAAATTTTTAATAAATGCTATTGCAGGTTTTTGATTTTGATAACGATTAACAACAGTCATTTTAAGAATATCATTTTCAATATTTGAAACCAAGTTTCCATTTTCAATTAAAGCATCTTCTATAATTTCATTTGTAACTAATTGTCCTTCTAAGGCTTCAATAACCCGAATTTGTTTTGCTGAAGATTCAACTCTAAAATCTAATATTTCTTTTTTATTTGTATTGAAATTATTCAGAACTTCAAAAGAAACACCTTCAATTTTTGAAACACCGTTATCATAAACCAACTCACCATTTATATATGTTTGAAGTGTTTTAAAATTAGTTAAATCTTCAACAACAATACAATCGGCATCATTTCCTATTTGTAATAAACCAACATCTAAATTGTAATGTTTTACAGGATTTACACATGCAACCTGCAATACTTTAAATATATCAATTCCTTTACTAACAGCTCTTTCACAAAGTTTATTGATGTGATTTACAATTAAATCGTCTGGATGCTTATCATCACTACAAAACATCATATTTTCAAAATGTTCTGGTAACAAATCGATTAATGCTTCAAAATTTTTAGCTGCACTTCCTTCACGAATTAAAATTTTCATACCTTTTTGAAGCTTCTCTAAAGCTTCGTTATAGGTAAAACATTCGTGATCTGTAGAAATTCCTGCACTAATATATTTTGTTACATCATCGCCTCGTAAACCTGGAGCATGACCATCAACTGGTTTATTATAATGTTTTGCCCAAGCTATTTTTTTTAAAACTTCTTCATCATCAAATAAAACACCAGGGTAATTCATCATTTCTGCTAAATACCTAATGTCAGGATTTGCCATTAAGGTTTTAATATCATCTGAATTTATAATCGCTCCAGCAGACTCAAAACTGGTTGCAGGAACACACGAAGGCGCTCCGAAATTAAATTTAAAAGGCACTTTTTTACCGTTTTCAATCATAAACTCAACACCTTCAACACCTAATACATTGGCGATTTCATGAGGGTCGGAAACTGTTGCAACGGTTCCGTGGCAAACTGCAATTCGCGCAAATTCACTTGGAACCAACATAGAGCTTTCTATATGAATATGTGCATCCACAAAACCAGGAAGTATATAATGGTTTGCATCGTGATCTTTTTCAGTAATTGAAACTATTTTACCTGCTTCAATTATAATTTCGCCTTTGTATATGCGTTTGTTTTGTATATCGACTATATTACCTTGTAGTTTCAATTTCTTAATTCTATTTTTAAAATCTGTTTTGTTTCTTTGATTGCCTTGAAACGCTCATCTGCTCTACGGTTTATCACCCAAATAATTTCATTTTTTGAACACAACAACCATGTGTTTTCTTTATCAACTAAAGACATTTTTTCGTCTTTAAAATACTTACTCAATTTCTTTTTACCTGTCATTCCTAACGGATAAAAATAATCGCCTTCTTTCCATTTACGTAATGTTAACGGAAGTTTTAGTTTCTCTATATCTACATAAATTAGATTAGTTCGTTTCCCAAACAATGCGTCAGCTTCATCAAAAAATAAAATTCCAAAAGGTGTTTTTATTGAATTATCTAAGTTATTAATTAAGATAGATTCTTCGCTTCGCTCTGAATGACATAATTCAGTTAAAATTAAAACGTCTCTATCTTTTATTAATCGATGTGTTTCTGAAAATATTTGCTTGCCAGATTGTGCATTAAGCAAATCAACAATATCATTCCATTCTGAAAATCCGTAATCTTTTAAAAGCTGATATAAATAAGCTTTCGAATTATTTAATTTTTGAATTTCTGAAATACTATACTGAACTTCTATTTCACTAACCTTCGTAATAATTGTATTTGAAATATCATCAATTCTATCTTCTAAAACCTCATTAGAATCTTGTAAAAAACCAAGGGTTTTACCAAAATTCTGAAGCAATTGAGGGTTTATTTCTTTTAAAACAGGAATAACATCGTGTCGCAATTTGTTTCGCAAATATTTGGTTGATGTATTACTACTGTCTTCTCTCCATTTTAATTGATTATCCTTTGCATAAGTTTCAATTTCATCTCTTGAAAAAGGCAACAATGGACGAACAATATTATTATTAATTTCTGGAATTCCTGTTAAACCTTCAATTCCTGTCCCTCTAGATAAGTTTATTAAAAATGTTTCTAAATTATCATCTGCATGATGCGCAGTTAAAATATAATCGAATTGTAATTGTTCTGCTAAATCATCAAACCAAAAATAACGCAACTCACGAGCTGACATTTGAATTGATAATTTATTTTCTTTCGCATAGTTTTCAGTGTCAAAATCTTCAATAAACACTTCAATATTTAAATCTTCAGCCAATTGAAAAACAAAATTTTCATCAGCATCACTTTCTTTTCCTCGTAAATTAAAATTGCAATGCGCTAAAGCTATATTTAAATTTAATTGATGACATAAATGAGTTAAAACCACACTATCTAGACCTCCAGAAATAGCAATAAGAATCTTGCTTTTATTTAAAAAAGAAAAGTGACTATTAATATGCTTTTTAAATTTATCTAACATGTTTTCAAATATACAACTTTGCCTATTTAAATAAGTATTCTACTTTTAATATCAAATGATAATTATCATATGCCAATTCCCCAGATTTTGTAATTTTAAGATATAATTTTTAATACTACACATTATGTGCTCAATCGATAAACTAAACGATAAATCAACTCAAATCGCTTTCGATAAAAAGGTGGTTTCTGCTACGCAACATTTACAAACTTATGTAAAACACAGACTTTATATTGCCGAATCAACAGGCATTATTCCAAAAAATATGTATATATCTAATGATTCAATAGATGAAGCAATTGCTAAATTTTATGAAAATGGTTATGACATAGATATGGATGCTACGAACATTAAATTAAAACTTTTTAAAATTGTTGATTCCGATTTAGATGAACTGTTTAAAAAAGAAGCTTTTCATAAAAAAACTATAAGTACCGATTCTATTTTAAAAGAAGAATTAGATAGTTTAGAAGAAAATTTTACTGTTGATGAGGATTTTGATTTTATAATGCATGAGGAATTAAACGATATTTCATACAAGCAAGACAATAAACACAAACATCTATTTTTATATGATGACAATAACAAATCGATAATGAATACTTTTGAAATTGATGATATATCACCTATTAACAATCAGAAATTACTAGGAAAATTCTATTCAGCTTTACCTTTTATAATATCGGATATTGTAGACCTTTTTGTGTTTGGAAGATTAGATTATAATGAAA
Source organism: uncultured Flavobacteriaceae bacterium (assembly GCA_964563585.1). GTDB lineage: Bacteria > Bacteroidota > Bacteroidia > Flavobacteriales > Flavobacteriaceae > CAZLXG01. The sequence continues at coordinate 4,217 of CAZLXG010000036.1, read as the reverse complement.
TTGCTAAAGTGAAAAACATAGAAAGTAAACGTGTAGAACGGATATTATTACTAGCCATTGAATCTTTAAAAAATAATTTAAATTAATTTTCTAAAACAGTGCGCATTGCTTTTGCTTTAACTAAGCATTCCTCATACTCCTGTAATGGCTTGCTTTTTGAAGTAATTGCGCCACCAACCGAATAGGATACATATTGCTTAATTTCGTTATATAATATGCTTCTTATAACCACATTAAAATCGAAATTGCCTGTTGGTGAAAAATAACCAACTGCTCCAGAATACAGTCCGCGTTTGGTTTCTTCTAGCGCTTCAATAATTTTCATTGCTGAAATTTTAGGTACACCTGTCATGCTTCCCATAGGGAACGTGCTTTTTATAATATCGACAGGATGTGTGCTTTCTTCAACTTTAGAAGTTACCGTAGAAATCATTTGATGCACTTGGTCGAATGTATAGATTTTGCATAATTCCTCAACCTCAACACTACCTTTTATTGCTGTTTTAGATAAGTCGTTTCGCACTAAATCTACAATCATAATATTCTCACTTCGCTCCTTTTTATCTTGTAACAAGTCACGTTTTAACAAATTATCTTCTTCTTCATTTAAAGAACGTTTTGCTGTTCCTTTTATAGGCTGAGAAATAACAGTATTTCCCTCTTTTTTTAAATAGCGTTCTGGTGATGCAGATAATAAATACTTATTGTCACACTTTAAAAACGTTGCAAATGGCGGGTTTGAAATATGATTAAGTTTGTTATAAGTTTCTAAAGGGTTGATTTCGGTGTTTTCGACATAAAATTCCTGACAAAAATTAGCTTCATAAATATCGCCACGATGGATATGAGCGAGCATCGAATTTATCTTTTCGAAATATTCATCTTTATGAATACGAAGTTTTATTTTTATTGAATTACCTGAGACCTTTCGCTTCTCGACTGCGCTCAAAGTGACATGCTCAAGGTGACAATCTTCGTTATAGATTGCTTTTAAATCATCTTCTACTTCATCATCAACACAATTTAAATATTGAATTTCAACTTGATTATCTTTAATAAAAAACAATTTTTTAGGCTGAAAAAAGTATAAATCAGGAAATCCTAGCCCATCAAAATTACTAGATTTTAAGTTTTCAACATCATTCTTTAAATCGTACGTTAAATAACCAAAAATCCAATCGTTAGTTAAAGTTTGATATTCTTTTAACTTTTTAAAAGCATTTAAATAATCTGTTTGAATACCAGTAAAAGCATCAACCGCTAAAACCGCATCGTAGTTAGAATAGGTCTGATTATATTTATTAGAATCTAACCAAACAACATCATCAAACTGCTGTGCCCAGACTAGTAGTTTTGCTTTAAACGTTTCAGTATTATCTACTGTATGTATTTGTGTTGTTCTCAATAAAAAATATTATGGCGTAAAGTTACTTAGAATACTTAAAAATTTAAGATTTTTGCACATTACTTTAAATATAACTTTTCAATGTATTCAATACAAAATAACAAACTGAAAATTGCTATTAAAAAAGCTGGCGCTGAACTTTGTGAAATTTCATCTATAAAGAACAACACACAGTTTATGTGGAATGCAAACCCAGATGTTTGGGGAAGTTTTGCTCCTAACCTATTCCCAATTATTGGCGTATTAAAAGACGATACGTATTTTTTTGAAAATAAAAAATACAGTTTACCAAAACATGGATTAACTAGACATAATGATAGTGTAGTTCTACATAAGCAAACTAAAAGCAGCTTAACTTTTAAGTTGAAATATAATGATGATTCTTTAAAAATTTATCCATTTAAATTTGAGTTATTTATTACATATCAATTATTAGAAAATAAAATTGATGTGATTCATACTATTAAAAATTGTGATGATAAAACCATGTATTTCTCAATTGGTGGGCATCCCGCTTTTAAATGTCCCGTTTTTGAAAATGAAAACTATGAAGATTATGCTTTAGAATTTGAAACTATTGAAAACGCATCAACTCATCTTTTAAACTTAAAAAGTGGACTTGTAACTTCAAACACAAAACCTATTTTTAATAATTCAAATGTATTACCGTTAAAACATAATTTATTTAATGAAGATGCTTTAATATTTAAAGACTTAAAGTCAAGACAAGTTAGCTTAAAAAGTAAAACACATGGTAATATTTTAACTGTTAGCTATCCCCATTTTCCGTATTTAGGTATTTGGGCAAAACCAACTGGCGATTATGTTTGTATTGAACCTTGGTTAGGCATTGCCGATAACGAAAATACCAATCAAGATTTAAAAACCAAAGAAGGTATTTTAACATTAGAAGCAAGCCAAACATTTGAAGCTACTTATAGTATTGAGATTGATAATAATCACCTCGTTTAACTAGAATAATAAGCTTAACTTTGCCGCAAAATTATACCTGTGACTTTTCAAAACTTAAATTTAAACACACCACTTTATAACGCTTTAGACGATTTAGGGTTTACCACGCCAACACCTATACAAGAGCAAGCTTTTAATGTAGTGAGTTCGGGTAACGATGTGGTTGGAATTGCGCAAACCGGAACTGGTAAAACTTTTGCCTACATGTTGCCTATTCTCAAAAACCTAGAGTATTCAATGCAGGAGAACCCCAGAGTTTTGGTTTTAGTGCCAACGCGCGAATTGGTTGTTCAGGTTGTAGATGAAATTGAAAAGCTTTCAAAATACATTAATAATCGTGTTTTAGGTGTTTATGGCGGAACGAACATTAATACACAAAAAAAGGCTATCGCTGAAGGTATTGATGTTTTAGTTGCAACTCCAGGTAGATTATACGATTTGGCTTTAAGTAGAGTTTTACAACTTAAATCTATACAGAAATTGGTAATTGATGAAGTTGATGTGATGTTAGATTTAGGATTTAGACATCAGCTCATAAATATTTTTGATATACTTCCAGAACGAAGACAAAACATTATGTTTTCGGCAACTATGACACAAGATGTTGATATATTGATTAATGATTTCTTTAAAAACCCGAAACGTGTATCAATTGCTGTTTCTGGTACGCCACTTGAAAATATTTCTCAATCCCGATATAATGTCCCAAATTTTTACACCAAAGTAAATTTATTGACGCATTTATTGTTAGATACCGAGCATTACAATAGAGTCTTGATTTTTGTAGCTTACAAACGAATGGCAGATAGACTGTTTGAACAGTTAGATGAAATTTTTCATGATGAATTATGTGTGATTCATTCAAACAAAACACAAAATTATAGACTTAGAAGTATTGAGCAATTTAGAAGTGGTGATAATCGTATTTTAATAGCGACTGATGTTATGGCGCGTGGTTTAGATATTGACAACGTATCTCATGTTATAAATTTTGATACACCCGATTTTCCTGAAAATTATATGCACCGTATTGGTAGAACTGGTCGTGCAGAACGTGAAGGTGAAGCTCTTATTTTTTCTACTGAAAAGGAACAAGAATCTATTGAAAAGATTGAGGAATTAATGAAAATGACAATTCCTATAATTGACATCCCTGATGATGTTGAAATTTCTACAGAACTTATAGAAGAAGAACGTCCGCAAATAAGAGAACGTAACAACCCAACTAAACGCAAAAGCGAGGACGTTCCTGGACCTGCTTTTCATGAAAAATCTGAAAAAAATTCAAAAGAAAATTTAGGTGGTTCTTACAAGTTTAAAATCGCTGCTAAATACAAAAAACCAAAAACTAGAGGCGATAAAAATTATAATAAACGAAATAAGAGGAAGTAATTATCTAATATAGGCGTGTTTCTTCGTTATCTTTAATGATTTCATTCATTTCTCTATATGTCTAGTCCAAAGCTTATTTTTTATTTAAATATTTTTCTATTATTGAAATAACTTCTCTTATTTCATATAATTGAGTTGTAACTACAAATTGCATATCTACTATAGTTCAATTCCAATTTGCAGCATTACTCTCCAATATCAGATTTTAAACTTTTTAATTGATATACTTCGTCTTCTGAAATATAAGTAGAAAACAGACCATTTTAATGTTTTTGATACTTAGCCATTCCTTTTTCGATAATAAAAAAGCATCAACTGGTCTCATAAATTCATAATTTGCTGTGTATGTGTTTTTTGTTAATTCCAAACGATTATACAGTGTTACAATTTTGTTTCTGAGTGCTTTGTTATTCATAATTTCAAGTTTAGCACTAGATTTCATTTCTGT
>CAZLXG010000035.1:17005-24767 GCA_964563585.1 uncultured Flavobacteriaceae bacterium | reverse complement strand
GTAACTTTTATTACCGATATCCCGTAAATAAGTCAGGATATGGTAAGTTTTTTGTTACTGTTATCCAGTAAAGGTAATTATTTTTTTTACATAAATATTTAATAAAATACAATTAGACAAACTGTTTGTAATAAGCTAAACGATATTTTAGTACAGTTAAAAAATCGTTAATAAAACATCTTTCATATTTATATTTAAGACCAATAATTTTTAAAATATTTCTTTTCTTTGCACTTCATTACAATATTATGAGTCAAGAAGTTTCAAAACGTTACGCACAACGCGGTGTATCGGCATCAAAAGAAGATGTGCATAATGCTATTAAAAATATAGATAAAGGATTGTTTCCAAAAGCATTTTGTAAAATAGTTCCAGATTATTTAACAAATGATGATGATTATTGTTTAATCATGCATGCAGATGGAGCAGGCACAAAATCTTCTTTAGCATATATGTATTGGAAAGAAACTGGAGATACTTCAGTTTGGAAAGGTATTGCTCAAGATGCATTAATAATGAATATTGATGATTTATTATGTGTTGGAGCAACCGATAATATTATGTTGTCTTCTACCATTGGGCGAAATAAAAACCTGATTACAGGTGATGTTATTTCTGCAATAATTAATGGTACAGAAGAATTAATATCAGAACTAAAAACCTTTGGAGTAACTATACATTCAACAGGAGGAGAAACTGCCGATGTTGGCGATTTGGTACGCACAATAATTGTAGATTCTACCGTAACAGCAAGAATGAAGCGAAGCAATGTTATTGATAATGCAAATATTAAAGCAGGTGATGTTATTGTTGGTTTAGAAAGTTTTGGACAGGCAACTTACGAGAAAGCATATAATGGAGGTATGGGAAGTAATGGACTAACATCCGCACGCCATGACGTATTTAGTAAGTATTTAGCTGAAACTTACCCTGAAAGTTTTGATGCTTCAGTACCAGAAAATTTAGTATATTCTGGTAACGTAAAATTAACAGATGCAGTTGAAGATTCTCCAATTGATGCCGGTAAATTGGTGTTATCACCAACACGAACCTATGCACCAGTTATTAAGAAGATTTTATCACAATTTAATAGTGAAACGGTACACGGCATGGTGCATTGTTCAGGCGGTGCACAAACAAAAATTCTTCATTTTATAGATGAGTTTCATATTATAAAAGATAATATGTTTACAATTCCACCACTATTCAAATTAATACAAGAACAAAGTAAAACCGATTGGAAAGAAATGTATCAAGTTTTTAATTGCGGCCATAGAATGGAATTATATGTATCTCCAGAAATAGCAGATGATATTATTTCAATTTCAAAGTCATTTAATATTAATGCACAAATTATTGGTAGAGTAGAAGCATCTAAAACTAAAAAACTAACTATTAAAAGTGAATTCGGGAAATTTAAATATTAATTTCTGTTTTTTTTCGTTAAAAATTGAAACTTATTAATACAACTAATCAAATTATGAAAAATCTTTTATTTATTCCAGTTTACTTATTGTGTCAATTTTTAAGTGCACAACCAGATTCATTATTTATAAAGTTTGATAAGCCAGAAAAAGAAATTAATAATGAGCCAAATTGGATTCAAAAAAATAAAGTATCATTAGATTTAAGCGAAGTTACTTTTGTTAATTGGAATTCAGGAGGAAGTAATTCAATATCTGGTCTTTTGGGTGTAGAATCATCTGTTTATTATAAAGATGAACACTTCATTTGGAAAAATAATTTCGCCACACGATATGGAATTAATAAACAACAAAAACGAGAATTAAGGAAAACGGACGACTTAGTTGAAATTAATTCAAATTTGGGATATAAATCTGATAGTTTATCTAATTGGTTTTATTCAGCACGACTTAATTTTAAAACACAATTAACAAACGGTTACACGTATCCCAATACAAACAACCCGATTTCTAGGTTAATGGCTCCAGGTTATTTGTTTTTAGGAGGAGGTATGGAATATGGAAAACATGTTGATAATTTATCTTTTTATTTTTCACCAGTTACATTAAAAGCAACCTTTGTTTTGGATGAAACTTTAGCAAATGCTGGAGCATTTGGAGTTGCTTCAGCAATACTTGATACCAATGGAGATGTTATTGTTGATGGAAAACGGGTTCGAAAAGAAGTAGGAGTTTTAATGACAAATAGTTATGAAACACAGATAGCAGAGAATATAATTATGAAGCATAAAGTAAGTTTGTATACAGATTATATTAACAACTTTGGAAATGTAGATATGGATTGGAAAATTGATTTTGATTTTAAGGTAAATAGTTTTGTAAGAGCAACTTTGGGTTCACATTTCAAATATGATGATGATGTGAAAACTTCTAAACCCTCTGAACTTAATGAAGAACTTGATGAAGCAGGAGCTAGAATACAATGGAAACAATTTTTAGGAGTTGGTTTTGCTGTAGATTTTTAAATAGATTATTTACCTGTATAAATATTCTATTTTAGAAGTATTAAAAATTAGGAAAGTAATAATAACAAATAAAAATTAATTTTTAATGAGAAACGACTTTACTGGTCATAATTAATATTGTTGGTTTAGTTTCATTAGATACGTTTGAAGAAATACGACCTATAAGATTGATATCTTTAATTTTTTTTAGGATTTAAAGGATATAAAAATAAACTACTATTAATAGCTTTTTCATGCTTTGTGCTTTTCAGATTATTTTATTATTAGTTTGAATCAGATATTCAAAATAAAGCAGTTTTTTTACTTTCTACAGTAGCCTATTTATTAATTGGACTAAGCCTTTTCCCTAAATTAAAAGGGTTGGTTTTAAAGCCATTTTTGCTAGGTTTTTTTTGCAGTAATAATTTGTTTAAATATATTTTTAATCGCACAAACTATATCAATGATTAAGTTTGATGCTATGAATTCTAATCACGAAATATTTGTCTTTGGGTTTGTGTTGTCAAGTATATTTAATCTGTTTGCCTTTTATTTTAAATTAGAATTTTTTCAATATTCAAATAGAATATTTCATGTTTTAACTTTAGCAACTTTAGCAACTTTAGCAACTTTAGCAATTTATACAGTTTCAAATCTAAAAGAAAATAAGGTTTTAATTGATGAAGAATTATTTATTTAAACTTCCTATACTTAAATATTTATAATCTTCTAATTCATTTATATTCTTTATTAATTTTGTACACCCATTTTTTAAGAGGTAGATATTATCAGAAGTATCAATAATATGCCGAAACATATGATCGGTTATAACAATAGCTTTATGTTGTTTCTCTTCAGAAATTATAGTATTTAATGTTTTAATGTTTTAATGTATAAAGGCGATAAATGAGAAAAGGGCTCATCTAATAATATGATTTCACTATTGCTTTTTAAAATAATATAAGTTTCTATTAGCCGTCGTTCTCCACCAGATAATTTGTTGAATCTTAAGTTTCTATAAGGTGAAAATTGTTTAAATTTATTAGCAAAATCATCCCAAGACACGTTAAAAAGATGAAATACTTTTTTTGTTTGTATTCTATCAGGTATAAAATGATGCTGAGGTAAATAGGATGCTTTTTTTGTTTGATATAAAGGTTTTAAAATAGGTTTACCATTAATGCGTACCAATTTATATTTAGGCTTTAAAGAGCCAAAAATAATATTTAGTAAACAGCTTTTTCCACAACCATTACTTCCTAATATTCCTGTAACTTTACCTGTTTCAGCTTTTAAATAAACACCATTAAGGATACGTTTGTTTTTAAAATAAAGTTCAACGTTATCTATTTCTAAAATCATACAAACTCTTTCAAAATTAAAAGAAAAGGAATGGACAAAAATAAATCAATAATAAAAAGATATCCAAATAATTTAAGCGAAGATATTCCAAGGTTTTTATAAAATATAAGCTTTTGTTTTGCGTGTGTTTCATTTATAAAGTACCAAAGTAAAACCACCAAAAATAGTTTTATAATTAGTATTGGAACAAGACTGTATCCCATAAAAGAGAGTAGAATATTTACTGCAAACGACCATAAAATATATGACCTGTAAAATGTTAGTATAGAAAATAATTGCTGCATATTATGATAAATAACGAGATATGTGCTAATTTATTCTAATAATTCAATTAATAGAGCGGTTGGTAAGTATTGAAAATTCATAAATTATCGTATTTTTGACTACCAACTTAAAAAGGCAGATGTTAGAGAAATTACAAATAGTAAAACAGCGTTTTGATGAGGTTAGCGATTTAATAATTCAACCTGATATTATTACCGACCAAAAACGTTATGTAGCGCTTAATAGAGAATATAAAGATTTACGAATTCTTATGGATAAGCGAGAGCTATATATAGAATTCACTAATAATTTAGCGGAGGCGGAAGCCATTATTGCAGAAGAAAGTGATACAGAAATGATTGAAATGGCAAAAATGCAATATGATGAAGCTAAAGAAGGCATTCCAAAACTAGAAGAGGAAATAAAAGTACTTTTAATACCAAAAGATCCAGAAGATTCTAAAAATGCAGTAGTAGAATTACGAGCAGGAACAGGGGGAGATGAAGCTAGTATTTTTGCAGGTGATTTATTTAGAATGTACACTAAATATTGTGAAGGTAGAGGTTGGAAAGTTGATACAGTAGATTTTAGTGAAGGTACAAATGGAGGTTTTAAAGAAATTCAATTTGAAGTAACAGGTAATGATGTTTATGGTGTTTTAAAGTTTGAAGCTGGCGTGCATCGTGTACAGCGTGTACCACAAACCGAAACACAAGGGCGTGTACATACAAGCGCCGCAACGGTTATGGTGTTTCCTGAAGCTGAAGAATTTGATGTTGAAATTAATCCAAAAGAAGTAAGAATAGATTTTTTCTGTTCGTCTGGTCCAGGTGGACAATCAGTAAATACAACGTATTCAGCGGTACGTTTAACACATATTCCAACAGGATTGGTAGCGCAATGTCAAGACCAAAAATCGCAACATAAAAATAAGGAAAAAGCTTTTAAGGTATTACGTTCTCGTTTGTACGAAATGGAGTTGGCAAAAAAGAATGCTGAAGATGCAGAAAGACGTGGTAGCATGGTGAGTTCTGGCGATAGAAGTGCAAAAATTAGAACCTATAATTATTCACAAGGTCGAGTAACTGACCATAGAATTGGTTTAACACTATACGATTTGTCAAATATAATGAATGGCGATATTCAAAAAATACTTGACGAATTAATGCTGGCAGAAAACACAGAAAAGTTAAAAGCTAATAGTGATGTGATTTAAAAAATGACTATTCAAAAACTAATTGAACAAATTCACATTAAAAAATCCTTTCTATGTATAGGGTTAGATGTTGATTTAAATAAAATTCCAGAGCATCTTTTAAAAAAAGAGGATCCAATATTTTTATTTAATAAAGCAATAATTGATGCCACACATCATTTGTGTGTAGCATACAAACCTAATACGGCGTTTTATGAAGCTTATGGTTTAAAAGGTTGGAAAGCTTTAGAAAAAACAATCAATTATTTAAACGAAAATTATCCAGAAATATTTACCATTGCCGATGCAAAACGTGGAGATATTGGTAATACAAGTACCATGTATGCCAAGGCGTTTTTAGAAGATTTAAAGTTCGATTCTATTACGGTTGCTCCATATATGGGAAAAGATTCTGTAGAACCTTTTTTAGCTTTTGAAAACAAGCATACTATTTTGTTAGCATTAACATCTAACGAAGGTGCTTTTGATTTTCAGACAAAAAATATAGAAGGAAAAGAATTGTATAAACAAGTTTTGGAAACGTCTAAATCTTGGAAAAATTCAGAGAACTTAATGTATGTTGTTGGTGCTACAAAAGCGGAATATTTTGCAGATATTAGAAAAATTATTCCTAATAGTTTCCTTTTAGTTCCGGGCGTTGGAGCTCAGGGAGGAAATTTACAAGATGTTTGTAAATATGGAATGAATAATAATGTTGGATTATTAATTAACTCTTCACGAGGTATTATTTACGCTTCAAATAAACCAGATTTTGCTGATGCAGCTGCTTTAAAAGCAAAAGGATTGCAACAACAAATGGAAGCTGAATTAAATAATTTATAGTTAAATAGCTTCGTATAAGTCTTTTGAAGGTTTGTTTTCAGAATCTTCTACAAACTTTATAAGCCTGTTTTCTAACTTTTCAATATTTACTAATTTACTTAGATTTGGAATAATTTTACCAACTCTACAAAAATGTGAACTCATAACTTCTTTTTATATAAAGTACGGGAGTTTTTAATTTTTGGATGTAATGGAATTGTTAAAGAATTGATAAATAAACTTTAAGACACAGATAGAAAAACCTCTTTATATAAATACTTTAACCTATTTAGTTTGTTTAGAAGCTTTATGGTCTTAAATTCAGAAATATCACTTAATGCAGAATCTGTTTGTCGAAAATTATACGCCTTCTCAATAAGTTCTTTATAACGCTTATTAAGTTTAGTTTGATTACTTCGTATAATATCTAATCTATCCATTTATAATCTGAATAACAGGTGATTAAATATACGAAAAATAAAATAATTTAATCTTGCAGAGCAAAAACTTTTTTTAATAAGTCGGTAGTTCTAGATGATACTTTAGTTCTAATCTCTTTTTCTTCAACAGCAATCATAGTATAAACACCTTTTAAAGCTTCACCTGTAACATAATCAGTTAAATCTGGATTTACATTATTAGTAAATGGTAATGCGTTGTATTTGTTTATTAGGTTTTCCCAAATTTGGTCTGCACCAACTTTTCCAAACGAATTTTTTATAACTGGACTAAATTTACTGTACAAAGCGGTTTGGGTTTTTCCTGTTAAATATTGTGTTGCAGCATCGTTATTCCCTAATAGAATATTTTTTGCATCAGTAAATGTAATACCTTTTACAGCATCAATAAAAATAGGTGTAGCCTCTTTTACAGCATCTTCAGCAGCTCTATTAAGTACTTTTAAGCCCTCATCAGCAAGTTTACTTAAACCTATACCACGTAGAGCTTTATCAACTTTTTGTAATTCTTTTGGAAGCAAAATTTTAACCAATTCATTTTTAAAAAAACCGTCGGTTTGTGTTAATTTAGTTACTTGTTTGGCTATACCTAAATCTAATGCTTGTCGTAATCCAGATGCAATCTCAGTATTTCCAATAGTACCTTGAGGTAATTGGTCTATTACTTGTTGTAATTCTGCACAAGCAGTAAGATTAAATATTAATACGAAGGCTAAAAGTTTACGAATCATGATTTTGGGGTTTTATTTTAAACAAAGATATCTTTTTACAAATGAAATTATTTCAAATACTATGCTAATTTTAAGTTTAAAAACAATTAATTTTCACAGAAATACTATTTTAGTATAATAATTGTTATCTATTTATAGGTTAGTAAACCTATAATGAAATTTGAGTATGAGATTTAAAAAATCACTTATTTGTTTTGTATGTGTATTATGTTCGTTTTCTTCTTTCGGATAAATAAAAATTTCAGAATTTGCTAAACAAAATGATAATGCACTTTATTTTGTTGATTATTGGGTAACTTGATGTATACCTTGCACGCATGTATAAAAGTACTTAACAACGCTTCAAAAACAATTTTCTAATAATTTTTATATCCTTTCTTTAACTCAAGAAAATTCAAAAACTGTTAAACGCTATTTAAATAAATATCCAAAAATACGTTCTTCAATAGTTTCAGTTACATCTTTAAATTTGTCTTTAGTAATACATTTTACATAACATTTT
>CAZLXG010000035.1:0-16905 GCA_964563585.1 uncultured Flavobacteriaceae bacterium | reverse complement strand
ATTTGCAAGAACGATTTTCTCTAAATCGCGTCCTTTTGCAATTAAATCTTGAATAGCATATGTGTGTGAAACTCTAGCTACATCTTGTTCTATTATTGGGCCAGCATCCAATTCCTCGGTTACATAATGACTTGTAGCACCAATAATTTTCACGCCTCTTTTATATGCTGAATGATACGGTTTTGCACCAACAAAAGCAGGTAAGAATGAATGATGAATATTAATTATTTTATTTGGATACTTACTAATTAATTTACCTGAAACGATTTGCATATATCGAGCTAATACAATAAAATTAACATTGTGTTTTTCTAAAAGGTCAAGTTGTTTGTCTTCAGCTTCTTTTTTAGTGTTTTTTGTAACTGGTATATAATGAAATGGAATTTTAAAACTATCAGCAATTGGTTTTAAATCTAGATGATTACTTATAATAAAAGGAATTTCTAAATTTAGTTCGCCAGAATTATAACGTCCTAATAAATCGTATAAACAATGATCATATTTAGAAACAAATAACGCCATTTTTGGTTTTCTTTCAGAAGAATAAATGCGCCATTTCATTTCAAAAACATCAGCTAATTCATCTTTAAAAGAAATTTTAAAATTATTTGTAGAAAATGTATCATGAGCAAATTCACTTTCTAATCGCATAAAAAATATATCTTGCTCTCTATCAACATGCTGGTCTATATAAACAATATTACCCTGCTTTTTAGAAATGAAATTGGTTACTGATGCAATAATATTTGGTCTATCTTTACAATGGATTAAAACTGTAATTTTATTCATCTGTTCAATGTGATTTTAATGTATAAAATTAATCTAAAATTAATGAGGATTTATATTTTGATGAAATTTTAGGTAATCGTTTAAAATTCATTCGTATTTTTGAATAATTCGTAAATTACACCACTAAAATTAGCTATTTATTATCAATGATACAAACTACTCCATATAAACCAAAACATAAAGTACGTATAGTAACTGCAGCATCATTGTTTGATGGTCACGATGCATCCATAAATATTATGCGTCGTATTATTCAAGCAACAGGAGTTGAGGTTATTCATTTAGGCCATGATAGAAGTGTTGAAGAAGTTGTAAATACTGCTATTCAAGAAGATGTAAATGCAATTTGTTTAACCTCATATCAAGGTGGACATAATGAGTATTTTAAATACATGTTCGATTTGCTGAAAGAAAGAGGTGCTTCACATATCAAAATTTTTGGAGGAGGAGGAGGAGTTATTCTTCCTAGTGAAATAAAAGAATTAATGGATTATGGCATTTCACGAATTTATTCGCCAGACGATGGGCGTGAAATGGGTTTACAAGGCATGATTAACAATTTGGTAGAACAATCAGATTTTGCTATTGGTGATACTTTAAATGTTGAAGTTGATGAACTTGTAAAAAGAAATTCTAAAGCTATAGCAAGAGTTATATCTTCTGCTGAGAATTTTCCAGAAGTTGCAAAAGATACTTTAGATAAAATTCATAAAAAAAATGAAATATCTAAAACACCAGTTTTAGGAATTACAGGAACTGGAGGTTCTGGAAAATCATCTTTAGTTGATGAATTGGTTAGACGGTTTTTAATCGATTTTCCAGAGAAAACTATTGGTTTAGTTTCTGTAGATCCTTCAAAACGAAAAACTGGAGGAGCACTTTTAGGCGATAGAATTCGTATGAATGCGATTAATACTCCAAGAGTCTATATGAGAAGTTTGGCAACACGTCAATCTAATTTAGCATTATCAAAATACGTTAATGAAGCTGTTGAGGTTTTAAAAGCTGCCGAATATGATTTAATTATTCTTGAAACATCAGGAATTGGACAATCTGATACAGAAATTATAGAACATTCTGATGTGTCGCTATATGTAATGACACCAGAATTTGGTGCAGCTACGCAGTTAGAAAAAATTGATATGTTGGATTTTGCCGACTTGGTTGCCATCAATAAATTTGATAAACGAGGTTCGTTAGATGCTTTACGCGATGTAAAAAAACAATATATGCGTAATAATAATCTTTGGGATATTCCTCAAGATGAATTGCCTATTTTCGGAACTATTGCGTCACAATTTAACGACCCAGGAATGAATACGCTTTACAAAGCAATCATGGATAAGTTGGTTGAGAAATCTGATGCAGATTTAAAATCGACATTCCAAATCTCATCAGAAATGAGTGAGAAAATTTTTGTAATTCCACCAAATAGAACACGCTACTTATCTGAAATTTCAGAAAGTAATCGTGGTTATGATAAAAAAGGAAACGAACAAGTTGAGGTTGCTCAAAAGTTATATGGAATTTATAAAACGTTAGAATCTGTATTAGAAATTGCACCTGAATTAGATAAATCTGGAATAGATTCAGAGTCTGTCAGTTCGAGCGCAGTCGAGAACAAAGACTTTATTAAACTACTTATTGCAGAATTTGATCGGGTAAAATTAAACCTTGATCCTTATAATTGGGAAATTATTATTGATTGGGACAACAAAGTAAAGAAATATAAAAACCCTATCTATTCATTTAAAGTAAGAGATAAGGAAATTAAAATAGAAACACATACTAAATCATTATCGCAAACCGATATTCCAAAAATTGCTTTACCAAAGTATCAAGCTTGGGGAGATATTTTAAAATGGTGTTTGCAAGAAAATGTGCCAGGAGAATTCCCTTATACATCAGGGTTATATCCTTTTAAAAGAACTGGTGAAGATCCAGCACGTATGTTTGCAGGTGAAGGAGGTCCAGAACGTACCAACAAACGTTTTCATTATGTAAGTATGGGATTACCAGCAAAACGTTTATCCACAGCATTCGATTCTGTTACTTTGTATGGAAACGACCCAGATATTCGTCCAGATATTTATGGGAAAATAGGGAATGCGGGAGTTTCTATTTGTTGTTTAGACGATGCTAAAAAATTATATTCTGGATTTAATTTAGCAGATGTAATGACTTCTGTAAGTATGACAATTAATGGTCCAGCACCAATGTTGTTAGGCTTTTTTATGAATACAGCAATTGATCAACAATGTGAGATTTACATTAAAGAAAAAGGTTTAGAAGACGAGGTTGAAGCAAAAATATCTAAAATTTATAAAAATAAAGAAAGACCAAAATATAATGGTGAAATTCCTGATGGCAATAATGGTTTAGGATTGATGTTGCTTGGTGTAACTGGAGATTTGGTATTGCCATCTGATGTGTATTTAGACATTAAAACTAAAACGATAGCACAAGTTCGGGGGACAGTACAAGCTGATATTTTAAAAGAAGATCAAGCCCAAAATACCTGTATTTTTTCTACAGAATTTGCATTGCGATTAATGGGAGATGTGCAAGAATATTTTATTGAGAATAATGTGCGCAACTTTTATTCAGTGTCTATTTCTGGTTATCATATTGCCGAAGCTGGTGCAAATCCAATTTCTCAATTGGCATTTACACTGTCTAATGGATTTACTTATGTAGAATATTACTTAAGTCGAGGCATGGATATTAATAAGTTTGGACCAAACTTATCGTTTTTCTTTTCAAATGGTATCGACCCAGAATATGCTGTAATTGGTCGTGTAGCTCGTAAAATCTGGGCAAAAGCTATGAAGCATAAATATGGAGCAAATCCAAGAGCGCAAATGTTGAAGTATCATATTCAAACCTCTGGACGTAGCTTGCATGCTCAAGAAATTGACTTTAATGATATTCGTACAACGCTTCAAGCATTGTATGCGATTTACGATAATTGTAATTCGTTACATACTAATGCTTACGATGAAGCCATCACAACACCAACTGAAGAATCTGTACGCCGTGCTATGGCAATTCAGTTGATTATTAATAAAGAATTAGGTTTAGCAAAAAATGAAAACCCAATTCAAGGCTCATTTATTATTGAAGAATTAACCGATTTAGTAGAAGATGCTGTCTTGTTAGAATTCGATAGAATTACAGAACGCGGAGGCGTTTTAGGAGCTATGGAAACCATGTATCAACGTAGTAAAATTCAAGAAGAAAGCTTGTATTATGAAACCTTAAAGCATAATGGCGATTTTCCAATTATTGGTGTAAATACATTTTTAAGTTCTAAAGGTTCGCCAACAGTTATTCCTGCGGAAGTAATTCGTGCTACTGAAGAAGAAAAGCAATTCCAAATTAAAACATTAGAGAATCTTCATAAAGCTAGTGACACTGAAGAATTGTTGAAAGGCCTTCAGCAAAAAGCTATTCAAAATGAAAACATTTTTGAAGCTTTAATGGACGTCTGTAAAGTTTGTTCTTTAGGAGAAATTACGAACGCGTTGTTTGAAGTAGGAGGGCAGTATCGTCGAAATATGTAAAACATAATCTTATTTATATCATTTTACCCTATTATTCTACAATAAAAATCAAGTTATGGACAACAGTAAACCATTCAACTAATATTTTTTATGAAGTTATTTACCAAATAGTTATCTATATAATTTTACAGTGTAAAACCCAAATAATTAAACTTTTAATTATGAAATCTACACTTAATTACAATTTTGAAAGACAGTCTAAAAACCATTTAGATTGGTTGTTAAACATTGTTCAATCTGAAAAATATTATTTAGATGAAGGCAGTATTATTTATTATAAAACCTGCTAGATCTACAAAGTTAACAACCACGTACGTTGCAATTTTTTGAATTTCTTTAATTCGCTTCGTAAAATTGGTAAAAAATCTTTCCCGTTACTGTTTGAACGTTCTAATCGATACGAATTTTTATATAACAAACTTGTTAATCGTTTTAAAGTAGCGACATGTTTATGTCTTCTTTCAGAATAACGTTCTAACTCAGCATTTAAAATTTCAGGAACTAGTGATACAGATTGTTGCACAATATCTCCAGAAAAGTAAATATCAGAATCTTCAGTTCCATCATCTTTTAAGCTAGACAAATCATGCTCCAAATACGTTGAAATATTTTGAGATAAGGTAAATATATCTATTGCCTTTTTATAAATAGGCGTATTAGATAGGTGTGATGGAACTTTGGGTAACATTTTTCTTTACAATTTTCATCAAAATTAGTCACAACAATCTATATTCATCTTTAGAATTTAAAGTAAATACGTATATTTGATTTTGATTTTAATGATTTATTAAAAAATGCTTTTAAATGAAAATTGATAATCTTAATTGGAAAATATTAAAGTGTTTACAGCAAAATGCTCGACAATCTAATGCCGAAATTGGGAGGCAAGTTGGTGTAAGTTCACCGGCAGTTTCTGAGCGTATTAAGAAGATGGAAGACTTAGGTGTTATTGAAAGTTATAAAACTGTGGTATCGCCTTTTGAAGTTGGATTTCAGCTAAAAGCCATAATTACTTTAAGAGCATTCATGGGGAAATTAAAACCCTTTTTAGCTAAGGTAAAAACCTATGATGAAGTAATAAATTGTTATCGCATAACAGGTAACGAAAATATAGTAATGGAAGTTGTTTTAAAAGACCAGAAACATTTGGAATATTTTATTGACCAATTGATTATTTATGGAGAAACAAAAACGCAGATTGTATTATCGGATGTTGTAAAACAGAAAGAAGTAAATGCTATTTAATTATTTGCAATGATAACATTATCATAAATAGTATGACATTTTTTTTAATTTTGTTATTTTTGAAACTCTAACAATATTTAAAAAACAAAAAAACATTACCATTTTGTTAGTAATACTGTTTAGTATTACATCTTTTAGTTCAGTGTTTTCTCAACAAAAAATTATTGCACCTTCTGATATTAATTATAATTTACAGGAAATTATTCTACAATAAAATGCGGAATACTCTCTAAATTCCAATCTATAACTTCAGTATTGTTTTCTTTAGAAAAGTTGCAACTTATAAGTAAAAGGATTATAAATATTAAACTGTATTTTTTCATTGCTATAATTATTTAGTTTCTTTATTTTGTTTCATATAAATCTTCAAAAAGAATAATAAAAACACACAAAGTGCTGCAAGTGCTGTCATGACAGACCATGTGTTATCAAATCCAAAATCGCTGACTAAATGTAATCCTGCTTTGTGTCCAATAACATGAGCAATTGAAAATGCAATAGAATATAGCGCCATATATTCACCTTGATTCCCTTTTTTTTGCACGTTGCATTGCAAACGCATTAGAAAACGGAAAAGCAATCATTTCACCAATTGTCATTAAAAACATACCAATAATAAGAATACCAGACCAATTAGTAAAATTAAGTATGATAAAACTTAAACCTGTAAGTAGTGCACCAAAAAGCATTAACCCAGATTTGGTGTAACGCGTATTTTCTAACCATTTAATTAATGGCATTTCGAAAAGGAAAATAAACAATCCATTTGCACCTAAAAGTAATCCAATTTTAATTTCACTTAAAGTATGTACTTGTCTGTAAAACAATGGCATTGTTGAGAAATATTGTAAAAAGACAATCCCAAAAAGCATCATTGAAAAAAAGAAAATTATAAACGGTTTATCACTATAAGCAGACACAGGGTTTTTGATAGTAATGTCGTCTAAAACTTTAGATTTTTTAGGATTTAGCACATTAATAAGCACCAAAGTTGCTAGAATACAAGTAATGCCATCAACCCAAAATAAACCACTATAACCAATAGATGTAATTATAAGTCCACCAATTGCTGGTCCAGCAGAAAAGCCTAGATTAATAGCTAGTCTAATTAATGTAACACTACGTGTTTTGTTTTCTGGTTTACTGTATGCACTTAAAGCCACAAACATAGCGGGACGAAACATATCTGCAACCAACATTACAAAGAAAATACCAACACAAAAAGATGCAAACGTATTTAAAAATTGTAAGCCAATAAATAATACACCTGTACTTAATAGGCTTCTTACCATTACTTTATAAGCGCCAATTTTATCGGTTAGTTTTCCGCCTAGCCATGAGCCGACTACAGAACCTAACCCGAATGCAGCCATTACAGTACCAACATTTTTTAACGTAAAGTTTAAATCTTCGGTTAAATAAATTGATAAAAACGGGATTACCATGGTGCCAGCTCTATTAATAAGTGTTATTAATGCGAGCCACCAAACTTCTTTTGATAAGCCTTTAAAAGATTCTATATAGTTATTGTAAAGTGTTTTCATTCGTTTTCTTAAGTCATAAGAATTAATTAAATGTCGATTATCGACTAAATATAAAAAGTCCGACTGTGAAGTCGGACTTTTTATAATTGATAGAATATATGTTTATATCATCATAATATATAGTAAGTCCAACTTCTTCGTTTTGAAGAGGTATATTGCTTTCTACAAATTGTGACGTTATTATGCATTTTTATTTTTTGTCTGTTCAAATCTATGCAAAATAGTTGTAAGTTGTATTTTTGAAATAGAAATAAATTAATAAAAATGAAAAAAGTAGTTTTTATTCTTAGCATTTGTGTCTTATTTGTTTCGTGTGGTTCTTCATCTTTTGAACGGTTTTATAACACTCATAAAACAGATATTGGTGCAACATCTTTTCAAATTCCAAATTTCATGAAAGCTGTTTTAGGTAACATTTCACCAGAAATACACAATGTAATTGGGAATATTGAAGATTTTAAATACATTAAGCTTGAGAATTTAAACGCTTTAAAGCGCCAAAGTATTATTGCTGAGATGAATGCATTAACAACTAGAGGTTATAAAGATATGCTGAGGAAGAATGCACTGGATAATACTAGAATTATATCGGTAAAAGAATTGGGTGTAGTAGTTTCGGATGTTATTTTTTTTAATAGCAATGAAATCGAAACGATTGCATTTTATTTAAAAGGAAATTTTGATCCTGAAAAAATTAAATCTTTTTCGGATGAAGATGCCTTTAATAAATTTACAAATACCTTATTGCAATCGTATACAAATAACACAAACCTTAAAATAAATATTAAGAATTAATGAAAAATACCTTTCTACTATTGTTATTAATCGCAACCTTAAGTTGCGCTCAAGATAAACGCCCTATTTTAGGTGAAACAGACTTTCAGCGTAAAATAAATACAGAATATAAAGACGCCAGTAAATCGCCTTTAAAAAATAAAGACAGAAAAATATTTACAACGCTTGATTTTTTTAAGTTCGATTCTACTTATGTTGTTACTGCAACAATAAAGAAAACTCCAAATACCGATTGGTTTGATATGAAAACAACAACAAGTCGTGTATCTCCAGAGCGTATTTTTGGAATATTATCTTTTGAATTAAAAGGAAAACAACACCAACTAAATGTATATCAAGGAAAAGATGCTATGAAAAAAGAAGGTTTAGAAGATTATTTATTTTTACCTTTTTTAGATGAAACAAATAGTTTTGAAACTTATGGTGGTGGACGATATATTGATTTAAAAATCCCCAAAGGCAATACTATAATAATAGATTTTAATACAGCTTATAATCCGTACTGCGCATATAATGATAAATTTTCTTGCCCTATTGTACCGCGAATAAATTATTTAAAAACTAAAATTGAAGTAGGAGTGAAGGCTTTTGATAAGCATTGAGTTTAATTTAAGTGAGGCTCATATTCCATTAAACTAGTTCGCAACCAATCAGGAATTTCGATAGATTTTCCTTGTAAAGGATTAATTAGAACTTGTATACTTTTACCTCTAGCATGTATTTTTTCATGTCCTTCTTTATCTATACTTGTAATTAAATATTCAATTTCAAAACTTTTAGTTTTTATAGATGTGGTTCTCATTTTTATAGAAGGATTTACTGCTGTTAACTTTAATTCTTTAAAATAATCACATTCTATATGTGCTATAACAAACATATTTTTAGTCCAATCCCATTGTTTAGTAACAGTTGGCATATAATATCCACGTCCAGTTTGAAAATAGTCAAAATAAAACACATTATTTACATGTTGTAAGGCGTCTAAATCATTCCATCGAATTTCTAATGGTTTAGAAAATTTGAAGTGTTTAAGATTGATGTTTTGCATGTTTTTATATTATTTTTTCTTACAAAATCAAGTATCATTACTTCACCAAATACAAACCTAAAAACACAGCTAGAAATCCAATTACAAAACTAGCAATAGTATAAATTGCAAAACTTGTAAAATCTCCGGTTTTTAAAAAGTTAGCATTCTCGTAGGCAAAGGTTGAAAAGGTTGTAAAACCACCACAAAAACCTGTTGCCAATAATAAAGTTTGGTTTTGCGAAAGTGTATTGTTTTTTGCTGCCAAACCAAGTATAATACCAATAAGTAAACTGCCTAAAATGTTGGCTGCAAATGTCCCGTATGGAATACCACCAGATTGATTTAAATATTTTCCAATAATAAAACGTAAAACACTACCAAAACCACCACCAATAAAAACTAATAAGATTTGCTTCATTTATTTTATTGGGATATAAATTTCTGTTCTCCAATCGGCAGGATTTGGTACTTGGCTTGGGTCGGTTGTATAAATTTCAAAAGGTTTAATATCGGAAGTTTCTAAAACATTTTTTGCTAAATGCGTCATAGTTTCTGCCCAAGCTTGTGGTAAATTAGTATAATTACCTAATAACACTGTTTTTAATACTTTAGTTTTTGGTATGTAACCACAGGAAATATCGCTATTGGCTGGTAAGTCTATTTTTTCTGTAACAGGAATACCGTTACTCATAATTATAGTTCCAGTTTCGTTATTCATTTCGTTATAAACTGTTAATGGCATGCCAGCCATTTGTATATTGTTTTGTCCAATGTAACTCATTAAAACACCATATTGCTGTGCCATTTTTACGCTTATATTTGCATTGTTTGCATTAGTAGTTTTGTATAAGTAAAAACCGCCACCATATTCTTTTATGCCTTCAATAGTTATGTTGAATTTTTTAGTGCTTTCAACCACAATGCTATCAAGTTTTTCTAATCCGCGTTCAAAATCTGGACCAATCATATTATCAAATCCACCTGAAAAAGCTGCAATTCCTTTAAAAATAAAAGGTGCTTTATCGTTATTCATTTTCCAAGTTACTTTGGTTTTTCCATTACTAGTTGGTTCGAAACTCCAATTTATTTTTGATGGTTCGTAATCATCAAATTGCATTTCATGTTCAATAGAAACATTTGGCGTTGTAGCAAGTGTTTTCATATTTCCAGTACCCTTTTTATCTATCCACGATTGATAACCGCCAACGCCTTTAGTTTGTTCTCCATAGGTAATTTCCATAGTTGGGTCAGCTTCAAGCCATGCAGACCAATCTTTCCAGTTTTTAAAATCTATAACGTTGTTGTATATAACCGCTGCGGGTGCATTAATAATACGTTCTCGTTTAACTTCAAATGCGTTTGGTTGTACAGCAATATAAATGGCAATTCCAATAATAGCAATTAATAATAGGAATAAAATGTATTTGAGAGCTTTCATTTTTTTGATTTTTAAAAAAGAATGAAACCAAAGATACACATTTTAAAATTTCGTTTAATAAATTGTTACATTTGTTGTATAAAAAATAAGTATTCAATAAACAAAAAAGAATATTTCAAAAGAATCAATAATTTCAAGGTCATTTTTATCACAATTCTTACAAATCCAGTTAAATAAATATATAATGAATTTAAAATCAATATTTAGTATAGCCTTAATAGCTACTGTTTTATTATCATGTGGTAACGAAAAACAGGAAAAAAATAAGGAAACAATGAATACTGAAGAGACTACATTTAATTATAATGTAGAGCAATTTGCAGATATTAAAGTGTTACGTTATCAAATTCCAGGTTGGGAAAATTTAACACTAAAGGAACAAAAATTAGTGTATTATTTAACGCAAGCTGGATTGTCTGGTCGCGATATTATGTGGGACCAAAACTACAGACATAACTTAAAAATAAGAAAAGCGTTAGAGCATGCGTATACTAATAATAAAGGTGAAACAACTTCTGATAATTGGAATGCTTTCGAAACGTATTTAAAGCGTGTATGGTTCAGTAATGGGATTCATCATCATTATTCAAATGCAAAAATTAAACCTGGATTTTCAGCAGATTATTTAAAAGAGCTTTTAGGAAAAACAAATACAGTTCTTGACGGTGAAGCTTTTGATGTTATTTTTAATGATAAAGATGCAAAAAAAGTAAATCAAGCAAAAGGTGTTGACAATATTCTAGAAAGTGCTGTAAATTTTTATGGACCTAATGTTACTAATACTGATGTGGCATCATTTTATAAAAAAATAAAATCTGCAGATTCTAAAAAGCCATTGTCTTATGGATTGAATTCTCAATTAGTAAAAAAAAATGGTGTGTTAAAAGAGCGTGTTTATAAATCTGGTGGTTTGTATGGCGCTGCGATTGACGAAATTGTTAAATGGTTAACCTTAGCACAAGGCGTTGCTGAAAATGAAGCGCAAGGAAATGCTTTAGGTTTATTAATTAAATATTACAATACAGGAGATTTACAAACTTGGGACGATTATAATGTAGCTTGGACTGCCGCAACCGATGGAAATATAGATTACATTAACAGTTTTATTGAAGTATATAACGACCCAATGGGTTATAGAGGCTCTTACGAAACTGTGGTTCAGATTAAAGACTTTGACATGTCTAAAAAAATGTCTGTGGTTTCAGGAAACGCACAGTGGTTTGAAGATAATTCACCTTTAATGGATGCGCATAAAAAGAAAAATGTTGTAGGAGTTACTTATAAAGTGGTAAATGTAGCAGGCGAAGCAGGCGATGCATCACCAAGTACGCCAATTGGTGTTAATTTACCAAATGCTAACTGGATACGAGCTGCTGTTGGAAGTAAATCGGTGTCTTTAGGAAATATTATAGGCGCATATAATAATGCAAAAGGAAGTGGTCGTTTAAAAGAATTTGTAAACGATGATGAAGAATATGAGTTAGAAGAAAAATATGGTCAGTTAGCAGATAAGTTGCACACAGCACTTCACGAAGTGATTGGTCATGCATCAGGGCAATTAAATCCGGGAGTTGGAGAAACAAAAGAAACACTTAAAAATTATGCATCAACTTTAGAAGAAGGTCGTGCAGATTTAGTAGGGTTATATTATCTATATAATTCTAAATTACAAGAATTAGGTTTAGTTGAAGATTGGAAATTTGTTGGTAAAACTGCTTACGATGGTTATATTCGAAATGGTTTAATCACACAATTAATTAGATTAAATTTAGGTGATGATGTAGAGGAAGCGCATATGAGAAATAGACAATGGGTTTCTGCTTGGGTTTTTGAAAAAGGAGCTAAGGACAATGTAATTGAAAAAATATTGCGTGACGGAAAAACCTATTTCAATATTAATGATTACGAAAAACTACATGACCTTTTTGGACAATTATTACGTGAAACTCAACGGATTAAATCTGAAGGTGATTTTGCAGCTGTAGAAGCTTTAGTAGAAGGTTATGGTGTGAAAGTAGATCAAGCAATTCATGCTGAGGTTTTAGAACGTAATAAGCAATTTACATCAGCGCCATATAGTGGTTTTGTAAATCCGGTTTTAGTAGCAGAGAAAAATGATGCTGGAGAAATAATAGCGGTAAAAGTAACACAGCCAAAAACATTTCTTGGTCAAATGTTAAACTATAGCAAGAATTATAGTTTTTTACCAGAGGTTAATTAAACTTAAATTTAAAGTAATATTTAAAACAGATTCGTTATTCAAGGGTCTGTTTTTTTGTTTATACTAAATGTTAATAGAATTAAATTAATAACAATAAGAACAGCTATTATTAAAAGTATTTTCATGTCGTGATTATTTAGTTATTTAATAGATGAGAAATTTAACAATTGGTTGCGTCAAAAACCTATCTATTTATATAACAAGTGAAAATTGTTTTTTCCTAGTTGTGGGTAATTAGAGAGAACGACATACTTTGACATTAAAGAGATTTACTTTTGAAAGAAAAATAAATAATATGGATAAATTAGAATTAATACCAATTGAGAAATTATTAGAAAAAGATTTTTTCATTCCGTCATACCAAAGGGGGTATCGTTGGAAAAAAAGACAAGTTGTTGATTTGTTGGATGACATTATTGAATTTCAAAAAAAGGATAAAGAAAAAGGAGAATTTTATTGTCTTCAACCAATTGTAGTAACTGAGAACGAAAATAAAACTTGGGAAGTTATTGATGGACAACAAAGACTTACTACGCTATATATAATATTATCATATCTTGAAGACGCAAGAAAAATAGTGTTTAGTTCATCTAAAAAATTTTCAATATCATATGAAACACGTGAGAAAGAAGAATACAGTAGTAAAAAGTTTTTAGAAGAAATTTTACAAACTGAGAATGTAAACAATAAAAATATTGACTTTTATCATATAAGCCAAGCATTTTTGATAATAAAGAAATGGTTTGAGGATAACAGTATTAATAAAGCCGATTTTTTAAATACTCTGTTAAAAGTTGATTATAGAGATAAAAAGGATATTGCAAATAATGTGAGATTTATTTGGTATGAAGTGAAAACCCAAAGTGAGATTGAAGCAAAAAATATTTTCACAAGAATAAATATGGGTAAAATTCCATTAACAAATGCAGAACTTATTAAGGCGTTATTTTTTATTAATGGAAACCAGACTGATATGGAAAAAGAAAAACATCAAAATAAACTTGCGTACGAATGGGATAATATTGAAAACACATTGCAAGATAAGAAATTTTGGTTTTTCTTAAATAAATCAAATAATTCAAAGCCAACTAAAATTGAATTCATATTTGATTTGATTGCAAATAAATATCAAGACAAAGTATCTATTGAAATCAACAAATCAATGGATAAATACTATACTTTTTACGTGTTTAACAACCTCATAAATAATGATATAAAAACAAAAGATGAGTTATGGGAAGAGATAAAAACATATTTTAGGACTTTTGAAGAATGGTTTAATAATAATGAATATTATCATTTAATAGGCTTTTTAATTCATATAGGTAAGGACGTTGAGCAAATCAAAGCATTATCTAATAATAGTTTAAAATCTGATTTTAAAAAGGAATTAATAAAACTTATAGGAAATGATATAAAAAGTTATCTCAGTAAAAAGGAATTAACACTTAGGGAACTTACTTATGAAGATGATAGTTATTTCATAAGGGATATATTGCTTTTGTTTAATGTGATTTCAACAATGAATAGCAGATATACAAAGTTCCCATTTGAGAGATATATTAATGAAAAATGGAGTTTAGAACACATTCACGCTCAAAATTCAGAAGATTTAAAGACTGATAAGCAAAGGATATTACTATTAGAGGAACAAAAAGTATATTTTAAAAATTCCAATGAAGAAGAATTGGTAAAAAGAATAAATGAAGTTTTAGAAGAAGATAAAATAGACCTTGATAGTTTTGTTAATCTGCAAGAAGAAATATTTAAAAAATATACTGAGGAAGATAGTGTTAACATTCATACTATTGATAATATGGCACTACTTTCAACAGATGACAATTCGGCATTGAACAATAATGTTTTTCCGATAAAAAGAGACAAGATAATTGAACTTGATGAAAAAGGGTCTTTTATTCCTATTTGCACAAAAAATGTATTTCTTAAATATTACAGCAAAGATGTTATGCAAAACTCTACTTGGACAAAGAAAGATAGAGATGCATATTTAGAAGAATTTAGAGCAATTCTAATTAATTATTTACCTAATGAAAAAATAACAAATGAAAACTAAATATACTTTTTGGGAATTATTGAATAATTATAAGATTGAAATTCCAAAAATTCAACGGGATTATTCACAAGGTAGAACAGATAGTTCAATAGTTAAAATCGTTGATAAATTCTTGGATGACATTAGAAATTCAATACTACATAGTGAGGAATTAAATCTTGATTTTGTTTATGGTAGAGTAGATAATAAAATACTCATACCTCTTGATGGTCAACAACGTTTAACAACGCTTTTTCTAATTCATTGGTATGTTGCACTAAAAGAAGATAGGTTAACTGACGAAGTGAAAGATGTTCTTTTAAAATTCACCTATGAGACGAGAGTTAGTTCAGGAGATTTTTGCAAAAATCTTGTGTCTGAAAATATTGATTATGACACAATTAATGGTACAATTAGCGATGTAATAACTGATAGTAAATGGTATTTTTTATCTTGGGAACTTGACCCAACAGTATCTGCAATGTTAAATATGTTAGACTTAATACATAATAAATTTAAAGATATTGAAATTTCATTATTTGAAAAATTAGAAAAAGAAATAAATATATCATTTCAATTTTTGCCACTTGAAGAATTCAAATTAACAGATGAGCTTTATATCAAAATGAATGCAAGAGGCAAGCCTCTTACTGAATTTGAAAATTTCAAAGCAAATTTTTCTAATTATCTGAAAACAATTGAAGATAAATCTAAATTAGATAATGAATGGTTAGATATTTTCTGGAATTTAGAGAAAAATAGAAATTCGGAAATAGTAACAGAAAATGTCGATGAAAAATTCTTTAACTTCTTTAAGAATATTACTCTAAATTTCTACACAGAGACAAATGACATTGATAAAGAGTTTATTGATAATTATGATCTTTTTGACACATATAATACTGTTTTCAATGATATTGATAGTGTAAATAGTCTTAAAAATATTTTAGATGGATTAATGAGTTATGAGGATGAATTAGATATATTTATTAACTTTTTATTTTCTCACGATAATAAGAAGAAAACAAGATATTATGTAGAACGCCTTCATTTTTATTCTCTAAGTTTTATTTTTACAAATAAAATAATTGATAAAAAGGAACGCAAACGGTGGTTAAGAATAACAAAAAACCTCATTAATAATACTCGTATTGAAGAGACTGTCCCATATATGAATGCACTACGTTCAATTAATGAATTGAGCAAGAATATTTCAAATATTTACACTTTTGTAAGTTCTTCAAGTGATACAATCAAATATTTTTCAAAATTACAGAGAGACGAAGAAGGTTTAAAATCAGCCTTAATATTAAAAGATGCTAAATGGGAAGACTTATTTATAACAATTGAACAGCATTCATATTTTGATGGGCAAATAGGTTTCATTTTACAATATTCAAAAAATGAAGATGGTAATTATGACAAAAACCTTTTTGCAGATTATTCAACAAAGTTATTTAAATTATTTAGTTCTGATTTAAGAGAAAATCATAATTTTTTATTTCAAAGAGCACTACTAACAAAAGGGGATTTTCTTCCACAAGTTGGTAATACTGAAAATTCGACATTTTGTAATTTTGAAGAAGCATTAAGAACAAAACTTGATAATTGGAGAAAAGTATTCAATGATGATAAAGGTACTTTGTTTCTAAAAGAACTACTTGATAGCATTGATAATACAAATATAATCAGCGACTTAAAAGAAATAATAAAAAAACACGGTGTTACCGATTGGCGCAAATTAATAATTGAAAATCCCGATAATATCTCTTACTGTCAGAATAGACAAATACGTTGGTATTCTGATGATGAAATCTATTTATTATCAAAAAAACAAATGAATGGTCGTCATAGAGAGTTATATAGTTGGGATTTATTCAAACGAGAACTAAACCAGAAAGAGTTCCTGCCATTTTCAAATAAATCTTGGTATTGGGAAAGTACTTCTTGGGATAGACCTTGCATAGTAATAGATAATTTCAAATATAAAGAAAATCTTTTTGCAATTGATATTTCATATAAAAAAGAAAATCAATACACAATTAAGTTCTTTGATAGAAATAAGATAGTAGTGCCAGATGAAATTACAAAATTGTTAGTAGAACTAAATTTTGACGGAAATATAATATCACTTCCAGAATTAGAAATTAAGAATAAAGTAAATGAAATATGTAATAAACTTAGAGAGGTAGAACAAGAATAACTACCCACAACAAAGAACTGTGGC
>CAZLXG010000034.1:22944-25951 GCA_964563585.1 uncultured Flavobacteriaceae bacterium | reverse complement strand
TAATCAAGCCACGTACTCCAAGGTATTCTTGATAAAAATAATAGTAAAGCAATAGTATAAAAAATAGCTATTGTTTTTAATTTTGAAGGTGACGTTAATTTCTTTTTATGCTTTGAATAGCCTATAGTAATTAATGCCACGGCTATAATATTAATAAAAGGATGTTCTACAAGATATAAACGCGCAATAGAATTACTCATAACTTTACCACCTAACTCACTCCATAATTCAAATCTTGGTGATACAAAATACAATATCAACCCAATTAATAATTGTATGTGTGATACTATTAGAGTAAATAACGATATTCTAAAATCTTTAGCTGAATATTCTTTATCTCCAAATGTTTTTATTAAAGCATTAACTACGGCTATAGTTAAAATTAATAATACAATATATGCCCAATAAGAATGTAATGCTAGTATTGTGTCGTACATGATTTTTATTTTAAATAATTATTCCCATCTATTTTCAGCATCAGCTCCATTCCAAATTAAAGTGGCTAAATACGGATTATCTATAAATGGATTTCTGTTGCCTTGTGCAGCGTAAATAACATTGTTGCGTTGTTCTTCAAATGCAGAAACAGGATCGGCAATATTCCATTGTAAAAACATGTCTAAAGTTCCAAGTTTTTCAAAAGTTTCACCATACCTAATATTCAAATACATTATCATACGTGCTATATCACCTCTCCACTCATCACCAGGAAACCATTCTTGAGTTCCCAATAGATATGTACCACTACCATCAATAAACGGGAAATTACTCCGCAAACTATTAATAGTTGCGTCACATGATCTTAAATGATGTAAGTCTGTTACAGCATCTGTAGCTTCTAATAAAGACTGTGGATAAATATGTTCTGTATTAAATGTTTGTGATGAATATGAATTATTTCCTGAAGTATATTCTTCCCAATATCTACTTTCACTTGAATACATTAAAATAACATTATCTGTATTCGCTAAATCTGCATCAGCATTATATAAATATTCATGTCTTTGTCCGTAAGACAAAATAGTAGTATGATTTGATATGGTATGATTTTCTAATTCATCAAACATTAAATCTGAATCTTCAGAAAATATTACGCCATTATAGTAATCTATTAATTCTGGAGGGATGTTAAAGCTTACTGCTTCTAAAACAGTAATCGTTACTGTTGCTGAAACACAAGTATTATTTGGTGTATCATCATCACAAATGGTATATGTAAAAGTATCTTCTCCTAAAAAATCTGTTTGCGGAGTATATGTAACTGTTCCATTTGCATTTAAAACTACAGTTCCTAACGTGCTAGAATCATCAACAGATGATAATATAGCATCATCAATAATATTATCATTTTCTAATAAACTTGAAAATGTTCTACTAGTGTTTTCTAAAACATTTACAGTATCATCTACTGCAACTGGATTTCCTTCATCCTCTACGGTTATTGTAACTGTTGCTGTTGAACAATCTGGTGGTGTATCTTTATCACAAATAGTGTAAGTAAAAGTATCGTCGCCTACAAAACCATTTACTGGAGTATATCCATATGTTCCGTCTCTATTATCGACTATAGTTCCTCCGTTAGCAGACGTTGCATCAAAAGAAGTGATTTTTGCATTATCTAAAATAGTATCGTTTGATAATAAATTTTGAATATCAATATCTAGACCTGTATCTTCTACTCCTGTAACATTATCGTTTACCGCAATAGAAACACCATTAGGTGTTGGATCTGGTGTAGGTGAATCGTCTCCTCCGCTAGAGCTACAGTTTACACTTAATACAACTACCAATAATAATAAAATAATTTTTCTCATAACACTAACAAATATATTAAATTTTGAATAAAAAAACCACCTCAAAAAAAGAGGTGGTTTTATATTAAATAAAAGGGAGAGTTAAGCTATTAGTTTAACACCCATTCACCTCCTGTTTTAATAAAACTTGTTTGATAATCATTTTCACCATTATCATAAATAACATAAGTTAAAATATACTTTTGCCCTTCTGCAGCACTAGGATCTAAATGATCTAAGAAAAGTACTAAAGCAAAATTAATTTGAGTTTGAGACCAATTATAATCAAAATCACCATAATTTGCTAAGTTTCCAATTAATCCTGCATATTCTGGATCTGTTAATTGAGATGCCATATATTCATAATCTGCAGTTCTTACTAAAGTGTATTTAATTGTATTATCGGGTACCCAAGTCGTACCATCATGTCCAAATTGAATTGTTTCATTAATTTCATTGGTGTATTTAGACCAAGCTGTACCATCAAAAATATAATTTGCAGTATAACTTTTTGTTACGCCTCCTCCTTTATATAATTCATACATAGTTGATACAACATCTCCTGCTTCTTTACCTTCAAACTTATATACATCTAATAATGCAATAGGTATTTTAATTTTAGCTTCATCATGACTAGAAAAATTTGGATAACTTTCTCCCATAGCCGAATATTCATCTTCAGTAAATCCTTTTATTTTATTCCAATCAGTTCCATCATAATAAAAGCCATCAGTAAATGTACTTTCACCTCCTGAATAATAACGATATCTTAATGATACAAAATCACCTTCAGCTGGTGTTAGATATGTTGCTTCTAAATAAGCATATATATGTCCACCACTATCAAAATTTCCATAAGTTTTACCAGTTATTGCATTATGCTCAGCGTCAGATAACTTATAAATATTTTGGCTGTAAGTCTTTATTTTACTGTGAATTTTAAAAGTTACTGTTGCTGATGATTTATTTCCCCAAACAGGATGTTTGCTTTCTAATAAAGCAGGAATCATTGTTTTTGCATCTGCTATTGAATTAAAATTACCAAAGCTTAAATCTAACTCATCATAATCATCATCAGACATTGTGAAAATTGCATCTCCAACAATAGCATTTTCTTGCGCATCAACTTCTGCATTGATATCTTCTAATGGGTCACAAGAAGTGAAAACCATTGAAAAAATTGTTAATAATAAAATTACTTTTTTCATATTTTT
>CAZLXG010000034.1:0-22844 GCA_964563585.1 uncultured Flavobacteriaceae bacterium | reverse complement strand
TCAAAAATATTATTCATTTTTCCTGATAATGTAGCATCTAATCCTCCAATTGTAAATCCGTGATTAAAACCTAAATCAAGTAGATGGTATGAAGGTAGTTTCCATGTATTTAATCTATCTGTTGTTCCTCTACTAAAATCAAACTTTGCATATATATCACCCGCATAATTATAATCTAAAAATATTGAGCTTTTTTCTAAAGCTTTATAGTTTAACCCTAAAGCATAAGTAGTTTGAGCTGCATCATTAACTTTTAAATCTTTAGCATTTACTACAATCTCTCTAAGTAATATTCCTGATTCAGAATAAACTTCAGCTTCTACATCGCTTTTCCATTTCCAATCACCTAAAGAAACCATTCCGTTTAATTTAAGTTTATCATTTAGTTTATAAACAAAGTCTAATTCAATACCTTGATGTAATGCATCTAACCCAGATAAACTTGTTTCTATAAATTCTCCTACATTATCAGGATCTTGATTTCTTGCTGTAATAGATTTATCTAACCAAGACGTTCTGTATATATTTACATTTGCATTAAATTTAGAAGTTCTAAAACCATAACCTATTTCTGCACTGAATACTTTTTCATTTATAGCATCTTCATTTAACTCTACAGATTCTTTATTAATGAAAACATTTCCAATTAAAAATGGTGCTTTTGAGAAGTATCCAATATTTGCAAAAATATTGTTTTTATCATCTAAATTATAGTTTGCTCCAGTTTTTACACTATACCCTAAGAAATTTGCTGTTTTTGAGTCATTCCCATTCGGATTAGATGAATCATCTAAATAACTCGATTTACTATATTGGGTATTCGAGATTGCAGTAGATAAAAATACAGATAACTCATCAACAGTATATTCTAACTGCGCAAAAGTTCCCAATTTTAAAACGTCTCCTGTATAATCTCTATTAAATTTATCTCCTACTTTAAGAGCTTCATTAAAGGTATTGTCATTTGACTTAGGGTTAAGATAGTATTGTCCTCCTAATAAATCTGTAATTTCATACCAGTGTTTTCCTAAATAATACCTAGTGTCTAAACCAGCAGATAAAATTAAATTGTCTGACAAATCTGTTTTTAAAGTTGACAACAACCCATACCACTCATGAGAGTTTCTACTAGCAGCTAAAACATCTGTAGATCCTAAAGCTCCATTATCTTTATTTTCTTGAACAATTTTATCAAAATTAATTGGTTGGTCTGACCCACCTAATCTATAATCATCATTCGTGAATTTACCAGAACCATCTGTTCTTCTACCTCCACCATTACCAAATGATGCATAAAGAGATGAAGTAACGTATGTTTTTTCAGAAATTATCCAATCATGATTTAAAGATATTTGCGGTTTATGATAGAAATTAAATGATGTGTTTTCAATTTGCCCATTTCTATATCCCCAATCTGGATTAAATCTTTTCCCTCCTTGTTCAGTTGCTCTGTTTTGAGCTATAGTTTTTGAATTAAATCTTTGACCATGTGTTTGAATTGCTCCTATAACTGTAAAAGAAAGTTTATGGTTATCATTAAGCTGTTTTGCTATGTTTAAAAAATAATTAGCACCACTAAACTGTGTTCCGTCTACATATCCATCTCCTGATATTTTAGCTGCAGAAGCAGTAATTGCTAATCCATTTTCCATTAATCCAGTAGATAAAGTCATGCTATACTTTGTATAACCGTCATTTCCTACTCCCATTTTAATGCTCCCACCTTTTTCAGCATCAGTAGATCTAGTAATAATATTAATTGTTCCTCCAATAGAAGGTACTGCTACTTTAGAAGCTCCAAGACCTCTTTGCACTTGCATTGCACTAGTAACATCAGATAAACCTGACCAATTTGACCAATATACACGGCCATTTTCCATATCGTTAACAGGAATACCATTAATCATTACAGCAACATTTTGAGAGTTAAAACCTCTTAAGTTAATTCTAGCATCTCCATATCCACCACCTGATTTAGTAGCGTATACGCCAGGAGTTGATTTTAAAATCTCAGGAAATTCTTGTGTTCCTAATTTAAGCTCAATATCTGCTGCTTTAATTGTAGAAACAGCAACTGGTGTTTTTCTATCAATAGCAAAAGAAGTAGCTGTTATTACAATTTCATCTAACCCTACTTGATTAGGCTCTAAAGTTATGTTACCAAAATCTATATCACCAGAAAAGGCAAGTGTTTTAGAAGTATAACCGACAAAAGTAACTACTATCTCTCCTGAAGATTGAGTAGTTAATGTAAAGTTTCCATCAAAATCTGTAGTTACACCATTAGAAGTGCCTTTTTCAATAATATTAGCCCCAGGAAGAGGTATATTAGAACCCGCTTCTAAAACAGTACCTGTTACAGTACTTTGTGCCATGACAACCATAGTAAATAAAGATACTACAGCTACCAATAAATAATGAGTAGTTTTTTTCATAATTTTTAAAAAAGATTAATTAATTATTTGAATTAGTCAAGCAAAAATATGCATAATTATACGTTTAACATTACTAATATGTTAAGAAATTTAACGGTTTGTGCTAAACAAAAAACCATCAATATTAAAAGTATTGATGGTTTTTATTGATTTTTATGCGAATTAGATAGAGAATTAAGTTAAATTTTTGTAATAATTCAATAAATTTTTAGTTGAAGAATCATGATTATCAATTGAAGTATTGTTAAATTCTTGTAAAATTTTGCTTGCCAACTGCTTACCTAGCTCTACTCCAAACTGATCGTAACTAAAAATATTCCAAATCACACCTTGGACAAATATCTTATGCTCGTACATAGCAATTAACTTTCCTAAGCTTTCTGGAGTTAATTTATTAATGAAAATTGTGTTTGTAGGTTTATTTCCTTTAAACACTTTAAAAGGAATTATATCTTTTTGTGTTCCTTCTGCAATAACCTCAGCTTCTGTTTTACCATTTAAAAGCGCTTCCGTTTGTGCTAAAAAATTTGAAATTAATTTATCTTGATGGTCTTGATTACCATGTAGCGATTTTGTAAAACCAATAAAATCTGCCGGAATTAATTTAGTTCCTTGATGTATTAATTGAAAAAATGCATGCTGCGAATTGGTTCCAGGCTCTCCCCAAATTAAAGTTCCTGTTTCATAATCAATAGCATCACCATTCCTATCAACGCTTTTACCATTACTTTCCATAATGCCTTGTTGCAAATAAGTAGCAAACTGATTTAAATATTGCGAGTACGATATTATAGCTTCACTTTCAGCTTTAAAAAAATTATTATACCAAACACTAATAAGCGCTAATACTACTGGAATATTGCTTTTAAAATTTTCATTTTTAAAATGCTTATCCATTTTGTTAGCACCTTTTAAAAGGCTATCAAAATTATTATACCCAACTGCTAAACTTACAGTTAACCCAACTGCACTCCAAAGTGAAAAACGACCTCCAACCCAATCCCACATTGGGAAAATATTGTTTTCATCTATTCCAAAATCCTTAACACTTTCAATATTAGTTGAAACGGCTATAAAATGTTTTGCTATTGCTTTTTCACTTGCCGATTTTAAAAACCAGTCTTTTAATGTATTTGCATTTGACAACGTTTCTTGCGTAGTAAATGTTTTAGAAACTATTACAAATACTGTTGTTTCTGGGTTTAGTTTTTTAATGACTTCATTTACATGGTCGCCATCAACATTACTAACAAAATGAGTTGTTAAATGGTTTTTATAAAATTGTAATGCCTCAACTACCATGGCTGGACCAAGGTCTGAACCACCAATACCAATATTTACAACATCAGTAAATACTTTTCCTGTAAAACCTTTTCTATCACCATTTACAACTTCATTTGTAAACGCTTCTATTTTCTGTTTTACTTGATAAATTTCTGGCATTACATTCTCACCATCAACACTGAATTTTGCGTCTTTTGATGCACGTAATGCTGTATGTAAAACGGCTCTTCCTTCTGTTTGATTTATTATTTCTCCTGAAAACTGACTTTGAATTGCTTCTTTCAACTTAACCTCATCGGCTAACTGTAATAAATATTCAAAGGTTTCTTCAGTAATTCTATTTTTTGAAAAATCTACATAAAAATCATCCCATTTAATGGTAAATTTATTCGCTCGTTCTTTATCTTGAGCAAACAAATCTTTCATATGAACATTATTTATTTCACTATAATGCTTATTTAGTTGTTCCCAAGACTTAGTTTGTGTTGGGTTTATTTTGGGTAATGACATGAAATTAATTATTTATTGAGAGTAATTAGATTTTCATTTAGAGCCTTCTCTAAAATTTCATCTTTAAAAGGAATACTATCTAATTGGATTTTTATTGGTTTTATAAACTCTAAGTATTTTACTTTTAAACTATCCGAAATTGGTTTAGCTTCTGGTAATTTTTGCTTAAAAGGATCTACTTGTCTTCCGTTTTTCCAAAAACGATAGCATACGTGTGGACCACCTGTATTTCCCGTCATTCCTACCCAACCAATTACATCGCCTTGTTTTACAAAATCACCAACTTTGGATTTCCGTTTACTCATATGTAAATACTGTGTAGTATAAGTCGCATTATGACGAATTTTTACATAATTCCCATTCCCTCCTCTTCGTCTAGATTCTGTAACTGTCCCATTTGCAGTTGCTTTAATTGGTGTGCCTATTGACGCGGCAAAATCAGTACCTTTATGTGGTCGTACCCTATTGCCATAAACTGCAATTCTTCTTTTTAAATTATATCGTGATGATATTCTACTAAATGAAACTGGTGCTTTTAAAAAGGCACGACGTAAATTTTTAGCTTCATCGTTAAAATAATCTACAATACCTTTTGCGCTATCAGTTTCAAATTCAAAAGCATAAAAAGGTTGTTTATTATGTTCAAAATATGCTGCTTTAATTTCATGAATTCCAGTATAAATAGTGTCGTCTATATACTTATCTGTATAAATTACTTTAAACCGATCTCCTTTTTGAAGACGTCTAAAATCTATTGTCCACGCATAAATTTCGTCTGCCATTTTATATGCTAACCTTGGACTTAGACCTTGCTCTTCTAATGTTAGAGAAATATTATTTGTAATAACGCCAGTTGCTGTTTTTTCAACATATTTAATAGGCTTTCTACTTTTATAAGCGTGTATTGAATCTTGAAAATTTATAACAACATACTCCTCTTGATTGGGCTGATAAATAAAACAAGTTGGAAGTTCTAATGAATCTTTTGAACACAATAAAGTATATGGTTTCCCTATTTGAAGTCGTCTTATATCAAACGTGTCTTTTGCTTTTTCGGCAATGTTAAATATTTTTGGGTAACCAATTTTGTTACGCTCTAAAATTTCACCAAAACTATCACCTTTTCTTATAGTATCTCTTATAACTATATAATCATCTAGGTTAAACCCAAATTCGTAAACACTTACTGGCTCTTCAACAATAGCCAATGCTTCCTCTATTCCATATTGTGATTTATCATCCTTACAACCTATAAATAAAACTGCAAATACGAATAGAATTAAATATTTGTTCCCCAATCTTGTATTTCTTTTTCTGTCCATAAATCTGGAAAAAATATTCGTTTTTGATATTTTGGATGCATGTATTTTACCCATTCGCTTCCGCCTGTTGCTTCTACAGTTTCACCGCCAATATTTAAATAATAATTTGCCGTATTATAATGTGCCAATACCCACGTTATGTTAACTGTATAATCGTAATGACGCATAGCGTTTATTAAATCTTTATTTTCTCTGGCTTCTTTAGGTAATTCACTAAACTTAGCCCACAAATTATTAGTTTGGTAAAACTTAGTAAATCTAATAAATTCGTCTTTATATTTTTCTTCAAATTGGGTTAAAGTGAGATTTTTTTTGCCTGTAGCATAATCTTTCCCGGCTGCTTGCCAATATAAATGCTCGAAAGCATGTTCGTAAGACGTATTTCTATCTATCGTTTTTCTAAACCTTTTGTCTATTAAATTAATAAGTTCGGTAGAAGCAAACTCGATTTTTCTGTATTGTGCACTTTGAAATCCGCTTGCTGGCGTTAATGTAGTTCTAAATTTATTATACTGTTCTACATCCATCCCATCTTTCATGATAGTGAATGATGATGTAAGCATATCGAAATACCGACTTATACGCATTAACTTAGATGTGAATAAATCCACATCAACCGTATCATTTTTTGCTACTTGTTCAATTTCACCAAGTATCATTTTAAACAATAATTCGTTTATTTGATGATACATGATAAATACCATTTCGTCTGGAAAAACGGTACGCTGCACCTGAAGATTTAATAAAGCATCTGTTTGAATATAATCCCAATAATTTATAGGTTTACTATGAAGTAATCCTTCTAAATGCACCTCAAAATCTTGGTCTAAAGCTTTGTATTTTTCTTTAAGCTGGTTGGTTAGGTCTGTGTTCAAAATATATTTAATTATTAACAACTATTTTAAAAGGATGTTTTAATCCTTTAAAAGCTTCAAGGTCTGCTCTCAGTGAACCAACAGCCAAATCTGCTTTAATACGTAAAGGTACTTTATTTTTGTCTTTCGACACCCAAAGTGTTAAACTTTCTTCCTCTTTAAAAACACGTCCTGCCATAACATAAGGTCTAAATTTTAAAGTCTCAATATCTCCAAATTCTGTATCTATTATTTCTTCTCCTAAATACTTTAATTTAAAACCATAGTTTTCTTCATCAAAAAACATATCAATCATAATTTCATCACCTACCTTTAAATTAGTAACATCCAATTTATTACGCAAATAATAAAATGTAGATACCATATCTTGAATATTTGGTTTGGTATCAATTATGGTTTTTTTCTTATGCTTTTTGTTATTAACGTGCGCCTTATTATTTGCTTGGTCAAAATTAATTTCTATGTCTTTGGTGTGTCCACCTTCATTTATCTTTCTAACAAATTTATAGGGCGTAATGGTTTCTTTGTCAATATAGCTTTCGTAACGGTCTTTAACTTTAAAAAACCATTTAATCATGCCCGTAGTCCAGCCTTTGCCAACTATATGATAAACATCTTTGTTATTTAATTTAGCATCTTTAACAGTAAGTGTTGCATTTCCTGCCTTCATCCAGCCACTATAGCTCATTTTAAATTTAAACCATTCACCGTCTTCAAATGCCGATTCTTGTTGAGAAAAAGACGTTTGCATTGTTAATATTGCTGTTATTATAAGTAGTAATTTTTTCATTTTATTTAGGGTAATTGTATTGTAACTTCTTTGTTTACCTTTTTATTGTAATACTATTGAAATTACAATTACTATTCCAAAAATATAAAAAATCTTGGTATTGCCTATTATTATTAGAAGACCTTAACAATAATTTGTTACAAAAATTAATTATTTTGGGCGTTACCACAAGGGTCGCGCTTTACGTTATATCTTTTTCTCGTACCTCAAAAAAGGATGTCACTACAATCACTAACGCAACAAATCTGCAGTTGGTAGTAACTAATCTGCAATCAGCTAGATAATTTAAAAAAGAGTAATTTAACTAAAATAAAAAACCTGTTTAGTAAAAACTAAACAGGTTTAAATTATATCTTTAATTTAAAGCGTACCTCTTTTTTCTTGTTCTCTTTCAATAGACTCAAAAAGGGCTTTAAAATTTCCTGCACCAAAACCTCTTGCTCCCATACGTTGAATGATTTCAAAAAATAGAGTTGGTCTATCTTCCAATGGTTTTGTGAAGATTTGCAGTAAATAGCCTTCTTCATCAGCATCAATCATAATAGATAATTTTTGAAGCTCGCCAATATCTTCTTTCATCATCTCTCTATGCTCACCTAATCTATTAGGAATATCATCATAATACGCTTGTGGTGGCGGTGGTAAAAACTCAATACCTCGTGCTTTTAACTGACTTACAGTTTCTATAATATCATCGGTCGCAACCGCAATATGTTGCACGCCCGAACCTTCGTAAAAATCTAAATACTCTTCAATTTGAGATTTTTTTGCTGCTTTTGCAGGTTCGTTTATTGGGAATTTTATCCGTCCGTTGCCATTACTCATTACTTTACTCATTAATGCTGAATATTCGGTATGAATTTGCTTATCATCAAACGACAAGAAATTTTCAAAACCCATAACATCTTCATACCATTTTACCCAAGTATTCATTTGTCCCCAACCTACATTCCCAACCATGTGGTCTATATATTTTAACCCTAATGGTTCTGGATTGTAATCTGATTCCCATTTTTGAAATCCTGGTAAAAAAGCACCTTTATAGTTTTTACGCTCTATAAACACATGTACAGTTTCGCCATAGGTGTAAATTCCTGCTTTTACAATTTCTCCAAATTCATCTTTTTCAACCGTTGGTTCTAAATACGATTTTGCTCCACGTTTTATAGTTTCTTCATAAGATTTTCGAGCATCATCAACCCAAAGTGCA
Source organism: uncultured Flavobacteriaceae bacterium (assembly GCA_964563585.1). Lineage (GTDB taxonomy): Bacteria > Bacteroidota > Bacteroidia > Flavobacteriales > Flavobacteriaceae > CAZLXG01. Next base: position 14,418 of record CAZLXG010000034.1, on the reverse strand, counting down.
ATAACTTTTACACCATCACCATGTTTTACAATATGATTGTTTATTGGTGATTTACTGTTTAATGGTGTTGTTAGTACTAAACGTATTTTATCTTGTACCAACACATAACTTACCGAGTCTTTAGAGCCTGTTTCTAAACCTTTATAAGCTAAAGATTGAAAGCCAAATGCTGTTTTGTAAAAGTGTGCAGATTGTTTTGCGTTACCAACATAGAGTTCTACATAATCTGTTCCTAAAAGCGGAAGAAAATCTTGTGCGCCTTCAAATATTTTTTCTAAACCGTAGTTTACTGATTTTACTTCTTTTGCCATTGTCTTGTTTTTTAATCTTACTGACCTTTAGATTTTGTAAGATAGTTTTCTGATATGTTTAGCCCTGATTAAGGCATTTGTTGAAGCTCATTTTTGTTTTTACAAAAATAGCGACTGCCGAAAGCAGGAAATAGCTTCTTATTAAATTATTTTATCCAAGATTTATAATAGTCGTTAACCTCTAATTTTAATGCTTCTTCGGTTATCATAACTGGATTGAAAGGGTCTATCATTACTGCGAGTTCCCCTGTTTCTTTTTTTCCTACGCTTCGTTCTATTGCTCCCGGATGTGGACCATGAGGAATGCCTCCTGGATGCAATGTGATTTGCCCTTTTTCGATATTATTTCGACTCATAAAATCGCCATCAACGTAGTATAATAATTCTTCCGAATCTATATTTGAATGATGATATGGCGCTGGTACGGATTCTGGGTGATAATCATACATTCTTGGTACGAATGAGCATACTACAAAGCCTGCTGCTTCCCACTGTTGGTGTATTGGTGGCGGCATGTGTATGCGCCCTGTTATGGGTTCGAAATCGTGAATTGAAAATGCGTATGGGTAATGAAATCCGTCCCAACCGACAACATCAAATGGGTGATTTGCATGCGTATATTCCCATATTACACCTTGCTTTTTTGAAATTACTTTGAATTCCCCTTTTTCGTCGTATGTTTTTAAATTAGTTGGCAATCTAAAATCGCGTTCGCAAAATGGGGAGTGTTCTAATAATTGCCCAAAGTTATTTCTATACCTTTTTGGTGTTAATATTGGACTAAAAGATTCTATATATAGTATTCTATTGTCTTCTGTATCAAAATCTATTTGATAAGTTGTGCCTCTTGGAATTATTAAATAATCGCCATATTTAAAATCGATATTTCCATACATGGTTTTTAATGTTCCTGAACCTATGTGTATGAATAACATTTCGTCTGCATCTGAATTTCTATAGAAATAATCTTTCGAAAACTCTTTTGGTGCTGCTAATCCTATATGCAAATCGTTATTTACAAATAGGGTTTTTCTGCTCTCTAAAAAGTCTTGTTCTGGCTTTAAAGTGAATCCTTTAAAACTAAGCGCTTTCATGTTTTTATCGATAGCGATTTTTGGAGATACATCTGCTCCTCTTTTTATTTCTGAAACTACTGTTGGTGGATGTAAATGATAAATTAATGATGACATTCCTGCAAAACCTGCTGTTCCAAAAAGTTCTTCTTGGTATAAACTACCATCTGGTTTTTTAAAGGTTGTGTGTCTTTTATGTGGAATTTTCCCGAGTGTATGATATCTAGGCATACTTTTTAATTATGAAATTATAAAATAAATATTGTTAAATTGAATTATTTTTGAAGGTTTACTTGTAAAAAAGAACCTTAAAAAGGTATATACTTATAGTGACTTATTCAGGATTTCTCTTGATGAGGTAGTGTAGAAATATTAATAATTCTTGCCAATAAAGTTTCATAACTATACAAATATCGTAAAAATTTATGACTTTATAAAAACTATAATATTGTTAAGTAAATTAAGTATTAAAACCAAAAACCTAAATTAAAAAACCAATTACTGTTTTTTGTTTCTGGAGTCCAAGAATATTTAATTTCTACTGGACCTAAAATAGTTTCTAACGAATAACCTAAAGCATACCCTGTATAGTCTGGAGCAGAAAACCATTCGATTGTTTCAAAAAGACTATCTTCAATATTAGCTACGTTTGCAGCAAAATTGATATGGTTTTTTTTAAAAATTTCGTAATCTATTGTAAGTATAGATTTCACAAAACTATCGCCAGAAATTGATAAAAAATCGTACCCGTAAAATGGTGTAAAATTATTAATTAAATGTCCGCCATAGCCACCTAAAGCAAAATTTAGATATGGATTAGAACCTTCGCCAATTTTAAAACCACCTTGTGCCGTAAGGTTTACCGATAAATTTTTAGTGAAACCTTGTGAATAACCTACAGTAGCTTTTGCTATTGAAAATTTTTCAAAATTATTATTGAAATCTGAAGAACTGAAATACAAATGAAAATCGCTATCAAATAAAAACCCTTTTTTAGGAAAATATTTATTATCGTAAGTATCAAATTTTAGTTTTCCAAAAAGGCTAAAATAATTACTGTTTTCAAAAACAGTATCTTCATTATTATTTGTATTCGTTAAAATAGTTTCGGTAGAAATTTTTAATTTTTTATGTTCAATCCCAAGTGTTAAAGACATGTCTTTACTAAAAAGCGTTTGTAAATAAAATTGATTTGTAAAATCGGACACTTCTACATTTAATTTATTCACATTTATTAAAGCTGATACAGTTGTAGGTAAAATAGTTGTGGCAAATACGCTTTGATGAAACTTATCGAACCTAGACCGTAAACCAACACTCCAATAAAAACCATTATCAATATAATATTCAAAATTATACCTAACATTATCTCCAATAATAAAATCGAACGAGGCTACATCATTTTTTGAAATCAATCGCTTTTTTGTAAGGTTGATTAATGCAGAACTTTTATACAGATCGTCATAATGCACACCAAGTTTTAAAAACAAGGTTTCAGAACTTTCTTTTAAGTCAACATGCATATCATACCCGTTACCATAAATTGATGGTTTTAAATCGTATAAAAAACTATCAAAATTACCTGTTGCAATTAAATTATTAATACCTTGATTAAAATTAGTATAACTTACTGTTTGGTTCGATTTTAACTTTAGTTTTCCTAAAACATAAGACCTTGTGTAACTTCTATTTCCCTTAATATCAAAGGCATTAATTTTTATACTATCTATTGGCGTAATTACATATTGTTGCTTCTCACTTAATTGTTGATTTCTAACTTTTCTTAATCCTTCAAGCTTTAGTTTCGCAGCTTTACTTCCTATACTAACAATTTTATCAATTTCATTAAAAGACACTACATTAAAGCCTTCAATATTTGGTTTAATATATACATCTGTTTTTTTCGATTTTACCGCCATATCTTTAATGGTTCGGTAATTATTAATTTGAAATAAAATTTGTATAGCCGACGTTAAATTTTCTCTATTTGATAAATCGTCTTGTACATCTACACCAATAATAATATCAACACCTTTAGCTTTAAGTTCGTCTATTGGGTAATTATTAACCACGCCACCATCTATTAAAATTTGATTGTTTATAACAACTGGTTGAAATAACGACGGAAACGCACCACTTGCCATAACCGCTTGGGCTAAATTACCCTCATCTAAAACAACAGCTTCACCAGTTTCAACATTGGTTGCAATACAGAAAAACGGAATTGGCAACTCGCTAAAATTTTCAATATTATTAGTATGCAATGTTAATTTAGATAGCATTCCATATACATTTTGACCTTTATAAAGAGCCGACGGTAATTTAATTTTGAAATCGCCAAAAGGTAATGCCATGGTATATCTTTCAGAATTATCACGCTCGTAAAATGTTTTTGATGCTCTAGGAATATTATCGCTAATTAAATTATCAAAATCTACTTCTCTAAAAATAGAATCTAATTGTTTTCCTGTATAACCAGAAGCATATAACGCACCAATAATAGCGCCCATACTTGTCCCAGCAATATAATCTACTTGGATGCCTAAGCTATCAATAACCTTTAACACTCCAATATGTGCAAACCCTTTTGCGCCGCCTCCACTTAAAACTAAACCAACTTTGGGTTCACCTTCTTGTATTTCAGTTTGCGCTTTCATGGAAATTGATACGAGTAATAATAGGGTTAATATGATTGGTTTATACTTCAAGCTTGGTTTGTATTTATCTGATTTAAGAGCGTTTGTCATGTCGAAATGACTTATGCTTATTTTGTTTTTAAAATATTAATATTTTAATAGTTATATATAAATTCTATTTAGTGTAAAGTATTCAATCTGAAAATCTATTTCAGCGTAATACCCTGTTTTTTCGTCAAACGAATATGAGTCAAGTGATTTAATAATTAAACCTTCTTCTTTCCAATATCCAGTTAATAATTCTTTTACTTCATCATTAGTTTTACAACATTCTAGTCTCGTTGCACAAGAATTACAAATCAGAAAAGTAAAGATTATTGATATTATATTTTTCATATTTCTACAAAACTTCAACATAAATTTATTTCTCATGATAATAATTATAAACTTTTTCAGCTCTCAAAACACCAATAACAGGCTCTAACTCATCTAATTTTGCGTTTGCAACACGCTTTGCAGATTTAAAGTGTCTCAATAAATCTATAACCGTTTTTTCGCCAATACCTGCAATAGTTTCAAGCTCTGTATTTAACGCTGTTTTACTGCGTTTATTTCTGTGATGTTCTATACCAAAACGATGTGCTTCGTTACGCAACTGCTGAATAATTTTTAGGGTTTCGCTTTTTTTGTCTAAATATAAGGGAATTGGATCGTTTGGATAGAATAATTCTTCTAAACGTTTTGCAATTCCGATGATTGCTATTTTTCCTCGTAAGTTTAAAGCGTCTAAACTTTTTAAGGCAGACGACAATTGCCCTTTTCCTCCGTCAATAATAATAAGATGTGGCAAACTTTGATTTTCGTCTAACATCCGTTTATAACGCCTGTAAACCACCTCTTCCATTGATGCAAAATCGTCTGGACCAACAACTGTTTTTATGTTAAAATGACGGTAATCCTTTTTGTACGGTTTCCCGTTTCTAAATACCACACAAGCAGCAACTGGATGTGTGCCTTGAATATTAGAATTATCGAAACACTCAATATGTCTTGGTTCTTCCGTAAGACGTAAATCGGCTTTCATTTGCGCCATAATTCTATTGACGTGTCTATCTGGGTCAACAATTTTTATTTGTTTGAAACGCTCCATTCTAAAATATTTAGCATTGCGAAGCGATAAATCTAAAATGTGTTTTTTATCTCCTAATTTTGGAATAGTAATTTTAATTTCTTCGCCCAAATCAACTTTAAAAGGCACATAAACTTCTTTTGAATTGGAATTAAATCGTTGCCTGATTTCGGTAATAGCAAGTTCTAATAATTGCAAATCGGTTTCGTCTAATTTCTTCTTAATTTCTAAAGTATGTGACCTAATTATTGAACCATACGAGAGTTGTAAAAAATTTACATAACCATAGCTTTCATCACTCATTATAGAAAACACATCTACATTGCTAATTTTTGGGTTTACAATAGTCGATTTTGCTTGATAATTTTCTAAAACTTCTATCTTTTCTTTTATTTTCTGTGCTTCTTCAAAATACATTTCGGAAGCTAATTCCTTCATCTGAACTTTAAATTGCGATAACGAATCTTTAAAATTTCCTTTTAAAATTTCTTTTATGGCTTTAATACTTTCTTTGTATTCATCTACTGTTTCATAACTCTCACAAGCGCCTTTACAATTTCCTAAATGATACTCTAAACACACCTTATATTTTCCAGCTTTTATTTTTTCTTCAGACAAATCATAATTACAAGTCCGTAAAGAAAATAAACCTCTAATTAGACTTAACAACGTTGAAACGGTCTTCATACTTGTGTATGGTCCAAAATAATCAGAACCATCTTTAAATACCCGTCGTGTAGAAAATACTCTTGGAAAACGTTCGTTTTTTATACAAATCCACGGGTACGATTTGTCGTCTTTAAGCAACACATTATAACGTGGTTTATACTTTTTTATAAGATTATTTTCAAGTAATAATGCATCTGTTTCGGTTTCAACCACAATATGCTTGATGGAAACAATCTTTTTTACAAGCACTCTTGTTTTCCCGTTATGGTGCGTTTTAGTAAAATATGAACTGACACGTTTTTTTAAATTTTTTGCTTTTCCTACGTATAAAATAGCGCCATCTGCATCAAAATACTGGTAAACACCAGGTGCATTTGGCAGGGTTTTTATTTGTATATCTAAAGCAGGTGCATCCATCAACTCAAAGGTATATTTAATTTCTAGATATTGTAAAAATTCGCTTCGCTTTTTTAGTATATTGCATTTAAGTTATTTAAACGAACCCTATTCTAAAAAATGAAAAAATTAATTCTGTTATTAGTAGTCGTTTTGTTCTCGAAACTTACAGTTGGTCAAGAAAAAGAAGAGTTTTCTATGAGTTTCGACTATTTAGCACTTTCTGTAGATGATGTTGAAAAATCGGCAGAATTTTACAAAACAATATTAAATCTTGATGAAATTACCAATAAAACCAAAGTTAAAGATATTAGATGGTCTTCGTTAGATAATGGAAAAGAATTGCATTTAATTTCAATTGTTGAAAGTAAAATTACTTTAAATAAAGCAGTTCATTTTGCTGTAAAAGCCACTAATTTTGATGCTTTTATCAAAAAACTAAGCCATGAATATTAATTATTTTAGTTGGGTTGGAGCAGAAAAAGAAATAACTGTACGTGCAAATGGCATTAAACAAGTTTATGCACAAGACTCTGATGGGTATTTTATTGAAGTTAATAGTGTAAATTAAAGTCATTTTATAATGAACATTGTTATTCTTTCTCGAAATCCTAATTTATATTCAACCGATAGACTTGTTGAAGAAGGTGAAAAACGCGGTCATATTATTGAGGTAATTGACCCTCTAAAATGCGACCTTATTATTGAAAAAGAAAAACCTACTATTTATTATAAAGATAGATATTTAGATTATGTTGATGCTATTATTCCACGTATTGGTGCTTCCGTAACCTTTTTTGGTTGTGCTGTTGTAAGACAATTTGAAATGATGAATGTTTTTACAACCGTAACATCAGATGCCATAATACGTTCACGTGATAAATTACGAAGCTTTCAAAGACTTTCAAAAGCTGGAATTGGCATGCCAAAAACAGTATTCACAAACTACTCTAGAGACGTTGAAGAAGTTCTTGCACATGTTGGTGGAACACCTGTAATCATTAAACTTTTAGAAGGAACTCAAGGTTTGGGTGTCGTTTTAGCTGAAACAAAAAATGCAGCAGAATCTGTTTTGGAAGCTTTTAACGGATTACAAGCTAGAGCATTAATACAAGAATATATTGCAGAAGCCAAAGGTGCCGATTTACGTGCTTTAGTAGTAGACGGTCAAGTGGTTGGAGCCATGAAACGCCAAGGAAAAGAAGGTGAATTTAGGTCAAATTTACATAGAGGTGGAAGTGCAGAAATCGTAAAATTAAATGAAGATGAATTAAAAGTGGCTATGAAAGCCGCTAAAGCTTTAAAGCTTCCTGTTTGTGGTGTAGATATGTTACAGTCGGCTCGCGGACCATTACTATTAGAAGTAAATTCTACTCCCGGATTAGAAGGCATTGAAGTAGCAACAGGAAAAAATATTGCTAAAGCTATTATAACTTTTATTGAAAGAAATCGGAATTAGATGAGTGAGAAAGAAATACTAGAAATTTTAGGTGTAAAAGTGGCTTTAGGTGAAAGTGCTAAAGTTAGCTTTAACGTAGCAAAATTACATACACAAAATACAATTGACGTTCCTGTAATTATTGAGCGTTCTAAAATTCCTGGCCCAACCGTTTTAATAACTGCTGGGATTCATGGCGATGAAATTAATGGTGTCGAAATTGTACGTCAAATTATAGCTAAAGGCATAAATAAACCAAAACGCGGAACCATTATTTGTATTCCAGTAATCAACGTATTTGGTTTTATACACATGGACAGGGAATTTCCAGATGGCAGAGATTTAAATCGTGTGTTTCCAGGTGGAAAAAGCGGCTCGTTAGCAAGCAGAGTAGCGCACAAACTAATAACCGAAATTGTTCCTTTTGCAGATTTAATTTTAGATTTTCATACTGGTGGAGCAGATAGATTTAATGCTTCACAAATACGCATTATTAAAGGTGATAAAAAATTAAACAAACTTGCTAAAGTTTTTGGTGCTCCTTTTGTTTTGTACTCGAAAAATTTGAATAAATCTTTTAGAAATACTTGCTATAAATTAGAAACACCAATACTATTATTTGAGGGCGGGAAATCCTTTAATATAGATAACACCATCACAAATACAGGAGTTAATGGCGTAAAACGTGTACTTAATCATTTAGGCATGTTGAACAAAAAATTTAAAGTCTCAGAGCCTAAAAAATCTTGTATTTTTATTTCCGATAGTAAATGGATAAGAGCCAATCATTCTGGTATGTTTAAGGCTAGTATTAAAATTAATTCTAAGGTTGAAAAAGGTGATGTTTTAGGTCATATTACAGATCCATATGGCAGTTTTAATTATTTTGTAAAAGCACCAAATAATGGCTATATTTTTAATATAAATGAATCACCAATCATATATCAAGGTGATGCTATTTTTCATATTACCACTAAACTTAAAGGTTAATTTTTATGACGAAATCTGAATTGCGAAAAAAACATAAAACCCTTCGTAATGATTTATCGGTTGATGCTATTGATGATTTAAGTATTTCTATTGCAAATCAGCTTTTAAAATTACCCGTTTGGAATTATTCATTTTATCATATTTTTCTATCTATTGAAGAACAAAAAGAAATTAATACCGATTATATTTTAAGTATTATTTCGGGCAAAGACAAAAATATTTTGATTTCACAAAGTGATTTTGAAACAGGAAATATGACGCATTTTCTTTTAACCGATAATACAGTTATTAAAAAAAATAGTTACAATATTCCTGAACCTGTTGATGGCATTGAAATTGAAAACAATAAAATTGATGTTGTTTTTATTCCGTTGCTGGCTTTCGATAAATTAGGAAATCGAGTTGGTTACGGAAAAGGTTTTTATGATAAATTTTTATCTCAATGCAAACCAGAAACTATAAAAATTGGATTATCTTTTTTTGAAGCAGAAACTGAAATTACTGATGTTTTTGAAGGTGATGTGAAATTGAATTACTGTGTGACGCCAGAACAGATTTATTCATTCTAATCATTACAACTCTCACAAAACGTACTTCTTAAATACTCATCTTCTAATAATTGAAATGTTACACCACCTTTTTCAACAGAATTAAACAGTTTACAAAAGCGTGTTTTATTCATATTAATAGCATTAAGCATAATAGTTCTATAATCTAAATCTTGCGTAAACTCTTTATTAACCATCGTTAAATTTAAATAATAGAATAATAAGTCTTCATCTATTTCAATACTTTTAGTTTTGTTTTCAAGTAGTTTTACAGCCATATCTATATTGGCATAATAGCTAAAGAATTGAGCTAAACTTAAATAATCGTAATCGGATAATGGGAATTTTTTATAATTACTATTTATATATAAAACCGATTTGTCTTTATTTGTATAGTCTCTTTTTCGCATTAAATTTTCAGCTTTTATAATATGAAAATTAACCATCATTCTAGAAATTAATGCAATTGGGATTTTATAATTTCTTAACGCACTTATTTGGTTTTTAAGTTTAGTTTCATTTATTTCTATAGCCTTAAATCGCCATAGTTTTATTTTAATAGCTGCTAAATTGTATTTTACTTCACCATTTTTAGGTGTTAATTTCACCAACTCTAACAATTCGTTATAAACGATTAAAGATTGCCTAACATCTAGCATAAATCTATAAGCAGAATTCTTATTGAAAATTTTAATAAACCTTGCTTGTCTTGGTATTTCCATTTTTCGTAAAAAATCTGGCGACACTACTTTGGCTTTTAATTTTTCGAAAATGGAATTTTGTATTTCTATAGCATCAGTTAACTTATCGGACTTTATGGCTGTATTAAATTTAGACAACAATTCATTTGCCGACATGCTTTTATACTTGTCTTTCTTCTCTAATTCTAACTCTAAAATCGCTTTTCTGTGATTTTTAAAAATAGGTTCTAACGCTTTTGAAAGATTTCCAACAAGTTTCGATTTTATTTCATTTTTATTAAGATTTGCTAAGTTTTCATGTTTTGTGTCTTTAATATCATTTAAAAATTCCACCCAATTTTCGGATGAAGAGACCTCTGTTTTTATGGTTGGTTTTTGAAACGCTTGTAACGCAGCTGCAATACTATTGGCGCGCTGTTCCTGTAATTGAATATTACGTTCTAAACTACCTTCAACCGACGAATATGCTTTAATATTTATAGCTTTAATATTAAAATCTGTTAATCTTAAAGAATCGTAAATAGGTTTAATATCTTCTTGCGAATATTCTGCTTTATTCTTTTCAAAAGGAATTTTAAACTTTAATGTTTTGTTTCTTAAAATATAACCTTCTTTACTTGAAGCCTTTATTTGCTTGGTATTATAGGTTAAAGAATCTAAATACATACCCATATCTAACAAATCCCACGGATACGATTCTAAATCATAAATCACATAATATTGACATAAATTTTTATTGTTTAAAAACAGAATATTAAACTCTAACTCTTTATTTAAAAACGTGTCTGAAATTCGACCAACATGTACACGATAACTATTTTCTCCATTTGCTCTTAATCCACTTTTTAATTTTGAGCCGTATATAGGTTTTAGCAACAAACCCTTTATTTGCATATTTTCAACAGTTTCTATATCGCATTTATACCTGTCTTTTGCAACAACATCAATAGCAAGTCCATCACCTGAATTTTTAAATAATTGATTAAACCAATGTTTATCATTTATATGAAAATACAGATTATTGCCATCGCGTTTTACAGAGAATTGAACCTCTTTTGGTTTTTGATTAAATATTTGAACACATTGTTGGCAAACTTGATTTCTATTATTTTCTGGGAAAACAATATCGAAAGTATTTTGAGATAAGACAGTATTAATATTGAAGACTAAAAAAGTAATTAATACTAAGTTTTTGAATTTCATAAAATGATGTGTTGTTAAAAGTTATTTGATAATTTAAAGTTAATCCATATAAATTCAATACGAAAATTCTTACAATATTTATTTACCCTTCTTTGGAAACGCTCTTTTATTAAACACAATAAGCATTATAAAACCTGTACTAATTGCCATATCTGCTATATTAAAAACGGGATTAAAAAAAACAAAATACTCACCACCTTTAAAAGGAATCCATTCTGGTAAAAAATCATCCCAAAATGGAAAGTAAAGTATATCAACAACTTTACCATGCAATAAAGTATCATAACCACCAACTTCAGGTAAAAATGATGCTATTTGACCATAACTATCATTAAACAATACACCATAAAAAACGGAATCGATTATATTCCCTAATGCGCCAGCAAAAATAAATACAATAGCAAGAATTAATACTTTTGGGCTTTTCTTTTTTGTGCAGTCATACAACCAATAGCCTATCCCGAATATGGCAACAACTCTAAATAAAGTTAAAGTAATTTTTGCCGTTCTGTCTGAAATAAACGACACAAAATCACTAATTTTTGTACCCCAAGCCATTCCATCATTTTCTATAAAATATATTTTAAACCAACTAAACACCTCAATACTGTCTTGAAGTTTAAAATGCGTTTTTACATATATTTTACTCACTTGGTCGATAAGTAAAATAAGCGTAATTATAAGAATAGATTTTTTTAGTGACATAAATTATATAACATATTAGAAGTACAAATTATAAGAACTTCTATAAAGGGGATTCCTGCCTTCGCAGGAATGACAAAATATTTTAAACAAAAAAACGTCTCATTAAAATGAGACGTTCAAATATATAATTTTAATAAAGATTATTGCATATTTTTAGCTTCAATGCTTAAAGTCGCATGTGGCACTAACTTTAATCGCTCTTTATTTATTAATTTACCTGTAACTCTACAAACACCAAACGTTTTGTTTTCTATTCTAATTAATGCATTTTTTAAATCACGAATAAACTTTTCTTGTCTTATAGCTAATTGCGAATTAGATTCTTTACTCATTACTTGGCTACCTTCATCAAATGCTTTAAACGTTGGCGACGTATCTTCCGTTCCATTGTTATGGTCGTTCATATAGGCGCTTTTAATAAGCTCTAAATCATGTTCTGATTTTTCTATTTTTTCTAGAATTAGCGCTTTAAATTCTGCTAAATCTGCATCCGAGTATTTTACGTTAATTTCACTCATAATTTTAATGTTTTTGGATAAACAATTTGGTATTTACATCATCAAAAGTAATTTCTATACCATCATTTAATTTGTCAACAATTTCAAATTCGTCTGTTAGGGTTTCGTTTTTTATATATGCAATATTTGCATCAATAGCATTTACAATATTTTGGTCACTTTGAATCTTAACATCTATTCTGTCAGTTACTTCAAATCCCGAATCTTTACGTAAATTTTGGATTCGATTTACCAATTCTCTTGCTATTCCTTCTTTCTTTAATTCGTCTGTTAAAGTTACATCTAAAGCTACTGTTAATGCTCCCGAGCTTGCCACAAGCCAGCCTTCAATATCTTGTGATGTAATTTCGACATCTAAACGTTCTAAAGTAATACTTTTTCCATTAATTTCAACATCTAAAACACCTTTTTGTTCTATTTTTTTTATGTCTTCTGCTGTGAATGAATGAATTACCTGAGCAACCGCTTTCATGTCTTGACCAAAACGAGGTCCAAGCACTTTAAAGTTGGGTTTTATTTGTTTTACCAATATATCTGAAGCATCTTCTAAAACCTCAACACTTTTTACATTTACTTCAGATTTTATTAATTCTGCAACAGCCAAAATTTCTTCTTTTTGAGATTCATTATCAATAGGAATCATAATTTTTTGAAGTGGCTGACGTACTTTAATCTTTTCTTTTGCTCTTAACGATAAAACTAAAGAAGATATTGTTTGAGCAGCTTCCATTTTTCGTTCTAAACTCTTATCAATATATGATGCATTAGAAACTGGGAAATCTGCCAAATGAACACTTTCAAATGATTCTTTTTTAGACACCGAATTTAAATCCAAATACAATCTGTCCATAAAGAAAGGTGCAATTGGCGCGCCTAACTTTGCAATAGTTTCCATACATGTATATAATGTTTGGTAAGCCGAAATTTTATCTTGTTGATAATCGCCTTTCCAAAAACGTCTTCTACTTAAACGTACAAACCAATTACTTACATAATCTTGCGTGAAATTTGAAATGGCTCGCGCTGCTTTTGTAGGTTCGTAATCTGCATAATAATCGTCTACTTTTTGAATAAGTGTATGCAATTCTGATAAAATCCAACGGTCAATCTCTGGTCGTTCGTTTAAAGGAATTTCCGCTTCAGCGTAACTGAATTTATCGAGATTTGTATATAATGTGAAGAATGAATAGGTATTATAAAGAGTTCCAAAAAACTTACGTTTTACTTCTTCAATACCGTCTAAATCGAACTTTAAATTATCCCAAGGATTCGCATTCATTATCATATACCAACGTGTGGCATCTGCTCCATAAGTATCTAAAGTTATAAAAGGATCTGTTGCATTCCCTAAACGTTTCGACATTTTTTGTCCTTTTTTATCTAACACTAAACCGTTAGAAACCACGTTTTTATATGCTACAGAATCGAAAACCATAGTTCCAATTGCGTGTAATGTGTAAAACCAACCTCGCGTTTGGTCTACGCCTTCTGCAATAAAATCGGCTGGAAATGATTTGTTTTCATCAATCAATTCTTTATTCTCAAAAGGGTAATGCCATTGTGCATAAGGCATTGAACCAGAATCGAACCAAACATCAATTAAATCGCTTTCGCGGAACATTTTTTGTCCTGACTCTGAAACTAATATAATGTCATCTACAATATTTTTATGTAAATCAATTTTCGCATAGTTCTCTTCGGAATTGTTTCCAATTTCAAAGCTTTGGAAGATATCAGACTTCATCATGCCTGCCTCAACGGCACGTTGCATTTCAGCTTTAAGTTCTTCAACTGATTCTATACAAATTTCTTCTTTACCATCTTCGGTTCTCCAAATTGGTAATGGAATTCCCCAATACCTAGAACGTGATAAATTCCAATCATTTGCATTTGCTAACCAATTTCCAAAACGACCTTCTCCTGTACTTTTTGGTTTCCAGTTTATGGTTTTGTTAAGCTCATGCATTCTATCTTTTACATCAGTTATTTTAATAAACCAAGAATCTAATGGATAATACAGAATTGGCTTATCTGTTCGCCAACAATTTGGATAACTGTGTTTATATTTTTCAACCTTAAAGGCTTTATTTTCTTCTTTTAA
>CAZLXG010000033.1:0-26136 GCA_964563585.1 uncultured Flavobacteriaceae bacterium | reverse complement strand
TCATAATGACGTTTCTATTAAACTTAATACATAAAAAAACCACGCTAATAGCGTGGTTTTTTGGTTCTATAATTAAAGAAAAATGTAGTTACTTAACTATTTCTTCTTCAACTTTTTCTGTCATTTTTTCATCATTTTCAATGGTTACTTCAACATCTTTTAAAGCATCTAATTTAGCTTTAACTTCTGCTTCAGTTCCAGCAAAAGTTTCAAATGCCGTAGTTGTTTCACCGTTTTTAGTAATTGCTGTAGTAACAACAGCTTTAACAGTTCCATCATCATTTTTTGTCATATCAACTTTAACCTTTTTAGTCATCTCTACTTTTTCAATAACATTTTCGTTAGAAGCATATTCTGTTAAAGCATCTGTAGAAAGCGCAATACTTGGTGCAATTACCAACGCTACAACCGACATTAACTTTAATAAAATGTTTAATGAAGGACCTGAAGTATCTTTAAACGGATCTCCAACAGTATCTCCAACAACAGCAGCTTTATGTACATCTGTACCTTTTTGACCTTGCTCTTCAATAGTTTTCTTAGCATTATCCCAAGCACCACCAGCATTAGATTGGAAGATTGCCATAAGCACACCACAAGTTGTAACACCAGCAAGTAAACCACCTAACATTTCTGCTCCACCAATAAATCCAACAGCAACAGGAACTACGATGGCTAATAAACCAGGTAATACCATTTCTTTAATAGATGCTTTTGTTGAAATATCGATACATTTTCCGTAATCTGCAACACCATCAGCAGCATCAAATATTTTTCTATCTTCTATTGACGCTTTAGTCATATCAGAATCATATTTACGCATAACAGCTAAAGCAGCTTTTAATTCTGGAATATCTCTAAACTGACGACGAACTTCTTCAATCATTGCCATAGCAGCTCTACCAACAGCATTCATAGATAATGCAGAAAACACAAATGGTAACATACCACCAACTAATAACCCAGCCATAATATTTGGTTGAGATACATCAATTGAAGTTACATGTGCAGTTTTCATAAAAGCAGCAAATAAAGCCAACGCTGTTAATGCAGCAGAAGCAATTGCAAAACCTTTACCTACAGCTGCAGTTGTGTTACCAACAGCATCTAATTTATCAGTACGTTCACGTACTTCTTTTGGTAATTCAGCCATTTCAGCAATACCACCAGCATTATCACAAATTGGTCCGTAAGCATCAACAGCTAATTGTATTCCTGTGTTTGCTAACATTCCTACCGCAGCAATTGCGATACCATATAATCCTGCAAAATGGTGAGATACCATAATAGCAGCAGCAATTAAAAGAATAGGTATCATTGTCGACATCATACCAACACCTAAACCAGCAATAATGTTTGTTGCTGCTCCAGTTTCTGATTGTTTTACAATTGACATTACAGGTTTTTTTCCTGTAGCAGTATAATATTCGGTTACTTTACCTACTAATAATCCTGCAACTAAACCGGCTATTGTAGCCCAAAATACACCCATAGCACCAAATGGTAATTCAGCATGAGATTCTGGAATCATAGCATTAATAATAAAATATGATGCCACTAACATTAAAAATGCAGAACCAAATTCTCCAATATTTAATGCCGTTTGTGGATTTCCACCGTCTTTTACTTTTACAAAAAATGTTCCTAGAATAGACATTACAATACCAATAGCCGCTAAAACTAGTGGTAAATACACAGCTCCTAAACCAGCAAAATCTGGTGTTATAATAAAAGCTCCTAAAACCATTGTACCTATTATTGAACCTACATACGATTCGAATAAATCGGCTCCCATTCCTGCAACATCACCAACATTATCACCAACATTATCAGCAATAGTTGCTGGATTTAATGGATGATCTTCTGGAATACCAGCTTCAACTTTCCCAACTAAATCAGCTCCAACATCGGCAGCTTTGGTATAAATACCACCACCAACACGTGCAAACAATGCAATTGAAGATGCGCCTAAAGAGAAACCAGAAAGCACATTTAATACCATTGGTAAATTATCAGCTCCAGGCCAAAGAAATTGATATAATATAAACAATCCACTTAATCCTAAAACTCCTAATCCTACAACACCTAAGCCCATTACTGCACCACCCGCAAAAGCAACTTCTAATGCTCTTCCTAATGACGTTCTTGCTGCTTGAGTTGTTCTTACATTTGCTTTAGTAGCTACTTTCATTCCTATAAAACCAGCTAAGGCAGAGCAAATTGCTCCAACAATAAATGATACTGCTACCATTCCGTTTGAACCAGCTTCTGAAGCTCCTTTAAAATATAATAATACAGCTACAGCTGCTACAAAAATTGCTAAAACTTTATATTCAGCTTTCAAAAAAGACATCGCGCCATCTGAAATGTTCTTCGCAATTCTTGTCATTTTTTCATCTCCGCCTTCTTGCTTAGAAACCCAACTGTTTTTATATACCACAAACAAAAGTGCTAGTACACCAAATAGTGGCAAAAATTTTACTATTAACTCCATAATTTATTTTAGTTAGTTTAAATTAATATTTTTTTAACGGAGCTAAAAATAGTAAAATATAAGTGATAAAAAAAACCACCTTTAATTAAAGATGGTTCAATTTTTTTATAAAATTTTTAAGAATCTTTTAATTAGATTGTAAAGGTTCTTTTTTTCTTGTGTTCACTATCATCATAACGTTTCACACATTGGTTATAAATTTTTACAGCTTCTTCAGCATTTCCCCAACCACCAACATCAACTTTTTTCTCTTCTAAATCTTTATAAACTTGGAAAAAGTGCTCAATTTCTTTTAATCTATGTGGGTTTAAATCAGATATGTCATCTCTTTTACTCCAAACAGGGTCAGATACAGGTACACAAATAATTTTTTCATCTGGTCCTTTCTCATCAGTCATATGAAATACACCAATTGGTTTAACTTCCATAACTACCATTGGATATGTAGGCTCTGTTCCTAAAACTAAAACATCTAATGGGTCTTTATCTAAAGCTAAAGTTTCAGGAATAAAACCATAATCACCAGGATACATCATTGATGAAAATAAAGTTCTATCGAAACGAATTTTGTGTAATGTAAAATCGTACTCGTATTTATTTCTACTACCTTTTGGTATTTCAATTAACACATCAAATGTTAACTCATTTTTCTTACTCATTTTTATTATTTTGGGTTGCAAATGTACTGAACAACTATTCATCATACAACAAAAACCAAATTGTTTTAAATGTTTTAAACTTATATTAATTTTTAAGTAACAGATATAAAATTATTATCTTGCTAACATAATCTAATCAATTAAAATTCAACACCATGCGTAATACTGTTCTCTTAATTCTTTTAGCACTTTCATTTCCCATATTAGTACATACACAAAGTAAACCTTGGCAGGGTAAATTTGAACCGATAGAAAGACTAATCGCTCCTCCTAATACTTATAGAAATGCTAGTGGCGCACCAACTAAAGCGTATTGGCAACAACGTGCAGATTATGTTATTAAAGCTGAATTAGATGAAAAAAACAACACATTAAGTGGTATTGAAACTATTACGTATCATAACAACTCTCCAGACGATTTGAATTATTTATGGATTCAATTAGAACAAAATGTAAACAAAAAAGAAAGCGAAGATTTTGGGGATGCTTTTGGTGGTGTAAGAGATTCTATGAGTACACGCCAAATGCAATTTTTAACACGTGCTATCGATTTTCCTGCTGGTTACTCCATAAAATATATTAAAGACTCGAGCGGTAATAGCATGAAATCGTTGGTGAATAATACTATGATGAAAGTTATGCTTAACAAGCCTTTAGTCTCAGGCTCATCATTAAATTTCTCTATATCATGGTCGTATCCCATTACAGATAGAAGTATGTTTTTATTATCTCGAGAAGGATATGAATATTTTCCAGAAGATGATAATACCGTTTATTTAATTGCACATTGGTTTCCTAGAATGGCAGTTTATAATGATACCGAAGGTTGGCAAAATCAGCAATTTCAACGTTTAGGAGAATTTGCTTTAGAGTTTGGTGATTATGATGTTGAAATAAAAGTACCAGAAGATCATATTATTGCTTCAACAGGAACGCTTCAAAATAGCGATGCTGTACTAACAAAAACACAAAGAAAACGTTTAGCACAAGCACGCAAAACTTTTGATAAACCTGTAATGATTATCACACCAGAGGAAGCTACAGAAAACGAAAAAACAAAAGCTACAAAACTAAAAACGTGGAAATACACTGCTAAAAACGTACGTGATTTTGCGTTTGCTACATCTCGTAAATTTATTTGGGACGCACATGCTGTGAAATTACCAACCAATACTGTTATGGCAATGTCTTTTTATCCTAAAGAAGGTTTACCTGTTTGGAGTGAAGAGTCTACAAAAGCTGTAAAACATGCACTTGAAGTATATTCTGAAGCAACGTTTGATTATCCTTATCCTGTGGCAATTTCGGTAAATACTTCAAATATCGGTATGGAGTTCCCAATGATTAGTTTTAATGGTGGAAGACCAACAAATGGTAAAATAAGTGATGGCGCAAAAGCTGGTATGATTGGTACAATTATACATGAAGTTGGGCACAATTGGTTTCCTATGATTGTAAGCTCGGACGAACGTAAATGGATGTGGATGGACGAAGGTTTAAATACCTTTTTACACCAACGTACTGTTGCAGAACGCTATCCAGATTTCAACAGCACAACACCAAAAAGCATTGTAAATTTTATGAGTGGTGACAAAAATATTTTGCGCCCAATAATGACAACTTCTGATAATGAAATATTACCTCAATTTGGAGCAAATTTCTACCAGAAACCAACTGTTGGTTTGCAAATGTTACGAAATTCTATCATTGGAAAAGAATTATTCGACCAAGCATTTAAAGAATATGCAAACCGCTGGAAATATAAACACCCAAATCCAGGTGATTTATTTAGAACTTTAGAAGATGCAACAGCAACCGATTTAGATTGGTTTTTTAGAGGTTGGTTTTTTACAACCGATAATGTAGATATGGAGCTTACCAACGTAAAATGGTTTACCGTTTTTGAAGAAGGTCTTAATATTGAAGACCAAAAGAAAAAAAGAGCTGTAAAAATTAATGCAGAAGGCAATAATGAAACTGCTAAAGCAAAAGATTTTTCTAGCGGACCAGAAGTCATTACGATGACGCCAACTTCTGATAATAGTTACGGGCAGTTTTTATCGCGTTTAGACGAACCTGAAATTAGAAAAAAGCTTTCTGGAAAAAATATTTACGAAGTCACAATAAGTAATAAAGGTGGCTTAGTAATGCCTGTTACTATTGAATGGCAATATAAAGACGGAACTTCTGAAATTGACAGATTACCCGCAGAAGTTTGGCGACTTAATGAATACGAAATCACTAAAACATTTGTAAAATCAAAAGAAGTGGTTAAAGTAAATTTAGACCCAAATTTTGAGTTTGCTGATGTTGATACTAAAAACAATTCATTTCCTAAAGTTGAAGAAGCATCAGAATTTGATACGTTTAAAGCAAATAATAAACTAAAAATAACTGCTCAATTATTAGATACTTATGTTGGAGAATATAGAATGGACACTGATTTTAATGCTACAGTTTATAGAAATGAATTAAAACTTTTTATTAAGGTTGATATGCAACCAGCTAATAGGTTATACGCAAAAACAAATACGCTATTTACAGTAAAAGAATTCCCTGCAAAAGTTGAATTTATTCCTAATGCAAGTTCAAATACAATGGAAATTATTTTATCTATGGGTGAAGATCACTTTAAAGGAAGTAAAGTAAAGTAAAGTTGAAACGTTGTTTTCTAAATAGAAATAGACTTGAATTTGTCAGAAAAAAAATAACAAATTTCGTTTAATGCTTTTTTTGCGTTAGCGATTGTAACGACATCCTTTTTTGAGGTACGAAAAAAAGATATAACCTTTCGACTTCGCTCAAGATAAACTACAAACGCAACCTGAAAAGGTAATACCAAAATAATTTAAAGATTCCTGCCTACGTAGGAATTAAAAATAAAACCCAAACGTACCAGTTATCCCAAATTTTCGAGCATCTGGGTTTATAACTTCATCGAGATAATTACCTCTGAAATTAAAATCGATTCTGAATACTTTAAAAATATTGCCAACGCCAAAACCATATTCCCAATAGGGTTTGTTGTTTGGTGCTAACAACTGAATACTATTAGGATTATTGGTTGTATTTAGTGCAATGTTTTCATCTGAAATTTCGCCCCAAACACCGCGTAAACTTACAATTTCACGTAAATTTAATTTGCGTAAAAACGGAATTCTTGAAAATAAACGCCCGTTAAAATTATGTTCTAAATGTAATGACGCATAAGTATCACTTACAAACTCATAATAATCTAACTGTGAGAAGGTGTTATATATTGAAAAATATGATTGATTTCCTGGAATAATACTTAACAACCCAAGTGGTACTTCGCCAATAGTTTTACCAACTTCAATGGTTGTATGTAATTTACCAAAACCACCAACTTGCCATGGTTGTATGTATGAAAACTGCAGTTTCGTATAATCAAAATCGCTATTAAACATACTTTTATCGCCACGGCTTACTTGCGCAAAAAGACGTGCAAAACCATCGTTTGCTTCACGTCGCTCCACACCAAAACCTGTCATTTTTCGTTTTGGAAAATAAGACACTGAAAGCGATGTTTCAAATTGTTTAATTTCGGATGAAAATCCTGTTGGTGAGTCTACATCAACATAATCTAGACTAAAGGTTGGTGAAGCTGATTCTAAAGTTCGGTAGTTTCCACCTAATCTAAAAATAACATTACGCCAAGGCTCTAATTCTACCGCTAAACTTGTTAGATTTATTGAGGTTAATTTATCGTTTGCTCCTGTTCCTACAACAGAAGACGATGCTAAACTTCTCCCCAGAACATCGGTTGAAGTTGTTAAACTTGCTCCTATTTGTTCTACATCGCGTCTATTCCCACCTGAAATAATAAGCCTGCTTTTTTTGTTTAGCAACCATTTACCTGAAATACCATATTTAAACTTATCGTCTTTAAAACCATAAGCTAAAAAGCCTTGTAATCGCCAAAGGTCGTTACGTCCAAAATAAGTTCGTCCGCCTGCACGTAATCGTAAGCCTTCAACTTCATTAAATCCAAAGGTTGAAAAAATGGGTCCATAATCTAATGGCAGACTATTAAACTCAATATAACCCGAAGTTAAAATACTTCCTAAATTATAAAGGCGTTTAAACTTTTTTACGGTCTTTAAAGTGTCTAACATTTTGTAAACACCTTTTTCATCTTTATTTAACTTCTCTAAACGGTTTTCTGCCCAAAACGTATCATCTCTATCGTAAACATCTTTATCGTAATTATAAACTTCTTCTTCATAGAACTTTTTGTCTTTTTCAATATCAAATTCATAATTATCATACAAGGTAGTTCGCTTACCATAAATACCTCGCGATTTATCCTTTTTACTGAATGCAAAATCACTCATCATATAATCACGTTTTACAAGAAATAAAGAGTCATTTAGCACTTCAAACTCTTGTTCTATATAAATATCTTTTACCCAGTTTATATTGGCGCTTTTTGATGCTTGTAGGTTAATTTCTTTTATAGCATAAGTTGTATCTGCTACCCAAAAATCGCCTTTGAATGTCAATTCATTTTTTCGTCTTGGATAATAAATAATATTGTAACACCATTTATTATCTATATATGCACTATCGGACAACACATAATTATAAGTATTAATACCTGTTTTTGACAACGGACTTACAAAACTTTTATCGAAAAATTTTAGATAATTATCGTACACACTAAAATCGGAATACAAGTCGTCTACAAAATCAATAATTGTTTGATTGTCACTAAACCCCGAGTTTTTATTACCTTTTAAAACTTCTTTTTCTTTTTTGAATTCATTATTACCATAAACTTTTGAAACCGCTTCATTAATAAACATTGGCAAATAGGTTTTACCCGTAACACGAGATGTATCAACTTGGTCAAAAACAAATTCCATACCTCTAAAAAGTTTACTTTTAATTAGCGCACTATCAATAGTATTGATATCGAATTCTACTTTTTCGTATTTATCGTATTCGTATTGTTTATGTAGTTTTAATCCGTTTCTACGTTTATGTTCCCATATTTTTCGAAGTAAATCAATAGCTGGATTATTCTTTTTTGATTGCTTTCCAGAAACTATAAAAACTTGGTCAAGTTGTGCCGCCTCTTCTTTTAAAGTGAACTTTAAATTGTAGTTTACTTTTTTAGTTAACGGAATTTCTAAGGTTTCGTAACCTATAAATGAAACGCTTAATACATTCCAAGTTTCATCTGATTCTAAATAGAATTTTCCGTTTTCATCGGTAATAGTTCCTTGTGTAGAACCTTTAAACAGTATATTGGCAAACGAAACTGGTTCGTTAAACTCATCAAACACATAACCGCTAACTTTAGTTTGTGCGATTACAGAAATAATTCCGAAGAAAAACAGGGTAATAAGTAGTTTTATTTTCATAATATAAAAAAAACTTCATTAGCAATTATGCTTAATAGAAGTTTATATAACGTAATAAATTATATTTTATTTGTACAGTACCTTTTTTACAGCTTTTATAACATCTTCACTATTAGGCAACCATTCTGCTAGTAAAACTGGCGAATACGGTGCAGGTGTATCTGCTGTATTAATTTTTATAATTGGAGCATCAAGATAATCGAATGCTTCATTTTGTACTATATATGTGATTTCGGTAGCTACATTTCCAAAAGGCCATGCTTCTTCCAAGATAATTAATCTATTTGTTTTCTTTACAGATTTTAAAATAGCTTCTTTATCCATTGGTTTTACAGTACGTAAATCGATAATTTCACAAGAAATACCTTCTTTAGCTAATTCATCTGCAGCTTTGTAAGCTTCTTTAATTATTTTACCAAAAGATACAATAGTAACATCGGTTCCTTCACGCTTAACATCTGCAACACCTAACGGAATTACATATTCACCTTCAGGAACTTCACCTTTATCACCATACATTTGCTCACTTTCCATAAAAATAACCGGATCGTCATCACGAATTGCGGCTTTTAAAAGTCCTTTTGCATCATATACATTAGATGGCACAACTACTTTTAAACCAGGAGTGTTAGCAAACCAACTTTCAAATGCTTGTGAATGTGTTGCTCCTAATTGTCCTGCCGAACCTGTTGGACCGCGAAAAACAATCGGACAATTAAATTGCCCTCCAGACATTTGTCTGATTTTTGCAGCATTGTTTATTATTTGGTCAATCCCAACTAGCGAGAAGTTAAAGGTCATATATTCTACAATTGGTCTATTGCCTGTCATGGTAGAACCTATTGCTATTCCTGCAAAACCAAGTTCTGCAATTGGCGTATCAATAACACGTTTAGCTCCAAATTCGTCTAACATGCCTTTTGATGCTTTGTATGCTCCATTATATTCTGCTACTTCTTCGCCCATTAAATAAATGCTTTCATCTCTGCGCATTTCTTCGCTCATGGCTTCACAAATAGCTTCTCTAAATTGAATTGTTCTCATTAGTATACTTGTTTTAAAGAACAGCAAAAATAGGAATTATTCGTTATAATATGCTTATATTTTTATTGTAAAAGTCTTTCCTTTGTGGAAAAATTTAATTCCTTCAAGTAAATGGTCATTTTTTTATATTTTCAATGAATAAAATGAACTACTATTTCATTTATTCTAAATCTTTTTCAAAAATTTACTATGCACGCATAGTAAATTTCAAATTAAAGTATTAACTTCGCCCTAGAAATAAATTTTAATCTTATTAAATACAATATATTATGAAAATATTAGTGTGCATAAGTCATGTTCCTGATACTACATCAAAAATAAATTTCACGGAAGACAATACCAAATTTGACACAAATGGTGTGCAATTTGTAATTAATCCTAACGACGAATTTGGTTTAACTCGTGCTATGTGGTTTAAAGAAAAACAAGGAGCAAGTGTAGATGTTGTTAATGTTGGTGGTGCAGAAACCGAATCAACTTTACGTAAAGCCTTAGCGATTGGAGCAGATGCTGCAATAAGAATAAACACAGAAGCTACTGATGGTTTTGCTGTTGCAAAACAAATAGCCAAAATTGTTCAAGATGGTGGTTACGATTTAATAATTGCTGGTAGAGAATCTATAGATTATAACGGAGGAATGGTTCCTGGAATGATAGCTGCATTAACAAATGCAAACTTTGTAAACAATTGTATTGGTTTAGAAGTTGATGGTACTTCGGCTAAAGTTGTAAGAGAAATTGATGGTGGAAAAGAAAATATTTCAACATCATTACCATTAGTTGTTGGCGGACAAAAAGGAATAGTTGAAGAAAGTGATTTACGTATTCCTAACATGAGAGGTATTATGATGGCGCGTAAAAAGCCGTTAAATGTTGTAGAACCAATAGATGCTGAGGCTTCAACAACAGCTTCGAAATTTGAAAAACCAACTCCAAAAGGAGCAGTTACATTAGTATCGCCAGATAATTTAGACGAATTAGTAAACTTACTTCATAACGAAGCTAAAGTAATTTAACTAACCTTCAAAAGATAAAAACAATGTCAGTTTTAGTATATACAGAATCAGAACAAGGAACATTTAAAAAACTAGCTTTAGAAGTAGCATCATACGCCAAAGCAGTTGCAAATCAATTAGGTACAACCGTTACAGCAGTAACCATAAATACCGATAATGCATCAGAATTAGGTAATTACGGAGTAGATAAAGTCTTAAATGTATCAAACTCACAATTGGATACTTTTAATGCGAAAGCTTACGCAGAAGTTATTAAACAAGCTGCCGAAAAAGAAGACACAAAAGTAGTTATTGTAAGTTCAAGTGCAGACAGCAAGTATCTTGCACCTTTGCTAGCGGTAAATCTTAATGCCGGTTTTGCATCTAATGTTGTAGAAGCACCTTCTAGCACTTCTCCATTTACTGTAAAACGTACAGCATTTACAAATAAAGCATTCAATATTACAACTATAGATACTAAGGTAAAATTAGTAGCTGTTTCTAATAATTCATTCGGATTAGTTGAAAATAGTGGTAACGCTTCCGCGGAAGAATTTTCACCTTCAATTTCAGAATTAGGAATAACTGTAGATTCAGTTGATAAAGCAAGTGATAAAGTAAGTATTGCTGATGCAGAAATAGTAGTTTCAGCAGGAAGAGGACTAAAAGGACCTGAAAACTGGGGCATGATTGAAGAATTAGCCGAAGTTTTGGGCGCAGCAACAGCATGCTCTAAACCTGTATCAGATTTAGGATGGAGACCTCATAGCGAACACGTTGGACAAACAGGGAAACCAGTGGCTTCTAATTTATATATCGCTATTGGTATCTCTGGAGCAATCCAGCATTTAGCAGGAATTAATGCCTCAAAAGTAAAAGTTGTAATAAATACAGACCCAGAAGCACCTTTCTTTAAAGCTGCTGATTATGGTGTTGTTGGAGATGCTTTTGTAGTAGTTCCAGCACTCATCGAAAAATTAAAAGTATTTAAAGCGCAACAGTAAAATATTTTTTTATAAATTGTATTGGTTTATAGAACTGCTTATATTAGAATTTTTCGTTAAACTGTAAAAAGGTGGTTTGGTAAAGTCCTAATTTAAACAGTTCTTTGCGTTTTTATATAAAATATATGAGCTTAGTAAAATTAAACATTAAAGGCATATCATATAGTCAAACTCAAAATGGCGCATATGCATTAATATTAAATGAAGTTGATGGTGACCGAAAACTACCTATAGTTATTGGAGCTTTTGAAGCACAATCTATAGCAATTGCATTAGAAAAAGAAATTAGCCCACCTAGACCATTAACACACGATTTATTTAAAAATTTTGCTGACAGATTTGATATTGTTGTAAAACAAGTTATCATTCATAAATTGGTTGACGGCGTTTTTTATTCAAGTTTGATTTGCGAACGCGATAAAATTGAAGAAATAATTGATGCCAGGACTAGTGATGCTATTGCTTTAGCACTTCGTTTTCAAGCACCAATTTTTACATACAAAAACATCTTAGACCAAGCAGGTATTTATTTAAAAGTGAATCCTAAAAAAGATGAAGAAGACGAACTTCAAGACAGTATTTTAGTTGACGATTTATTAGCAAGTGAATTGGAACCTAATACTACAAAAGAAAACTACCAAACTAAAAATTTAGAAGAACTTACTAATTTATTAAACGAAGCTGTTGAAAATGAAGATTATGAAACTGCAGCGCATATTCGTGACGAGATTTCTAAACGTAACTAACTACTTCATATTATGAAACAAGCTCTATTGTTTATTATTGCTATTTTTTTCGGATTAAATGTAGCAATAGCACAAAATGTAGAATCGGAATTAAAGACCATTCAAACAGAAACTACAGAGCAAATACAAACAACAAACAATACTGTTGATTCATTAAATACATCTGAAAACATAATACCAGAAAGTGTAATAGAGCAAGAAATTGCTACTAAAACTGAAGTCACTCCAATAGTTCCAAGTCAAGGTTTTTCAATAAATAGTTTATGGCGTGGTGTTTTAGGTATGTTTACTTTAATTTTTATTGCATTCTTATTTAGTAATAACAAAAAAGCCATCAACTGGAAAACAGTTGCTATTGGTTTAGCATTTCAATTACTTATTGCTGTTGGTGTTTTAAAAGTGGCTTTCATTCAAAATATATTCGAATTTGTAGGTCAAAAATTTATTGATTTATTAGAATACACTAGAGCGGGAAGCGAATTTATTTTTGGAGGTTTTATGGATGTTTCATCTTATGGTTTTATTTTCGCTTTTCAGGTTTTACCAACCATCTTATTTTTCTCTGCTTTAACCTCTGTTCTTTTTTACTTAGGAATTATTCAAAAAGTAGTAAAAATAATGGCTTGGTCATTATCTAAAGTATTAAAAATCTCAGGAGCAGAAAGCTTAAGTGTTGCAGGAAATATATTTTTAGGACAAACCGAAGCCCCTTTATTAATAAAAGCATATTTAGAAAAGATGAATAAATCTGAAATGCTTTTAGTAATGATTGGCGGAATGGCAACAGTAGCTGGAGCCGTTTTAGCAGCATACATTGGTTTTTTAGGTGGAGATGACCCTGTCTTAAAATTAAAATTTGCTAAACATTTATTGGCAGCATCAGTTATGGCTGCACCTGGAGCTATTGTAATTTCAAAAATATTATACCCACAAACCGAAAAAGTAAATACAGATGTTACTGTATCACAAGATAAAATAGGTTCTAATTTATTAGACGCAATTGCAAACGGAACAACAGAAGGCTTAAAATTAGCTGTAAACGTTGGTGCAATGCTTTTAGTTTTTGTTGCCTTTATAGCCATGATAAATGGTCTTTTAGGTTGGGTTGGAAATGTTACAACATTGAATAATGCTATTGCAAGCAACACACCTTATCAAAATTTATCGTTAGAACTAATTTTGGGCTATACATTTGCGCCATTAATGTGGTTAATTGGTATAGCAAAAGAAGATATGGCACTAATGGGACAGCTACTTGGAATTAAACTCGCAGCCAGTGAATTTGTTGGTTATATTCAATTAGCAGAGTTGAAAAATATCGCCAATGCAACACACCTTACCTATAATAAGTCTATAATCATGGCAACTTATATGCTATGTGGGTTTGCAAATTTTGCTTCAATAGGAATACAAATTGGTGGTATTGGTTCGTTAGCTCCAGGGCAACGTAAAACCTTATCTAAATTTGGAATGAAAGCATTACTTGGTGGAACTATTGCTTCTCTTATTTCGGCTACTATTGCTGGAATGATTATTGGATAATAGCAAATTTCCCTAGATAAATTAGTTAATAACTTTATAATATATATTGAATTATCAATTATATAATTTTGTTGCTTTTCTTTATTTTTATCCTCAATAAAATTAGACTTTAATAACAAAATATTCCTGCCTTCGCAGAAAATAATATATGAAACAATATCACGACCTTGTAAAACACGTTTTAGAAAACGGAAACGAAAAAGGAGATAGAACAGGAACAGGAACTAAAAGTGTTTTTGGACATCAAATGCGATTCGATTTAAGTGAAGGTTTCCCAATGGTAACCACAAAAAAACTACATTTAAAATCTATAATTTACGAACTACTTTGGTTTTTAAAAGGTGATACGAACATTAATTATTTAACTGAAAACGGCGTTAAAATATGGAATTCTTGGGCTGATAAAAATGGAGATTTAGGACCTGTTTACGGACACCAATGGCGTAATTGGAACGATGATGAAATTGATCAAATTAAAGATGTTATTCATTCTCTAAAAAACAATCCAGATAGCAGAAGAATGCTAGTTTCTGCATGGAACCCTTCTGTTTTACCTGATACGTCAAAATCATTTGATGAAAATGTGGCAAACGGAAAAGCAGCATTACCACCATGTCATGCGTTTTTTCAATTTTATGTAGCTAATGGTAAGTTGTCTTGTCAATTATATCAACGAAGTGCAGATATTTTTCTAGGTGTACCTTTTAACATTGGTTCGTACGCATTATTTACTATGATGATGGCACAAGTTTGTGGTTACGAAGCTGGAGAATTTATTCACACATTTGGTGATGCACATATTTATAGTAATCATTACGAACAATTAGAAATACAATTATCAAGAGAGTTAAGACCATTACCAAAAATGGTTTTAAATCCTGAAATTAAAGATATTTTCAATTTTACTTTTGAAGATTTTACTTTAGTAGATTATAATCCACACCCGCACATAAAAGGTATTGTAGCAGTATAAAAAAAGCGCTAAATATTTATGATATTGTCAGTAAAAAAATCATGTTTTATTGTTGATTTTTAGTTGTTTTAAACCGAAAACGTTTGCGGTTTTTTTGCTTTTCAAAGCTTATTAATTATTGTTTTGTTGTCAGTAAAAAGTTTTAACTTTACAATTATTATATTACATATATGTTCGGAAAAAAGAAACCCATACCACAAATAGATAAAGACCAATTAGAGCTTATACAAAATGCACAAAATCGTGTAAAGCAAAAAAAACGTTTATACATTCATTTTGTTCTTTTTTTAATAGGAGCAATGTTCTTAATTATTGCCAATACGGTACTTGGCATTGGTAAAAGCATACAATTTTTTGGTATAGATTGGTTTGTATTTGCCATTTTATTATGGTTATTCTTCTTTTTGTATCATACGTTTAACGTATTTGTAACTCATAAATTTATGGGTAAAGCTTGGGAAAAAGAACAGTTAGAAAAATTAGTAGCAAAACAACAAGACCGTATCTCAAAACTTAAAGAATACTTTGTAAAAGAAGAAACATTAATAGCACAAAGTGAAGCTTATAACGAAACAAAAACAACTTCAAATAAAACATCTGAACTCACATTAATTGTTGCCGCTGGAGAAAATGATGCTATTGGAAAAAATAATAAATTAATTTGGCATTTAAGTGATGATTTAAAACGATTTAAAAGTTTAACCAACGGGCACCATATTATTATGGGTCGCAAAACTTTTGAAAGTTTCCCGAAGCCATTACCAAACCGAACTCATGTTGTTATTACACGCCAGCAAGATTATAACGTACCTAATGGTGTTGTTGTGGTTAATAATTTAGAAGATGCGATTGATGCTGTAAAAAATGACTCTCAACCTTTTATTATTGGTGGCGGAGAAATATACAAACAAGCTATTAATTTAGCTGATAAAATTGAACTAACTCGTGTACACGAAAGCTTTGAGGCTGATACATTTTTCCCAAAGATTGACACAAATATTTGGAAAGAGACTGCGAATATGTTTCATAAAAAAAACGACAAGCATGACTATGAATTTTCGTTTTTAACTTATATGAAGCAATAAGTAATTTCTTTACTTTGTGAAAATTTTCCGCTACCTTCGTTTAACTGTAGATATAAATAATTGAAACAACTCATATCGCAACATTATATTTATGCTGATTTAAGTATTGCAAAAAATATCAAATAATTAAACAAATAGAATGCTTTTTAACTCTATTGACTTTGCAATATTCCTTCCGATAGTTTTTATACTTTATTGGTTTGTGACAAACAAAAATTTAAAACTACAAAATTTTTTAATTGTCGTTACAAGTTATATCTTTTATGGTTGGTGGGATTGGAGGTTTTTATTTTTAATCTTTTCCAGTACAATAATTGATTATTTTGTTGGAATTGCTTTATCTAAACAAGAAAATATAATTAAAAGAAAAACACTGCTTTGGATAAGTGTTATAGTAAACCTAGGGGTTTTAGGGTTCTTTAAATACTATAATTTTTTTCTCGACAATTTTATTACTGCGTTTTTATTTTTGGGTGGGAATATTGAAGCAAGCTCTTTAAATATCATATTACCTGTAGGAATAAGTTTTTATACATTTCAAACTTTAAGTTATACTATTGATGTTTACAAAAAAAAATTAGAGCCTACAAAGGATTTTATTGCTTTTTCTGCTTTTGTAAGTTTCTTTCCTCAATTAGTTGCAGGACCAATCGAAAGAGCTTCTAATTTACTACCTCAATTCTACAAAAAAAGAATTTTTAATAACTCTAAAGCCATCAACGGATTACATTTAATTCTCTGGGGATTATTTAAAAAAATTGTTATTGCAGACTCATGTGCCATATACGTAAATGATATTTTCTCTAATTATGAGAATATGAACTCGCTAAGCTTAATTTTGGGAAGCTTCTATTTTGCTTTTCAAATTTATTGCGATTTTAGTGGCTATTCTGACATAGCTATTGGGACATCTAAACTATTTGGAATCGATTTAATGACAAACTTTAAGTTTCCATATTTCTCAAGAGACATTGCCGAATTCTGGAGAAAATGGCATATATCTTTATCTACTTGGTTTAGAGATTATTTATACATTCCACTTGGTGGAAGTAAGGTTTCAAAACTACTAAGTTTCAGAAATATTTTTATTGTTTTCATAGTTAGTGGATTTTGGCACGGTGCTAATTGGACTTTTATAATATGGGGAGGACTAAATGCATTATATTATACACCTTTATTTATAATTAATAAGAATCGAAATAATCTTAATATAGTTTCTGAAGGAAAAAAGCTGCCAAGTTTTTATGAATTAATTTCTATAATAACTACATTTTTTTTAGTGCTTATTGGTTGGGTATTTTTCAGGTCAGATAACATTTCAAGTGCAATTAAATATCTCAAAAATTTATTTTTATTTAATTTTGAAGGTGGTTTTCAATATTTATCAATTGAAAGATATACTCCAGAATTATTGGTTTTAATTTTTCTCTTTATAATTGTAGAATGGAACTCAAGAGAACAGGAACACCCATTTTTTGGTAAATGGATTAATTTTAAAATATTTCTTACAATATTAGGAATAATAACACTTGGTGTTTATTCTGATGTATCAGATTTCATCTACTTTCAATTCTAACTTCAAATGAAAAAGTTTATTAAATATCTAATATCTCTTTTTACTCTAACAATAGGTCTATTATATTCTTGCGACTTTATTTATACTAAAATATATGCAAATTCAAATCCAAGAAATAAACTACAGTACATTTTAAATACAAAAAATAAAAATTTTGATATTGTATTTATTGGTTCATCAAGAGTAGCAAATCATATTAACAGTAAATTATTTGACAGTCTATCTAATAAAAAAACAATTAATCTAGGAGTAGAAGGCGCAGGTTTAAATGACAATTTACTACAATTAAAACTACTTATAGCTAACAATAATATTTCTACCGTTTTTTTACAAATTGATTCT
Organism: uncultured Flavobacteriaceae bacterium; assembly: GCA_964563585.1. GTDB lineage: Bacteria > Bacteroidota > Bacteroidia > Flavobacteriales > Flavobacteriaceae > CAZLXG01. The sequence continues at coordinate 8,289 of CAZLXG010000033.1, read as the reverse complement.
AATTTTGAAGATGGTAATCCTTCAAATATAGCAATATCAGAGGCTATACCTTTTTTAAAAAAAAACAAAATTATTAATAATCATATTAGAAAATATTTCAATGATTATGAAAAGTTAGAAAATATTCCTTTCTATAGATATGCAATAAATGACCCCAAAATTGGATTTAGGGAAGTGTTTTTTACATTTATTAATAAAAGACCTAGAATTAACCCTAGTATCGGGTTTTCACCTAAGTTTGGAAGTAAACTTCCTCTAACTGGAAGTTTACCAAAAACAACTAGGAGCAAAAATATTATTCTTGACCAAATAATTGACCTTTGTTTAAAAAATAAAATTCAATTAACCCTTTATATTTCCCCTTATTGCAATAAAATTAGAAATACACATTATTTAGAAAACTTAATGACTAAGGTTCCAAATTTGATTGATTTATCAAAAGGCTATGATGATGAATTGTTTTTTAATTGCAGTCATTTAAACAAAAAAGGAGCAAATATCTTTACGGAAAATTTATACTATGCAACAAAAGATAAAATAAAATTTTAAAGTTAATTGCTCATTTTCGGGCTTAAACAATGGTAATTATCAGTTTACTACGTCTGATTTTCCTTCGAAAAATATTCACATGCAAACCCCGCTCACTAAACCAGCTTCATTTTTCCGCGTTAGTGATTGCAGTGGCATCCTTTTTTGAGGTACGAGAAAAAGATATAACGAAAAGCGCGACCCAAAGGGTAACGCCCAAATAATTAAAAATAATTTGTTTTAAAATTCCTTTAGCTATTTTCAGTAATTTTGCAATATGATTAAAGAGATTCAATTTCGTGTTACTCTAAAAGAAGAAAAGCGTAGCGATATTTTAGTTTTAAAATCTGCTATAAAATTAGACATTGATAGAAAAAATATTACTGGTGTAAAAATACTTAGAAAATCGATTGATGCACGAAAGGCTAAAATAATTTTCAACTATAAAGTAGCCGTTTACATTAATGAATCGCTACCCAAAATATCGGCATATACTTTTGAATATAACGATGTTATAAATACAAAACCTGTGCATATTATTGGTTTTGGTCCTGCAGGAATGTATGCTGCATTGCGTTGTATTGAACTTGGTTTTAAACCTATTGTTTTAGAACGTGGTAAAAATGTAAAAGATAGACGCAGAGATTTAAAAGCTATTAATCAAAACCATTTTGTTAACGAAGATTCTAATTATTGCTTTGGCGAAGGTGGCGCTGGTACGTATAGCGACGGGAAATTATATACACGGAGTTTAAAACGTGGTGATGTACGTAAAATTTTTGAAAACTTGGTATTTCATGGTGCTACAGACCAGATTTTAGTTGATGCGCATCCACATATTGGCACCAATAAATTGCCTAAAGTGGTGCAGAATATTCGTGAAACGATTTTAAATTATGGTGGAGAAATTCATTTTGAAAGCCGTGTTACCGATTTTAAAATAAAAGATGGAAAAATACAGACTATTCAGCTTCAAAACGAAACAGAATTACATGTTGAGCGTGTTATTTTAGCAACAGGACATTCGGCTAGAGATATTTATTATTTACTTGATAAAAAGAATATTCAACTTAAAGCAAAATCGTTTGCCATGGGTGTTCGTGTGGAACATCCACAACATATAATCGATAGTATTCAATACCATTGTAAAGCGGAACGTGACGAATTATTACCTGCTGCTGCTTATAGCTTAGTGCAACAGATTAACGATAGAGGTGTGTATTCATTTTGCATGTGCCCTGGTGGTTTTATTGTACCTGCAGCAACAGCAAATGGCGAAATTGTAGTGAATGGTATGTCGCCATCTAAACGCAATAATGAGTTCGCAAATTCGGGTATTGTAGTTGAAATTAATGCTGAAAAAGATTTATATAAATATGAGCAATTTGGAGCTTTAAAAGCTTTAGAATATCAAAAAGATTTTGAACGTTTAGCTTTTACTGCTGGTGGACGCACACAAACTGCGCCTGCCCAACGCTTAACCGATTTTGTTGAAGGCAAATTATCTAACGATTTAAATTCAACGTCTTACCAACCAGGATTAAAATCGGCTCCTTTACATTCTTTATTTCCTAAATTAATTGGTAACTCTTTACGCAAAGGTTTTAAAGCTTTCGGGGATAAAATGAAAGGTTTTTATACAGAAGAAGCTAATATTATTGGTGTAGAATCCAGAACCTCATCACCCGTAAACATCCCAAGAAATGAGCATTTAGCACATCCTGAAATTTCTAATTTATTTCCTTGTGGTGAAGGTGGCGGATATGCAGGTGGCATAGTTTCTGCTGCCATGGATGGAGAACGTTGTGCAGAAGCAGCAACTAAAGACTTATAAGTTTAATATTATCCCTATTTTTGCCACTCAAAATGTAAGACACATGAAAGCATATATATTTCCGGGTCAAGGTGCTCAATTTTCAGGTATGGGTTTAGACCTTTATGAAAATTCACCTTTGGCTCAAGAATTTTTTGAAGAAGCTAATGAACTTCTTGATTTTCATATCACAGATATTATGTTTGAAGGTTCTGCGGAAGACCTAAAACAAACTAAAGTTACTCAACCAGCTATATTTTTACATTCTGTAATTTTAGCTAAAACTTTAGGCGATAACTTTAAACCAGATATGGTTGCAGGGCATTCGCTTGGTGAATTTTCAGCTTTAGTAGCAAATGGTGCATTAAGTTTTGAAGACGGGCTTAAATTAGTATTTCAACGTGCTTTAGCCATGCAAAAAGCATGCGAATCACAACCAAGCACAATGGCTGCTGTTTTAGGTTTAGATGATGATATTGTTGAAAAAATTTGTGCTACAACTGATGGTATTGTAGTTGCTGCAAACTACAATTGCCCTAGACAATTAGTAATCTCTGGTGAAGTTGAAGCAATCAATAAAGCTTGTGAATCTTTAAAAAAAGAAGGAGCTCGTAGAGCTTTAGTGTTACCTGTTGGTGGCGCTTTTCATTCGCCTTTAATGGAGCCTGCAAGAGAAGAATTAGCAGCAGCTATTGAAAATACAACGTTTAGCAAACCAAATTGCCCGATTTATCAAAATGTTACAGCAAATGCTGTAACTGATGAGTCTGAAATAAAAGCAAATTTAATTTCTCAATTAACTTCCCCAGTACGTTGGACACAATCTGTACAACAAATGATTACTGATGGCGCTACTTTATTTACAGAAGTTGGTCCAGGGAAAGTTTTACAAGGTTTAGTTAGAAAAATTAATAGAGCATCTGAAACTGCTTCTGCAACTTTTGAAAATCAAGCCTAAATGAAAGTAACTCGTCGTTCAATTTCTATTTTATTAGTCATTATTGTTACTATTGCTATCGATCAAGTTTCTAAAATTTGGGTCAGAGCAAAAGTTGATGCCGGAAGTCATTCTGAAATTATTGATAACTACTTTACGCTTCATAATGTAGAAAATACAGGTGCTTTTTTAGGTATGGGTAGCGATTTAAACCCAACGCTAAAATTAATTTTATTACTTATTTTACCTGTTATTGTTTTAGGAATTGTTTTACGCCATACCTTAAAAGATAAATCTTTAGATAATTGCTCTATTTTAGCTTTTTCAAGTATTATTGGTGGTGGTATTGCTAATGTTTATGATAGATTTGCTTACGGTTCTGTTACCGATTTTTTTCATATTGATTTAGGTGGCGTTTTTAGAACTGGTATTTTTAATATGGCAGATTTATCAGTAACTATAGGTATGATTGTACTTGTTATTGCAAGTTTTAGAAAAAAGAAGGCTATAACCTAGAGAAATATACTTGAGTAATTTTTAGAATAGTTATACCCTCTCCAATTTAACAAATCGTTTTTAAATTTCCATACTACTTTACCAGAATTAGTAACTTCCCAAAACCAGATTCTGTAATTAAAGTATTTCCATTTGGCAATCTAACAGCTCCACCCAAAATAGGAGAATATATTTCAGAATCTGTAAATCCAAAAAAACTTCAGGTTCATTATTGGTGTCAGGAATTAAATTAAGTTGGATTTCCAAATCTATAAACGTAAGATTACCTCCTTTCTTAAGATTTTCACCACTATTTAGATATGGCTTTTTGAATAGTTGTACTATGGTCAATTATCCAAACTTCATTGAAAAAATTTACGCTTAAATAAATAATATCATTTACGGCATCGTAGTCTATCCCATTAGCATGCATTATGTTTCCATTGGAGTTGCTCCCATTTCCAAGCAGAACGCATGGCATCATCTAAAGATAATTCTGTTTTCCAACCTAATTCTTCATTTGCTTTTGTTGTATCTGCGTAAGCCGAAATAATATCACCCTCTCTTCTTCCTACAATTTTATAATTTAGTTTTTTACCCGAAACACGTTCAAAAGATTGAACAACTTCTAATACCGAACTTCCTGTTCCTGTTCCTAAATTAAATGTTTCATAGTTAGATTTATTTTTATTTTGCAACAAACGTCCAAGTGCAATCACATGTGCTCTTGCTAAATCTACAACATGAATATAATCACGAATACAAGTTCCATCTGGCGTTGGATAATCATCTCCAAAAATTGAAAGTTCTTCACGAATTCCAATACCTGTTTGCGTAATATATGGTACTAAATTTTGCGGAACACCAATTGGTAATTCACCTATTTTAACAGATTCATGCGAACCAACTGGATTGAAATAACGTAGCGCAATTGCTCTTAAACTTGGTGTTACCATACAAGTATCTTGAATAATTTCTTCACCCATTTGCTTTGTATTTCCGTAAGGTGATTCCGCTGGTTTTACTGGTGCGTTTTCTGTTATTGGCATTTCATCAGCTTGCCCGTAAACAGTACATGACGAACTAAATATAAAGCTTGCCTCTGGTAATTTTTTTAATTCTTTAAGAATATAAACCAAAGTAGAAATATTGTTTTCATAGTACAGTAATGGTTCTTGCACACTTTCTCCGACAGCTTTACTTGCCGCAAAATGAATAACTCCTTTTATGTCGTTATGCTTTTTGAAAAAAGATTCAACATCCTTTTTATCTTTTAAATCTAAATTTTCATAAATTGGAGTTTTCCCAGTAATGGAAACAATTCCGTCTAAAACTTCTATAGATGAATTTGATAAGTTATCAATAATAACAACTTCATAACCTTCATTTTGTAACGCTACAACTGTGTGCGACCCAATAAACCCTAATCCACCAGTAACTAATATTTTATCCATTTATAAATTTTATAATTGTTGATGTGATATATTCAATTTGTTCGTCATCTAATTCAGTATGCATTGGTAAAGATATAACGCTTTTCACTAAGTGATTCGTTACCGTAAAATCGTCTTCATTATATCTTGAATCTAAATATGCTTTTTGTTTGTGCAACGCAATTGGGTAATATACACCACAAGGTATTTCTTTTTCATTTAAATGTTGCGCTAAAGCGTCTCTATCAATACCATTCAATTTTAATGTATATTGATGAAATACGTGACTATCTTCACTTCCATTTCTAAATGGTATTTCAATTTCATTTACACCCTCAAAAGCTTTATCATACTTTTTAGCAGCTTCATTTCGTTTTTCACAATAATTATCTAAATGTGGTAATTTAACATCTAAAACTGCAGCTTGAATACTATCTAAACGAGAATTTACACCAACTACATCATGATGATAACGCACATACATACCATGATTCACTATACCTCTAATGATGTGAGCCAAATCATCATCATTTGTAAAAATAGCGCCTCCATCTCCATAACATCCAAGGTTTTTTGATGGAAAAAATGAGGTTGAAGATACATGACCAACTGTTCCTGCTTTAACTTTTTTACCATTTTTGTAGGTATAAGTAGCTCCAATAGCTTGCGCATTATCTTCAATAACATATAAATTATGTGCTTTAGCAATTTCCGTAATCGCTTCTAAATTTGCGCATTGTCCAAATAAATGAACTGGTACAATAGCTTTAGTTTTTGGTGTAATAGCTTTTTTTATAGCTTCAATATCTATATTAAAATCATCTGGATTTACATCAACTAAAACAGGAGTAAGATTAAGCAATGCAATAACCTCCACAGTTGCAGCAAAAGTAAAATCGGCTGTTATAACTTCATCACCAGGTTTTAAACCTAAACCCATCATTGCAATTTGCAAAGCATCGGTTCCGTTTGCACATGGAATAACATGTTTTACACCTAAATACTGTTCTAAATTTTTCTGGAACTCATGAACCTTTGGTCCATTTATAAATGTTGCATTTTCAATAACTTCTTGAATTGAAGGATTTACAACATCTTTTATTTGATTATACTGACCCTTTAGGTCAACCATTTGTATTTTTTTCATAAGTATCAAAATTACAAAATTCGCCCACGCTAAACAATGATTTTACTTTAAAGAAATGTATTTTAGCATCAAAGAAAAAAAATTGAGTCTCACTTATAACATTGGAATTAATTTACTGCATTTTGGCTTAAAATGTAGCTCTTCTTTTAACGAAAAAATAAAGCAAGGAGTAATTGGAAGGTCTGAAACTTTTAAGATTTTAGAAAAAAACTTAAATGTAAACGATAAAACACTTTGGTTTCATTGTGCTTCGTTAGGCGAATACGAACAGGGTCTACCTGTTTTTACTGCATTACGAAATCATTATCCAAACCATAAAATCATACTTAGCTTTTTTTCTCCATCAGGATACGAAATTCGTAAAAACTCACCTATTGCAGATATTGTTATATACCTGCCTTTAGACACAAAAAACAATGCTAACCGATTTATAGAAACTGTAAAACCAGAACTTACCGTTTTTGTTAAGTATGATATTTGGCCTAATTTTTTAAATAAATTAAAGTCTAAAAATTCACGAGCCATATTAATCTCTGCTGTTTTTAGAAAGAATCAAAGGTTTTTTAAATTCTATGGGAAAGAATTAAGACAAGCTTTATTTGCTTTCGAACATATTTTTACTCAAAATGAAGTTTCAAAAGATTTACTAAACACTATAAATTATCATCAAGTTACAGTTTCAGGCGATACGCGTTTCGATAGAGTTTCAAATCAATTAAAACAAAATAATTATTTAGATTTTATTGAATCATTTAAAAACAACAAATCATGTATTGTTGCAGGTAGTACTTGGGGTGAAGATGAATCTTTATTTATCAATTATATTAATTCTGAAGCTTCAAAAGATGTAAAATTTATTATTGCGCCTCATAACATTAATTCAGTACAAATACATCAGTTAAAAAGCAAACTAAATACAGAAACTATCCTATTTAGTGAAAAAGACGGAAAACAGTTATCAACTGCAAGCGTATTAATTATTAATACTATTGGTTTACTCTCAAAAACATATAGTTATGCAGATATTGCATATGTTGGCGGCGCTATAGGAACCACTGGTTTACATAATACTTTAGAACCTGCTGTTTTTGGCGTTCCTATTATTATTGGAAGCAATCATTCAAAATTCCCTGAAGCCAAATCCATGATTGACAATGGAGGTATGTTTTCAGTTTCTAACCAAAAAGAGTTTAATTTAATTCTAAATGAACTCATTAATAATGATAAAAAACGCAGCTTCACTGGTAACCAAAATGCGAATTACATTCAAAAAAATGCAGGTGCCGTCGTCCAAATACTCAATTACTTACGTATATAAGATGATTTTTGTAGCTTTTGTTAAAATTTTAACACAATCGTATTAGAGTTTGACAATAAGTTATTAAATTAGTAACCTAAACAATTACCCAATTGTTTAGAAAAATAAAATTAACACTAAAACAAAAACCATGAAAAAATTAATTTTAAGTTCAGCTTTATTATTAGCTTTGAGTTTATCTTTCACGTCTTGTAGAGACACAAAAAAAGCGGATGCTGCTGTAGAAGCTGCTGCTGATGCAACAGGTGATGCTGTTGAAGCTGCTGGTGATGCTGCTGACGCCGCAGGAGATGCAATTGAAGGAGCTGGTGATGCTGCCGGAGACGCTGTAGACGATGCTGTTGATGCTACTGGAGAAGCAGTTGATAAAGCTGTTGACGATGCTGGTGATGCAGTAGATAGTGCTGCTGATGCTGCAAAAGACAAAGTAAAAGAAGTAACTGGTCATTAATAAACCAATTATATCGAATTAAAAAAGGCTTCCAAATTGGAAGCTTTTTTTTATGCATTATTTAAATTCTTTAAAATAAAAAAAAGCCTCATCTAATAAAAGATAAGGCTTAGTACTGAAGACGGGACTTGAACCCGTACGTCCTAATGGACATTGGATTTTAAGTC
>CAZLXG010000032.1:0-26312 GCA_964563585.1 uncultured Flavobacteriaceae bacterium | reverse complement strand
GTATTTGGAATAATAGTTATAGTTTGTGTTACATTTATTGAATTATTACAATCATCTGTAACACTATATGTTCTAGTAATCACTTCTGGACATGAATTATTATCTGAAACATCAGAAACAAAGGTTACAATTGGTGCTATACCTGAGTTATCAGCTTCATCAGTTACTACAGTCACATCTGGAGTAGGTAAATCAGCAATACATTCAATATTTATGGGTGTAGGATTACTTGCTGTTGGAGGCTGATTAATATAGCTTAAGTAATCAATAGATATAATAACAGGTGTAGGGACTGGCTCTCCAGTACATAAACCTGTTGTTATATAGCCTTGTATTAAAGGAAAGCTAAAAGAAACATTAGATATTGCACCAACACCAGTAATAGTTCCTCCTAGTGAAACGTCTGGACTAAAAGTTGGGTTACTTAACATTGTACAATCTGTAGTTACTGTTAGTTTAAAACTAATATCAGCTAAAACAGTACTAGGGTCAGTTGGAACAGGTAGTGTTCCTAAATCCCATACTATAGCACCGTTTGCACCAATTCCTGAATTAAAAACAGGAATATTAGCTGTTGAAAATGGAAGGTATGTGTTAGTGGTTATATTTAAATCATTAGGATTAACATTATCAGGAAGCGGAATTGTAATTACTGTATTATTTGTAGGTTCAGTACCTGTATTTCTAATTTCTAATATGTAATCTGAAGATTGACCAGGTTCTAATGTGTCTGGAGGATTAGGAGTACTTCCATTAACAGAGGTGATATTTAATACACCTTCAGGTTCAGGAACATAAGCATCAACTGAAAAAGTTACATTAAAAATCACATAAGTATCTAAGTTTGATCCATATCTAAAAGATGTATTTTGCTGTCCATTACCAATAATATTGTTACTGGTGTTTGGTATATCAAACATGACAATATCTAGTCCGGTATTGTTAACTAAATTTGGGTTTCTTGTATTACCACCGGTAATTATAGATGAATTGAAAAAATTATTTATGGAATTAGTACTATGTGTTAATTTTTGATAAGTATTTGTTTGTAAAATTTCTATTTCAAAATAATCAGAATTCCATTGTAACTCACCTTCACTAGCCATAAGCCCCAATTTTAAATTCACATCACCACTAGTAGCTGCATTAATTCCATTAATATCAATAGTATATTCTTCAGAATTATTTCCTGCAACATAAGCATGCCCATCAAAAATCGTTACATTTCTCCATTTCATTTTTGAGTTTTCATAAACAACTATCATACCCCAACCACCAGAAAATCCTGTACCATCTAAATTACCTTCATTTAAAGCAATGTCTGCAACAAAATACTCTCCAAGACCATTAGTTTTTACATATTGAGTAATTTCTGTATAAGCTGTAAAAATGTTATTATCAGTATTTGAAGGATAATAAATATCACTAGAAGCGGCAGTGACTTCTGTATAGTTTGTTTCATTTGGGCCTTTAATTAATACTTTTTGTTTATCAAAATTTTTAGTAATCCCATTTTTAGTAACTTGAAATGTATTTGGGTTGTTATCACCATCAACATTATTATCTGGACTTTGGGTTTCAGCCCTTCCAACCCAATATAATCCAGCATAAATAATATTTGAGCAATCTGGAATAGCCCCATTTTCAGTAGAAAAAGCTAATGTTGCAGATGAAGAGTTAAAAGTGTTTAAATCACCATCAATATCAACATATTCCATATCATGATTATTAGCACTTGTCTCATTATAATTTACTAAAGTAAGATTTGTGTTTCCAATCATCGAAAAATCTCCCTTAATATTATAGACTGTTTTTGCAGGAGTCAAATTTGAAGTTCTTGGAGTAAATGGGACCCTAACTTGGCTATAACTATTAAATATGGACACTAAAATTAAAAACACCATCAATTTAATTGAAGTAGAATTTATATTAGTTTTATTTATGTATAGTTTCTTCATGGCTTAATTATTTAATTTTACCTATTATGGTATTAAGATGGGATTTCGTTGCTATAAAAAACTCTAACATTAGAATTTGATTTTACAAATGCCTTTATTTGTTCAGGTGTACATTTAAAATAGCATCTAATAAAAATGTATTTTAAGTTTGTAAATTTATTGGTATTCGATAAATTTAAACTCTTATTTAAATCAGTAGGAGATCTTAATGTTATCGTTATTAATTCAATATCATTATACTGCTTGCTATTATTATTTAATAAGCTAAATGAATCAGTATCTGAAAATGTAAGCTTTTTAGCTTTTCCTTTTCCATAAATTTTTTCAATGGAATTTTTCCCTATATATATTGTTGAATGAAGTTTATATGTAAGGTTATAAAAATCGGATCTGTTTTTTTTCTTTGAAATTGAAGATTTAGAAGTCTTTAAATTATTTGAAAGCTCAAAAATGTCATTTTCTTGTGCTTCAGTAATATTTACTGAAAGTAAAAACACTAAGCAAGAAAGCAAAGCGGTATAAATTGTTAAAGCTGATTTATTCTTCATAATTTTTTATAATTATCTTTTAAACTATAATACTATATTTAGATACTAATTAGTCACTTTAAAGACTAAAATACTAAACAGAGTAAATTTTTTTTGAGGGAAAAAATTAAGAGGGAGAACATTGGATGCCAATGCTGAATTAATATTTGAAATTAGATTTGGGGTCATAATTTTCGATTTTAATAAGTTAGACAAAAAAACATATATACTATTGCTTAATCAAAAAAAAGTGTTAAATCACTAATTAATTCGATTAAATGGTGACTGTATGTATTTAATCGATTTAACAGAGTAATTCAACGATAGTGTATAATTAACCACTACTTGTAAATATGACGTTTAGCCAAGTCTGTTTTTTCATATTAATTTTCTATATTTAAAGAACAAATAAATTGAATTTTATCGATAAAAATTGCATTTAATCCGAATTACATGAAAAAAATTATTTTAGTAAGGCATGCGAAATCTTCATGGAAATATAATGTTATCGACCATGAAAGACCCTTAAATAAAAGAGGTGAAAATAATGCTTATTTAGTTTCAAACTATTTTAAAGAATATTTGTTAAAGCCAGATATGGTTATTTCTAGTGATGCTTATAGAGCAAAATCAACAGCAAATATTTTTATATCTGAACTGAAAATCAATAAAAATATAATTCACTTCAATCATGGATTATATGATTTTTCAGGAATTAATCTAGTAGAAGTAATTAAAAACTGTGACAAATCGGTTAAAAACTTAATGATTTTTGGTCATAATCATGCTATAACAGCTTTTGTAAATACATATGGAAATATAGGTATTGATAATGTTCCAACTTGCGGCGTAGTTATAATAGAATTTGATATTGAAGATTGGAACGATTTAACTCAAGGAAAAACAAGAAAAACAGTATTCCCAAAAGATTTGAAATTAGCATAAATAGAATATATTTGTCTTAATATTTTCAATCAAAGTAATTTAATGACAAAAGTCGAAAAGCATAATAATAAATATATAAACAGAGAAATAAGTTGGTTGCAATTTAATGCACGTGTTTTGCAAGAAGCTTCAGATGAAATTGTACCATTAATTGAACGCTTGCGTTTTTTAGGTATTTTTTCAAATAATTTAGACGAATTTTTTAAAGTAAGATATGCAACTGTAAAACGTATTGTTGAAGCTGGAAAAGGAGGTAAGAATGAGCTTGGTGGTATTAAAGCCAAGGAATTACTAGAAATTATTACTCAAATTGTAATTAAACAACAAAGTAGAAGTTTAAGTATTTTAGATAATATTACTAATCGATTAGAAGCCGAAAATATTTATATAATTGATGAAACTCAAATAGATAATTCACAGCATGATTTTATAAAAAAATACTTTTTTGAAAAGGTAAGCCCAGCATTAGTAACCATTATCTTAAAGGATTTAGTACAGTTACCAAATTTAAAAGATAGTGCTGCATATTTGGCCGTACGAATGCAAATGGCCGATAATAGTAATCAATTCGCATTACTAGAAATTCCAAAATCTGTAAATCGTTTTGTAGAGTTACCAAAACAAGGTGATAAGGATTATATAATTATGGTTGACGATTTATTGCGCTACTGTTTAAGCGATATTTTTAATATTTTTGATTATAAAAGTATTTCAGCGCACATGATAAAAATTACCCGTGATGGTGAATTAGATTTTGAAAGTGATTTGAGTAAAAGTTTTCTTGAAAAAATATCTGATAGTGTAAAACATAGACGAGTTGGTGATCCACTACGTTTTGTTTACGATAAAACAATCAATCCAGACACATTACAATATTTATTAACTAAAATGGGTATTGATAGTACAGATAGTATTATTCCTGGCGGACGTTATCATAACAGAAGAGATTATATGAGTTTTCCAAGTTTAGGGAGAACAAACCTTCTTTATGATAAAATAGAAGCACTACCTATAAAAGGTCTTAGCTTACAAGTAAGCATATTTGAAGCTATTGATAAAAAAGACTACTTGTTATATGCTCCATATCATACATTTTCATATATCGTAAAGTTTTTAAGAGAAGCAGCATTAGACCCAAAAGTAAAAACAATTAAAATCACGATTTATCGTTTGGCAGAAATCTCACACATTGCCAGTTCGTTAATAAATGCAGCAATTAATGGTAAAAATGTTACGGTTTCAATCGAGATTCAAGCACGATTTGACGAGCAAGCAAATATAGATTATGCACAACAAATGCAACATGAAGGTGTTAATTTAATCTTCGGAGTTACAGGTTTAAAAGTACATAGTAAAATGTGTGTAATAGAAAGAGAAGAAGGAGATAAACTAAAGCGTTATGGTTTTATAAGCACTGGCAATTTTAATGAATCTACTGCAAAAATATATACAGATCATACGTTATTTACATCAGATCAAAGTATTTTAAAAGACGTCAATAAAATCTTTAATTTCTTTAATACGAATTATAAAATTTACAGCTACAAGCATTTAATAACATCGCCTCACTATACACAATCTTCAATTTTTAAATTGATTGACAATGAAATAGAAAGTGTGAAAGCAGGAAAAGTTGGTTTTATAAAATTAAAAATGAATAGTGTATCTAGCTATAAAATGATTGATAAATTATATGAAGCAAGTAGAGAAGGTGTAAAAATACAAATGATAATTAGAGGTATTTGCTGTTTAATCCCTGGAGTTAAGGGAATGAGTGAAAATATTGAAGTTATTAGTATTATTGATAAATTTTTAGAACATTCCAGATTATATATTTTTGGTAATAATGGTAATCAAAAAGTATATATTTCATCGGCAGATTGGATGACAAGAAATATTGAAAACAGAGTAGAAGTAAGTTGCCCAATTTATGATGATGATATAAAACAGGAAATTATTGATTCGTTTAATATTAGCTGGAATGATAATGTAAAATCGCGATTAATAAATACATCAAATGAAAATGAGTATAAAATAAATGATAACGAAAAAGTAAGATCTCAATTCGCTATTTACGATTATTACTTAAAAAAGCCTGAAAATTAGTATGCTCTCCATAAAAAAATATGCGGCAATAGATATAGGCTCCAATGCTGTACGATTGCTAATTTCAAATATAATTGAAGAAGAAGGAAAACCTGTTCATTTTAAAAAGAACTCATTAGTTCGTGTACCAATTCGTTTGGGAGCCGATGTTTTTCTTAACAAGAAAATTTCTAAAGAAAATACACAACGTATGCTTGATACAATGTTGGCTTTTAAACTATTAATGAAGTCACATAAAGTTGTAAAATATAAAGCCTGCGCAACATCTGCAATGAGAGAATCTGAAAACGGACATGAAATTGTATATTTAATTGAGCAAAACTCGGGAATAAAAATTGATATTATTGATGGAGAAGATGAAGCTGCTATTATTGCAGCAACAGATTTGAATAAATTTATTGATAAAAATAAAACGTATTTATATGTAGATGTTGGTGGTGGTAGTACCGAATTTACCATTATTAATAATGGTAAACCTGCAGCATCAAAATCTTTCAAAATAGGAACAGTAAGACTTCTAAACGATAGAGTTAAAAAAGATGCATGGTCAGAATTAGAAGCATGGGTAAAGAATAATGTTAAACCTTATGATAAAATTGATGTTTTAGGTTCAGGAGGGAATATCAATAAAATTTTCAAAGTATCAGGTAAAGCAATAAGTAAACCGCTTACATATTTCTATTTAACATCTTATTATAATATTTTAAAAAGTTATACCTATGAAGAACGTATAACCGTATTAAATTTAAATCAAGATAGAGCCGATGTAATTATTCCTGCTATTCGAATTTATCTTTCTGCTATGAAATGGAGTAGTGCAAAACACATATATGTCCCAAAAATTGGATTAGCCGATGGTATTATAAAAAGTATATATTTTGATACTGTTTCTAGTAATACACAGTAAAATTGTGCCATTCGTCTTTTAAAATAGTTTTTCTTTAAGTTTATCATATATATTCGCTTCATATCAAACCCAAACCTATTTAATTATGAAAAAATTATTATTCTTAGTTATACTACTTAGTTTCTCCTTACAAGGTTTTTCTCAAGAAAAAGAAACTGATTCTATAGTTGCTGTAAAACCAGAAAACACAACATTTAAAGGTGTAAAGTATGGTGTTAGAGGTGGTTATAATATTTCAAACTTAGCGTTTGATGGTAATTCAACCATGACTAATAAACATAGAAACAGTATGTATGTTGGTTTTTTTGCTAACATTGGTTTATCAAAAACCATATCTGTTATGCCAGAAATACAATTTTCTTCTGAAGGCGCAAACGCAGAAGTATTACATTTAGATTACTTACAAATGCCAATTTTCTTTAGATTTAGACTAAATGAAAAAATTCATATTGGTGCAGGTCCACAAGTTGGATTGAAAGTACACAAATACGAAGATGGTATTAAGAATTTTGTATATTCAGGTTTAGCTGGTGTAGAATATAAAATAAACCTTATGCTATTTGCAGATGTAAGATACACGTATGGTTTCTCAAATATTTTTGATGAACATTTAGGTATTTCAGCTAAAAATTCAAATATTCAAATTGGAGTTGGTTATAAGTTTTAACCATGTATAGTTTCGGAAGTTCCGAGGTTAGCCATAATTTTAGATTCATATTCAAGAAGTTGCTGCCATTTGGCATCAACTTCTTTTTTATTGCCATATTGTCTAGCAAAACCTAAAAATATGGTGTAATGATTGGCTTCACTAGCCATTAAATTTCTATAAAAAACAGCAAGTTCTTTGTCTTGTAACTCTTCTGATAGTAATCTAAAACGTTCACAACTTCTGGCTTCAATCAATGCCGCGTAAAGTAATCGGTGTACTAATTGGGCTGTTCGGCTGCCCCCTTTCGGGAAAAATTTTATTAATTGTATCACATAGTCATCACGTCTGTCTCTCCCAAGAATCCAGCCACGAGCAATAATTATATCATGCACCATTTTAAAATGACTCATTTCTTCTTTTACTAAAGCTGTCATTTCTTGTACTAGCTCAGTATATTCAGGAAAACTTACAATTAAGGAAATAGCTGTACTTGTTGCTTTTTGTTCACAAAAAGCATGGTCGGTTAATATTTCTTCAATATTTTTTTCTACAATGTTTACCCAACGTGGATCGGTTGGTAATTTTAATCCTAACATGCTTAAATGGTGTTTAATATAAGATTGATTTCTTTAATTTGAATAGTGCCAAATTTATTTATTGTGATAGCGTAATCTTTACATGTTTCGGTTTCAGGCAAACAAAAAGATGTATTAATGTTTACGCTAGTTTTTGTAGAAGCATTATAATCTACCCAAATAAATTGCATTATAGCTTTAGACCAGAATTCAGGATTTTCAAATTTTGAAAAAATGTGCTTATTTATAATGTTTTCGGTAATAATATTATTGTTATTTAAAACTTGAATTTTTGCTTCAAAATTTTTGTAATGATTGATTACTAAAGCTTCATTTGAAGAATTATTAGATGAAACATAATCATTATTAAGTGAATAATATTTTATTTTAATTCTAAAATTATTACTAAGAATAGTATCGGTAATTATTTCTGTATAATGCTCTGGAATATATTTTACTACTTCAGAGAATGATTTTAAAAGGTTGCTTTCTGTTAAAATTTCTGCATTAGTTCTGTGTTTTCTACCGCGTCCGTCACAACTTGTAAAAGCAATTAAAAACAAAACGAAAATTAAGCATAACTTATTCATATAATAGGTTTTAAATGTCTAAACCGAAAGTTTTTCTTAAAACATCAATATTTGAGTTTTTCTCTTTTAATTTTTCATATTTATCAATATCTGTAAAAGCATATTTCTTCTCCATTTCCTCATTTACAGTAATAGATAAACTAATATCGAAGTTATTTAAAGATTTTCTTAAAAACGATAAAAGGTCGTATTGTTGGCGTTCAACTTCAACTTTGTTTGTAGAATTTGGGAATTCTAAATGTATAATAGTTCCTCTAATTTTTGGAGTGTCTATAGATAAAATTGAAGCTAAATTATGCTTTCCTTTTTTTTCTAATTCTTTAATAAAAGTGTCCCAAAGAGTTATTAGTTCTTCTTCTGTAAAATCCTCTGTTGGTAAATCTTCTTCATCAATAACAACATCCATTTGCCTAATAAGGTGTTCTTTTTTTGCTCTGATGCTACTTAAAGACAGTCCCGAACTACGTTTTGTGTCTTGCTTCAACACAATTTTTGGAGGAGGCTCTTTTACCTGTAAAGATTCCAAATTATTAGAAATAGACACTTCAACCAATTCTTTTTCAACAGGAACTAGGTTTGCTATAACTTTATTCTCAGAAGATTTTGTTGGTAATATAACAGGAATAGGAGTGATGCCTTTCTTTTTAAAGTAAGAAGGCGGAATTATGTAATGTCTGCTATTTTTTTTTTCTCCATCAAAAGTGATAGAGGCAAGCTGCATTAAACATAATTCAACAAGTAAGCGTTGATTTTTACTGGTTTTATATTTAAGGTCGCAATCGTTAGCGAGATTTATGCCTTTGAGTAAAAATTCTTGCGAGGTAATTTTAGATTGTTCTAAGTATTTTGTTTTAGTTTTATCGCCAACTTCAAGCAATTCAATAGTTGCGGGTGTTTTGCTAACTAGCAAATCTCTAAAATGCGATGCTAAGCCAGCAATAAAATGATGACCATCAAATCCTTTTGATAGCGTATTATTAAACTGAATTAGAAGTTCTGGTATTTTATTTTCAAGAATTAAATCTGTGCTTGTAAAATAGGTTTCGTAATCAAGTACATTTAAGTTTTCTGTAACCGCTTGCCTTGTTAGGTTTTTCCCCGAAAAACTTACAACGCGATCAAATATAGAGAGTGCATCACGCATGGCGCCATCAGCTTTTTGAGCAATAATGTGCAACGCATCATCATCGGCAGTTATACCTTGTTCTTTCGCTATAAATTTTAAATACTCTTTTGAATCTTTAACTGTTATACGTTTAAAATCGAATATTTGACAACGTGATAATATGGTTGGAATTATTTTATGCTTTTCAGTAGTTGCTAAAATAAAAATACAATGTTTTGGTGGTTCTTCTAAGGTCTTCAAAAAAGCATTAAAAGCTGCTTGCGAGAGCATATGCACCTCATCAATAATATATACTTTGTACTTTCCAACTTGTGGCGGAATACGAACCTGATCGGTTAAACTCCGTATATCATCAACGGAGTTGTTTGAAGCTGCATCTAATTCAAAAATATTAAATGCAAAATCTTCGTCACCTGTTTCTTTACCGTCACTATTAATCATTTTAGCCAAAATACGTGCGCAGGTTGTTTTGCCAACACCACGCGGACCTGTAAATAATAGGGCTTGAGCTAAGTGATTATTCTCAATAGCGTTCAATAAAGTATTTGTAATAGCTTGCTGACCAACAACGTCTTTAAACGTTTGTGGTCTGTATTTTCTAGCCGATACTACAAAGTGTTCCAATTTATGCTGAATTTGTTTCAGCATCTTTCGATGCCAGTTAAAAACTTGATTTATTAAGAATAACAAAGTTAAAAATTCAATTCAGAATTTAGAATTTTGAGCTTAGAATTTAATATGAGTTATTAACAAATATTTATTCTTGATAACTTCGTTTAGTATCTGATATAAAATATTGAATGTTGTATGTCATATCGTTTATTCTTATATAAACCTCATCAAAAATAAAATAACTTTTCAGTTTAAAACATAGCTAGCGAATTAATGCGTTAAGGATTGTAGTGGCATCCTTTTTAAAAATTTCAAGTTATAAACTTAGTGTGGAACTACAATTTAACAGATTGTTACGTCGCTGCCTCCTCACAATGATGTATTTAAAAAGATATAGCGGAAAGCCTGACCCTTTTTAGGGTAACGCCCTTATATTCAATGCATATAGGTTTTTGGTTTTTTTACGCTTTCTTTTTCATTTTATCTTCCTCTAAATTTTAAACCTTAACTAAGGCTATGCTTGAAAATTTAGAATTGCTAAAAGGAAAAATTAATTTGTCAAAATTCTCGAAAACCTAAATCTATTGAATATGTGTTTAAATATATTTAGATTGTAGGATTTCTTTATTGTAATTTTGCGCTAAGTAAATCGCCTTATCGCTGTTTGTGTAAACGAATAGAGGAAAGTCCGGACACCATAGTGCAACTTAGTGGTTAATGGCCACCAGCTGTGAGGCTAGGAAAAGTGCAACAGAAAGTATGTACAGGTAATGCTGTAGTGAAACCAGGTAAACTCTTTGTGGTGCAATGTCATGTATACCAACGTTTGAGGGCTGCACGCTCGATTGTTGGAGGGTAGGCAGCTAAAGTGTATTGGTAACAATGCATTAAGATAAATGATAAGGGCTCTTTTTAGAGTACAGGATCCGGCTTATAGATTTGCTTTTTAAAACAAGCTCTTTAATTTTTTAAAGGGCTTTGTTTTTATTCTTTAATTTCAAAAAAACTGAACATATTACCACCGTAACTTTTTGAATAACTGAAATTTTCGAGGTTTGATAATTTGGTGTGTTTTGAATGTTCGATGATTAATAACCCCTCGTCAAGTAAAAAATTATTTTTAAAAATGAGTTTTGGGATGCTTCCAAATTGCTCATCTGTAAACGCATAAGGTGGGTCTGCAAATATAATATTGGCTTGTAAAGTAGATTTTTCTAAAAACTTAAAAACATCGCTTTTTATAGTGTTAATAGGCATTTTAAATGTTTCAGCCGTTTTATTTATAAACTTAATACATCCAGAATCTTGATCTACGGAGGTTATGTTTTCTGTGCCTCTTGATGCAAATTCGTAACTTATATTACCTGTTCCTGCAAATAAATCTAATACCGATACATCATCAAAATAATACAGATTATTTAAAATATTGAATAACGATTCTTTTGCCATATCGGTTGTTGGTCGCACCGGCAAATTTTTTGGTGCAACAATTCTTCTGCTTTTATAAAGACCTGAAATAATTCGCATTAAAAACTTTTTATTAAAGTGAAATCTGAATGTTTTGTTTTAGTATCCTCAAGATAGTTAAAGTTATCACCTCTATCACCAAAGCTTACATTTCTAACATATTTATAGGCAATTGTATAAAGTTTATCATCTTTTTCTACATCGCCTAAAAGCACTAAATTAAGCGTTTCTGGGTTTAGCTTTAATTGTTCTGCAGTAAATAGTATGTAGTAAATAAAATCTTCTTTAGTGGTGTATTCAAATGTATTATAAAGTATTAGTTTACCTCTTTCTACTACTATAATTTCAAAATGATTAGCATTTATATTTGCATAAATTTTTGAAGTATCTACATTTTTTTCAATAAGTAAAATATGTTCTATTAAAATAGTGGAGAAGTGTTTGAAAGTAAATGTTCCAAATTTTTCATAAATGAAATTGTTAATATTTATATACGGCACATAAACATTTACGCTGTCATTTGTTATAACTTCATCGAAAGCTATGAAATCTGTTTTAAGAATTTTCGAATTAAATTTTAAGTAATCTGCTAAGCAATCTTCATTAAATAACGGTTTAGGTATTAATGTTGATAGTTCGTTTTCATGAATAACATTAACAGCTACAAATGTTGTTTGTAAAGCTATTTCAGTATTAAAAAGATGTTTGAGTTTATCTAATACTTCAAATGAATTTAGCTTTTTTTTAAAATTAAAATGCTTTAAAGTTGAAATTGTATTTGTGTCTTTCTGTAGTATACAAAAAGAAAGTCCATTCAAACTTATTTGAATGGACAATTCTAGATTAGTTAGTTTGTTTGTTATATTATTCGTTTTCGCCATATACTTTTGGCCAATTTCCAGTTGTATTTACTTCATCCATTGATCCTACTTTTAGACTATTTCCATTGACACCATCAACAGCTACTACTTGATTTTCTTGAATAATTAAATCATTATCTTGATCAAATAAAATCACGCTTTTCTTAACTAAACTTTCAAATACAGGGATTCTAAAATCGTTTTGCTCTATAAACCCCGCTTTAAGTTCAAACTTAGCACCTTTTTTACCAACAGGCACATTCATCATGGTTTTATAACGGTCTGACCCTTTAAATAATGAATCTTTTACAGGCTCAAAATCTAACGTGTCAATAACTATAATTTCTTTAGTAGTATCAACACCATAACGTTTTGTTAATTCTTCATCAATAATAGTAGAATCTCGACGTTGTGTAATTGTATATTTTGCAGTATCAATAAACTTAACCAAGTTATCAAAATCACTAGCAAATGTACCTGTCACTTGTCTGTGAGCAAGTTGAGCATCTCTAATATCCATTAAACTACTAATTACTCTTTTATAACGTTTTTGTTTTACTTTATTAAATTTTATTGGTTCGTAAACAGAATTAAATGTTTGATAACCAAAATATGCTATAAATGCCCAAAGTGCTATTTGTAAAAAAGGTTTGAATTTTTGAGGAATAAATTTGTCTACTAGCTTTACTAAGCCAATTGTAACTAAAATTACAGCAACAGTGATGATAATAATTGTTAACATATTGTTTTTTAATTAAAAAGTTCATTAATGGTCTCTCGCAAATCTACAATTTTTTTTTAATCGTAAAAACCTATTATGCGTAAAAATCATTTATATCTTTGAATAATTTATAAATTTTCAACAATTTTAATGACTTCATCTGATTTTCACACTCTTATAAAGCAACAGTTTCCGTTTCAACCAACGCTGAAACAAGATATTGTTCTACAACAGCTTTCAGAGTTTATTTTTAGTAAAGCACCAAATGCATTGTATTTACTTAAAGGTTACGCAGGTACAGGAAAAACCACTATTGTTGGCACAATTGTTACCAATTTATGGAAAGCCAAAAAGAGTGCTGTTCTAATGGCCCCAACAGGTAGAGCTGCAAAAGTAATCTCACTTTATTCAAAAAAAGAAGCGTTTACAATACATAAGAAAATTTATTTTCCAAAAAAAGAAAAAAATGGCGGTGTAAAATTTGTTTTGCAACCCAATAAGCACAAAAACACCATTTTTATAGTTGATGAAGCATCAATGATTCCTGACACTCCAGGGGAATCTAAACTTTTTGAAAATGGCTCGTTGTTAGACGATTTAATGCAATATGTATATTCTGGGCATCAATGTAAATTACTTTTAATAGGTGATACTGCACAATTACCGCCCGTAAAGTTAGATTTAAGCCCAGCTTTAGATGAGCGCATATTAGAATTAAATTATAATAAGGAAGTCACAAAAATGGAATTAGACGAGGTTGTTAGGCAAGAACAAGGCTCTGGTATTCTTGAAAACGCCACTGTTTTACGAGAGGCTTTATCAAACTCTATGCACGATACGTTTAAATTCGATTTGAGCGATTTTAAAGATATTGTTAGGCTAGTTGATGGTTACGAAATTATGGATGCTATAAATGATGCATACAGCAATTTAGGAAATGAAGAAACTGCCATTATTGTAAGAAGTAACAAACGTGCAAATTTATATAATCAGCAAATACGTAGTCGGGTTTTATTCAATGAAAATGAATTAACTACTGGCGATTATTTAATGGTCGTGAAGAATAATTATTTTTGGATAAAGCCAACAACTGAAGCTGGTTTTATAGCTAATGGAGATATTATAGAAGTATTAGAAATCTTTTCTATTCAAGAATTATATGGTTTTCGCTTCGCGGAAGTAAAAGTACGTATGGTAGATTATCCAAAAATGCGTCCGTTTGAAACCGTTTTATTACTTGACACTATTGATGCAGAAACACCATCATTACCTTACGAAGATTCTAATAGATTGTATCAAGAAGTAATGAAAGATTTTGAAGATGAAAGTAGTAAATATCGTAAATTTTTAAAAGTAAAAAATAACAAGCATTTTAACGCATTACAAGTAAAATTCTCGTATGCAATAACCTGTCATAAATCACAAGGTGGGCAATGGAACACCGTGTTTGTAGAACAACCATATTTACCAAATGGCGTAGATAAAGAATACTTACGCTGGTTATATACAGCGGTAACTAGAGCCAAAGAAAAATTGTATCTTATTGGTTTTAAAGATGATTTTTTTGAGGAATAGTTTTTTGATTACATTTAAGTATGACAATAGAAACCATAATTAGTATTTGCCTTGGTGTTGGTCTTTCAGTATCGGTTGGTTTTAGAGTTTTTCTGCCATTATTTACGTTAAGTTTAGCTGCTTATTTTAATGTTTGGGAATTAAACGAATCTTGGCAATGGATAGGAAGCTCAACTGCTTTAATCACATTAGGAATAGCAACCGTTATTGAAATAGTAGCATATTTTATTCCTTATGTAGATAATTTGTTAGATACCATTGCAGTGCCTTTAGCTGCTTTAGCAGGAACCGCAGTAATGATGTCTACAGTTGTAGATTTAAGTCCAGTTGTAACATGGTCGTTAGCTATTATTGCTGGTGGAGGAACGGCAGCAGCCATTGCAGGAACTTCTAGTACAACCCGATTAGCTTCAACAGCAACAACTGGAGGTTTAGCAAACCCAATAGTATCTACTTTAGAAACAGGAACTGCGGCTGCAATGTCTATAGTTTCCATATTTCTACCCATTTTAGCAATCGTTTTTGTTTTAATAATATTATTTATAATTTTTAAATTGTTTAAAAAATTTAAGCCTTCAAAAGTTAAAAACGAATAATATTTATTCTATTTTTGAAGTTGAATTGATTTATACCAAATGAAAATAATTTCAATGATTCCTGCACGTTATAGTGCATCTCGTTTCCCAGGTAAACTCATGCAAGACCTTGGTGGTAAAACCGTGATACTGCGTACTTACGAAGCCACAGTTGCTGCTAATTTGTTTGACAATGTTTTTGTTGTTACCGATAGTAAAATTATTTTCGATGAGATTATAAATAATGGAGGAGAAGCCATTATGAGTAAAAAAGACCACGATTGCGGAAGTGATAGAATTGCTGAGGCTGTTGAAAACATGGATATTGATATTGTAATTAATGTTCAAGGAGATGAGCCTTTTACCGATAAAGAATCTTTAAGGAAATTAATTGAAGTTTTTAAAGAGGATAACAACAAAGAAATTGATTTAGCATCGCTAATGGTTCATATTACTGATGAAGATGAAATTAATAACCCGAACACAGTAAAAGTAGTTTTAGACCAAGAAAATTTTGCATTGTATTTTTCAAGAAGCCCAATTCCATATCCAAGAGAAAAAAATGTTGGCGTTAAATATTATAAACATAAAGGCGTTTATGCTTTTAGAAAAGAAGCTATTTTAGATTTTTATAAATTACCTATAATGCCTTTGGAAGCTTCTGAAAAGTTAGAGCAGTTAAGATATTTGGAATACGGAAAACGTATAAAAATGGTAGAAACAGATGTGCAAGGTGTTGAAATTGATACACCAAAAGATTTAGAACGCGCTAAGAAACTATGGAAATAAATTACCAAAATATAAAAGTTATTGGTTTTGATGCCGATGATACGCTTTGGGTAAACGAAACGTATTTTCGGGAAGCTGAGGAAGCTTTTGTTAAATTGTTATCAGAATACGAAACACCAAATAAGATTGATCAAGAACTTTTTAAAGTTGAAATGAAAAATCTTAAACTTTATGGTTATGGTGTAAAAGCATTTATTTTATCAATGGTTGAAGCTGCTTTAGATTTATCTAATAATACAATTTCACATCAATCTATTGAGAAGATTTTGAATATTGGAAAAGACATGATTGATAAACCAGTAGAATTACTGGATGGCGTGGAAGATGTTTTAAAAACTATGTCAAAAAAGTATAGATTAATTCTTGCCACAAAAGGTGATTTATTAGATCAAGAACGAAAATTAGAAAAATCTGGGTTAACCAAATATTTTCATCATATAGAAGTATTAAGTGATAAAAAAGAAGAGAATTATTCTAAACTTTTAAATCATTTAGATATAAATCCACCTGAATTTTTAATGGTTGGTAATTCTTTAAAATCAGATATTTTGCCATTAGTCAACATAAAAGCTAATGCTATTCATGTACCTTTTCATACAACTTGGGCACATGAAGAGGTTAGTGAAAAAGAAACAAACGGGAAAGCCTATAAAACAATTGGGCATATTAGTGAGGTAATAAAATTATTAAATTAAAAAATATAAATAAGTAAAATTTAAAATAATGTTATTTTTACTTTTTAAAAAGAAAACATATTAAATGAGTTATAAAAACTTTCCAATGGTACCAAGAGTAATTTTTGGTAGAGGTAGTTTCAATCAATTAACTGAAATATTATCCCCAAAACGCTTAAATATAAATGCTCCATTTATTTTTTTAGTAGATGATGTGTTTAAAAATAATTCTTGGTTAACCTCTAGAATACCATTGTCTTATGATGATAAAATCATGTTTATATCTTCAAAAGAAGAACCAAAAACATCTCAAGTAGATGAATTGGTTGAGGGTATAATTTTAAACACAAAAGACCGTCCATCTGGAATTATAGGAATAGGAGGAGGTACGATACTAGATTTAGCAAAAGCAGTATCTATTATGTTAACTAACGATGGGGAAACCAAAAACTATCAAGGTTGGGATTTAGTAAAAAACCCTGCAATATATCATGTTGGTATTCCAACAATTTCAGGTACAGGAGCAGAAGTTTCAAGAACGACAGTTCTTACAGGTCCAGAAAAAAAATTGGGTATAAATTCAGATTTCACACCTTTCGATCAAGTTATATTAGATTCCGAACTAACAAAAAATATTCCAACGCAACAATGGTTTTTTACAGGAATGGATTGTTTTATTCATTGTATAGAATCGTTAAATGGCACGTATTTAAATACATTTAGTCAAACTTATGGAGAGATGGCTTTAGAGTTGTGCAAAGACATATTTTTAAAAGACAATTTATCTGATGTTGAAGCTCAAGAAAAATTAATGATGGCTTCATGGCATGGAGGCATGAGTATTGTTTATTCTCAAGTTGGTGTTGCACATGCTATGAGTTATGGGCTTTCTTATTTACTAGGTACAAAACACGGTATAGGTAACTGTATTGTTTTTGACCATTTAGAAGAGTTTTATCCAGAAGGAGTAGCTCTTTTTAAAACCATGAAAAAGAAGCATAACATTATTTTACCACAAGGCATTTGTGCAGATTTAAGTGATAAAGAATTCGATATAATGATTAATATTGCTCTTAGCTTAGAACCACTTTGGGAGAATGCTATTGGAAAAAAATGGAAAAAAATAATGACCCCAAAAAAATTAAAAGAGCTTTATCAAAAAATGTAATATGCGTTGGTTAGCAAAATTTATTTATCATAAAATATTAGGTTGGAAAGTTACTGGATTTAATGATTTCGATAGTGTTAAAAAAGCAGTTCTTATTGCTGTTCCACATACAAGTTGGGACGATTTCTATATTGGTATTTTATTACGATCTGTAATCAATATTCAATCAAATTTTGTGGGTAAAAAAGCTTTGTTTAAATTTCCCCATGGTTGGATTTTCAGAAAACTTGGTGGCTTACCTGTTGAACGTAAAAACAACGAAAATCAAGTAGAAGCTATTGCGCGTTTATTTAAAAAGAAAAGAGTGTTCAGAATGATGCTTGCTCCAGAAGGCACACGCAAAAAGGTAGAGGAATGGCGAACCGGTTTTTACTACATAGCTAAAGCTGCAAATGTACCAATAATCATGTTTACATTAGATTATGGTAAAAAAGAAAATAAATTCTCAGAACCTTTTTATCCAACGGATAATATAGAAGCAGATTTTAAGTTTATGTATCGTTTTTATGATGGTGTACAAGGAAAAATACCTGAATATTATTAAATTACTTCAGTATGGCATAAAAATTGAATATATATTATTGCGTAGTGAAACATAAAGTAAACAATTACTTGTCCCTAAAAAGAAACACGACGTAATTCCCTAAAAAACAAAAGCTACTCCAAATTACTTGAAGTAGCTTTTTTGTATTAACACTTTTTTGTTTATTTAATTTCTTTTAAAGCATTATCAATAAGTGTGCGTAAATGTTGTTTATGTGCTCTTGAAGATATATTTCCTGACAATGTAGCCATAGTTCTTATATTCTTCAAGTTATATAAAGCCATAGATTTAGCACCATGAGTGTATCTTCCACTTTGCTTTCCAGTTAATATATCAATTAACATATTGGTATATTCTAATTGAAGATTTTGTCTGAATGAATTCACATTAGAATAAATATCCTTTTTAAAAATAGCACCATTCAAATCATTCATAAAAGTTGATAACTTATATTTATTACCGTACAACTCAGAATCTGTAATTCTTTGTAATGTATTGTAATGCAAAATATGACGCAACACATTTTTTTGATACGTTAATATTTGATTATGAATTTTTGGGTCTTCAGGTGTTCTGAAATTATAACCTCTACGTTGCATTGCTAAATAATTATACAAATCATTAGGAGCATCAAATGCATTAGGCGCGAATACGTATTTACTTAAAGCTGCCATAGCTCTTTTTTGATCTGCTAAACTAACAGGTGTGTAAGGCTGTGTACCACCTTTTTGACCTACTATAGCTCTATCAACATAAACACCACCAATATAACGTGAAATAATATTAGCTGCACCTGCTTTTTGACCGCTTAATAAATAATATACACGACGCAATTCTTGATACGATTCTCCACTTTTAGCAAATTTTGTTTTTACAGTTTTCATTAAATCATTTGAAAGTTCAATTCTTTCAATTGAATAAGCAATTGGATTGCTAGATTGATCATTAATCATTACTCTAGGATCAATTGCTTTACCTGGCGAACGCATATCATCCGCATCATTTCCAAAAATAAGCTCAGGATTTGTAGATTTATTTAATAAATCTTGTTTTTCTTTTCCTGTTTTAAATGGCGTGTATCCAAATTGAATAGCCCAAACATCATAAGGGCCAACAGCTACATCACTGTATTGTCCTTGCTTACTTCTATCTCTAGTAATATTTAAGGTAGCATAATCCATTACAGAAGCCGTTAAACATTTACCTTTTATAAAATCTGCATCAGCTAATTGTTCAGGTGAAAATAACTGACTCGCTTTCATATTATGATTAAGTCCTAAAGTATGACCAACTTCATGCATAATTAAAGCAATCATTGACTCTTTTTTAACACGTTCCATTTCTAAATCTGATGCGTCTGTAGCTGAAACTACTGCGCTAGCAAACATAACATCTTGATGTATTTGATGGCCTAAAGAGCAATACATTACATCATTTTTGTAATATTCTGTAGGTTCAAAAGACTCTTCTAAAGTAGCCAATTTATATACTTTGTCATAAAGAACTCTGTTAGTAAAATGTACAAATTCTAGCATAATATCTGCACCAAGAATCTGACCTGTTTTTGGGTTTACAAAACTTGGACCGTAGCCTCCAAACGGTGCGCGGGGAGAAGACGTCCAGCGTAATACATTATATCTAAGATCACCTGCATCCCAATCGGCATCATCTGGTTGAATCTTTACAGCCATTGCGTTTTTAAAACCTGCTTTTTCAAAAGCAACATTCCATTGTAAAACAGCGCTTTTTATAGTTTCTCTCCATTCTAAAGGAGTAGAGTTTTCAATCCACCAAGTAATAGGCTCTACTGGTTCAGAAATTGCTGCATTTTCATCTTTCTTTTTCAAATTCCAACGGTGTACTAAATCACGGTAAGGAGTAGAACTGGTTGATGTTTGATCTGTAACTTGAGTTAAAAAATAACCAACTCTTGGGTCATCAAATCTAACTTCATAATCATTATCTGGCATAGCAATAAAACTATGAGACACCTTAATGCTTACATTTCGTCCATCAGAAACGGCGTTAGACCCGCCATTTAAAACTGATCCTTTTGAGTATACATATTCTACTGCTACGTCAGTGTTTTTAGCATAATTTCTAATAGAACTTATTTTTGTTTTGCCTTTATTTAAACTTCCTAATTTAAACGCTGTAGGAGATTGTCCAGGGAAATTTGGTTGTTTTATTTGAGAAAATGTTTCTTTTAAAAACAAATCATCTACCTTAATTAGATAAAGACCATTTTTTTTGTCATGAGCTTCAATCTTTAAACTCGCCATATTTCCCTCACTAATATTAGCGCTTTTTGATTTTGAAAGTGGACTTTCAGGGTCAAAATAGAAAGATGTGTTTTGTGTTATAAATTCAATTTTGTTAAAATATTTTTCAACTTTAAATACTTTAGAACCTCTATATGCACCTCTAAATGCACCAGCATCTAAGACACCTTCTGCTATTTGAGAAAAATGAATATACTCTTTACCTATTTGGTCGTCAGAAATCACCATTTGTAACGAACCTGTAATAGTGTCTTGATAAATTTTAAATAACCCATCAATTTCTTTACTAGACTTTACAAGCTCTTTAATTGTTTTTTTCTTTGATTTTTTCTTTTCAGGTTTTATAGGAACTTCAGTTTTATTCTTTTTACCTCTTTTCTTTTTATTTTGTGCTTCAATGTTTTGAGGAATTAAAAAAAGCATCATTGTAAATACTAAGCAAATAAACTTAAATGCTTTTAGTTGTTGGTGTTTCATAATATTAAATGAATTTAATTATTGAAATTAGTCTTGATAAAATTAAAAATAATGAATGGTATATTCTGTTAATTAATGTTAAAAAATAATAAGGTATTGTTTTGAGTAAAATCCAAACCTATTAAAAACATTGAATAATCATAATATCTTTTATATTTCTGTACCTTTAACACTATGATACAAGACACTAAACTTGCCGTATTAATTGATGGTGATAATATTCCTTCAAAATATATTAAAGAAATGATGGAAGAAATCACAAAATACGGAACACCAACTATAAAACGTATTTATGGTGATTGGACAAAGCCTCATTTATCTAAATGGAAAAATATTTTGCTTGAAAATGCCATTACACCTATACAGCAATATGCTTATACAGTTGGCAAAAACGCAACAGATTCTGCCATGATTATTGATGCTATGGATATATTATATTCTGAAAAAGTGAATGGATTTTGTTTGGTTTCGTCCGATAGTGATTTTACAAAATTAGCAACACGACTTCGTGAAGCTGCTATGGTAGTATATGGCATTGGTGAAAAGAAAACACCAAATCCGTTTATTGTGGCTTGTGATAAGTTTATTTATTTGGAAATTTTAAAGACCGATGATAATGAAAAACAAGATGCCTCTGGAAAGTCTAAAAAAGCCAATTTATATAATATTACGCCTAAAGTAGTTAGGTTGCTTAAAAACTCTGTTTCTGATGCTGCCGATGAAGATGGTTGGGCTTTTCTTGGTGATGTAGGTTCATTAATACTTAAAAAGCAGCCAAATTTTGATTCTAGAAATTTTGGGTATGAAAAACTAACACCATTATTTAAATCGTTAGATACCTTTGAAATGGAACAAAGAGAAAAAAATAATTCAAGATTTAAACTAATTTATGTGAAGAATAAGTGATTTTCTTGAAACTAAGTATTTCTATAACTTTCCTAGGATTTTATCCATAATCCAACTGGTATGTAAAGCCGATTCTCCTGTTGATGGATGCGTGAAGTTTTCATTATTTAAATCCTTTTTCAAATTTTCTACATGATGAATTTGTATGTGCTTAGGATGGTCAATAAAAAGTTCTTCGTTTTTTGATTCACTTTTTAAAACTATTGGATAATCATGAAACACAGAAAATCCAATTGAGCCTTTACTACCATAAATTTTTACTTGGTCTTCATGATTATTACTACCGAAATTCCAGTTCCCTGTGCCTGTAATACCGCTTTCATATAACCAACTACCAACAATAGCATCTTTCGCAGTATATAATTGCTGCTGATTTGTACTAAACCCCGAAGCTCCTTTTACATTACCAAAAAAGAAAGAAAACAAATCTAATCCATGGCTCGCTAAATCATCAAAATAACCACCTGGAGCTATTTCAGAATCTGTTCGCCAGTTATATGCTTCGGCTAAATCAATATCACTTGGAGGCTTGCTTAAATTCCAATTTATATGCCTAACATCACCAATATATTTTTTATTTAACCATTCCTTAATTTGAAGAAATCGAGGTAAAGAGCGTCTATAATACGCAACAAATAGTGGAATGTTTTTATCATTAAATGCATTAAAAACCTCTAAACTATCAGCATAACTTGGTGATAATGGTTTTTCAATACAGCAAATTTTACCCGCATTAACAACTTTTAAAGCATAATATTTATGAGAATCGGGTGGTGTTGCAATGTAAATAGCATTGATAGAATTATCATTAATTAATGCATCAGCATCAGTATAAGTTTTTTCTATGTTGTGTCTTTCTGCGTAATCTTGAAGTTTACCAGCATCACGACGCATAACTGCTTTTAAATTGAATCCTTCTGTGTTTTTATAAGCTGGTCCGCTTTTAACTTCGGTAACGTTTCCGCAACCAATAATTCCCCAATTTATAATATTTGATGACATTTAAGGTTGTCTATTTATTCTGTTACTTCTTCCATAGTATGGTAAACCGATTGCACATCGTCGTCTTCTTCAAGTTTTTCTAAAAGATTTTCAATATCTGCAATATGTTCTACATTGGTAATTTGTTTAGTAACTTGTGGAATGCGCTCAAAACCAGAAGATAATATTTCTATTTCACGCGATTCTAATTCTGCTTGTATTATACCAAAGCTTTGAAAAGGAGCGTAGATTAATATTCCATCTTCATCAGCAAAAACTTCTTCTGCACCAAAATCGATAAATTCTAATTCTACTTCTTCAGCATCTAAACCTTCGGCATTTATTCTAAAATTACAAGTATGGTCGAACATAAAAACTACTGAACCCGAAGTGCCTAAACTACCATCGCATTTATTAAAATAACTTCTTACGTTTGCTACTGTTCGTGTATTATTATCGGTCGCCGTTTCTACTAAAACAGCAATACCATGAGGTGCATAGCCTTCAAAAAGCACTTCTTTATAGTCACCTTGACCTTTTTCACTTGCTTTTTTAATAGCACGTTCTACATTAACTTTAGGCATATTTACTGCCTTTGCATTTTGTATAACGGCACGTAAACGGGAATTACTTGCTGGGTCTGGCCCACCATCTTTTACCGCCATTACAATATCTTTTCCAATACGCGTAAAGGCTTTACTCATTGCCGACCAACGTTTCATTTTACGTGCTTTTCTAAATTCAAAAGCTCTTCCCATAATTTATATTTTTAATATCGCTTTCGCGGAATTTCACTTACTAAGTGAAATTAATTGATTCGAGGTTTTCCTCGAAATTAAAATTAGTTCTAACAATACCTTTTATACTTAAGCTAAGGTAATTTGCTATTTAAAGATGTAAAGTTAAAAAGCTAGCAACCAAAAACAAATTATTGTATTTTTAATTCGTTTAGGATTTTTTGACTTACTAACTGTAAATTTTTTGGCAATAGATTATATTTAGGTAAAACAGCTAAATATCTATCATTATTGGTAGTATAAACTTGTTTGTAGGTAACTTTTTCAACACCAAGTGCTTTGATAATTTCTTTTATAAAATCGTCATGATGCACTAAATCTGAACTTCCAGAATGAAACACACCAAATTTATTTCTGTTTATTATATAATGAATTTGCTGCGTTAATTTAGTATCTGTTGTTACATTCATTATTAAATTCGGAAAAATTTCAACAGGTTCTTTGTCTTTTATATTTTGAAGAATTTCTAGTATTCGTGGCGATTGTGCGCCAAATACCATTGGCAATCGTAAAACAGCAATCTGCTTTTTAGGCAAACGTAATAGCATGTTTTCAATTTTAATTTTGAAATGCCCATAAATACTATTGCTTAAGGTTTTGTCTTGCTCATAACTTGGGTATTTGCTATAGGCATCAAAAACGTTTGCAGATGATAGAAAGATGAGTTTTACTTTTTTGGAAAGTAAATATTCTGCAATATGTTTATGTGCTATAAATTGTGATGAAAACTCGCCACGTAATGCCGAAATTATTATAGTTGGTTTTACAATTTCTAAAATTTCATAAACATCGTCTTCTTCAAAATTATATTGAAAAAAGTGTTTGTTTTTTTTAAAAGCTGAATTTGGAGTATTGTAAGTGCCAAAAGTTCTAAAATAGGAGCAGAGTTCTTTATAAATAGCATTACCTAAAAAGCCACTTGCACCTAATATTAAAATTCTATGTTTACTTTCTTTCGCCTTCAACGTCATTTAAAACTATATAGAATTTATGTTTAACCTTTATAAAATGGAAGTTTTATAACCGTTGCAGGAATAGCTTTTTTACGTATTTGAATATTGATTTTACTATTAACATCTGCGAAAATGTTTGGCACATAACCCAAGCCAATACCAACGCCTAATGATGGAGACATGGTGCCAGATGTTACTTCTCCAATTTTATTTCCACTATGGTCTACAATATCGTAACCATGACGTGGAATGCCACGTTCATCCAATTGAAAAGCAACTAATTTACGTTTTGCACCGTGACGTTTTTCGTTTTCTAAAGCATCAGAGTTTGTAAAGTCTTTTGTAAATTTTGTTATCCAACTTAAACCAGCTTCAATAGGCGATGTGGAGTCGTTAATATCGTTGCCATATAAACAGTAACCCATTTCTAAACGCAACGTGTCGCGAGCCGCTAAACCAATAGGTTTAATGCCAAAGTTAGCTCCAGCTTCAAATACTTTATCCCAAATTTGTTTTACTTCGGTGTTTTTACAATAAATTTCGAATCCGCCACTTCCTGTATAACCAGTTGCTGAAATAATAACATGCTCGATACCTGCAAAATCACCCACAATAAAATTGTAAAACTTAATTGCCGATAAATCATGACTTGTTAAACTTTGCATAGCTTCAACAGCTTTCGGACCTTGAATAGCAAGTAATGAGTAGTTCTCACTTAAATTGCGCATGTTTGCACCAACATCATTTTTAGACTCAATCCAATTCCAATCCTTTTCAATATTACTAGCATTTACAACTAGTAAATAGGTGTTTTCTTCTATTTTATAAATGATTAAATCGTCAATAATTCCACCATCATTGTTTGGTAAGCAACTGTATTGTGCTTTACCAATAGTTAATTTTGAAGCATCGTTACTAGATACTTTTTGTATTAACTCTAAGGCATGTTCACCCTCAATTAAAAATTCACCCATGTGAGATACATCAAATACGCCAACAGCTTTTCTAACAGTTTCGTGTTCTATATTTATGCCTTCATATTGAACTGGCATATTGTAACCTGCAAAAGGTACCATTTTAGCTCCAAGAGCTTCGTGAGTTGATGTTAAAGCGGTGTTTTTCATTTAATACGAATTGAATAATTTATATCACAAATGTATATAAATTTATCTGTTTAATTTGAAGTAATTTAGACTATGAATTTGTTTGAAGAACTAGAATTTTGAAGATGAAAATTTCAGAAGCTCGTTTAACTGTTTTGTATAAGATTAGTTGAGTTGTTTAAGTAGCAAATTTTGTAAGTATAAACCGAATAGAAAATATTTGCGAATTTTCGTAAGTAGGCTCGTGTGTTGTAGCCAATAATAACCAACCCCCATTTTCAGAATAATTGTTTAGTAAAAATATTTTATTATATTTACATACCGAATGGTCGGTTTAATTTTTCAAATTCAAATAGGGTTCTTCTCGCAGGAATAGGGAAATTTATTCCTTACTTGGAATCCGTAAACAAGTGCTGTTAAAGTCTGCAATAACCAATCAAGGTGG
>CAZLXG010000031.1:0-26368 GCA_964563585.1 uncultured Flavobacteriaceae bacterium | reverse complement strand
AGTAATTCTTTCTCTCAATATATTTTTATTCAAAAAGTTGAAATTCAATACATTATCTTATAGAAATATACTTTATTTTTTACTGCGATTTTATTTTTAGAATCAAATTAAAAGAAATCAGGAGATTTTAAATATAAGTAAATTATTAAATTAATCGACAAAACGCTTGTTTTTCTCGATTAATTACATAGATTTGTATTTTAAACCCTTAAATCTTAATATATGAAAATGCGAATTACGTTACTTTGTTTTAGCCTATTTATGGTAACAAGCATAAGTTTTGCTCAAAAAAATAAAGCTCCAAAAAGTATTATTAGCTTAAAAGTAGCTATAAAAAAATATCATAATAAGGAGGATTTGGATCGTATGCAGAAAGGTCAGTTATTAACTTTGTATGTAGAGCGTATTGAAAGTTTAGTGAAATTACTGCCATATATAGCCTTTGCAACCAAGCCAGGTATTACAATGTCATCTTTAGGAATACCTAATGATAAAGAAAATAGAAATGCTTTGGATAATCAAATTGAAGCTACAAATGATTTTCTTGTTAGTACTTCTGAGTTTCAAAGAAGAATTTTACCATATTCGGATACTGATAATTTAGTATCTGCTATATTATTTTATGAAGAAACATTAAAGTCATTGCATGAGTATAGTGATTTTCATTAGTCTAGGTAATACATTTATAAAATAATTGCACTTTTTTTAGTTTAAAAAAGGAGTAAAAACATTGTAAAAAAAGCTGTGTTTTTAGTCCTTTTTTTTTGTGTAAAATTCAACAGTTTATTGTCATTAATTCGTCAATAGGCGTGTTTTTTTATAGATATTAAATCAATAAATTACTTTTTATTGACTTTTATACTATTTTAGTAAACTCATTAATTCTATTTAAGTGTATTTTGTCGATAAAATCACATAATAACACACATCGATAGTGTATTTCAACGAAATAATTGGTATTTCATGGAATTTTTATTATTTTTGATTATATATAATAAATCCCAAATTTAGCATAAGCTATAAATAATTTACTATGAGAAATTTTACTTTAATAACATTGATGTTTTTTCTAGCAATTGGAAACGTCTTTGCACAACAAGAAAAAGGAATAATAGGTTCTACAAATTGGTTAGATAATTGGTCTGAGTTTAAACCAAGTCAACAAAACCATAGAGAACCTACTCAAATTTTAAGCGGAGTTATTAATAGAGATACAAAACTATACAAGAAAGATGTATATTTATTAATGGGCAGTGTTTTTGTAACTGATAGTGCTTCACTTACAATTGAATCAGGAACTGTAATTATTGGTGACTATGCATCTAAAGCATCTTTAACCATATCAAAAGGTTCGACCATTATTGCTAACGGTTTAGAAACGGACCCAATTGTTTTCACTTCAAATAGAAGTATTAAGCGTGCTGGAGATTGGGGAGGTATAATTTTGCTAGGTGATGCGCCAAGTAATAAATTTGGTAATGGCTCAGTGTCACAGTATCACTCACAACTTAATTCAGTTGCATATGGAGCAACAAATTTTGGAGGAACAAATCCAGAAAGTTACTCAGGTATTTTAAGATATGTAAGAATTGAATACGCAGGAAAGAGAATTAAAGGTGTAGGTTATTTTAATGGATTGTTATTGGCAAGTGTTGGAAATAGTACAGTATTAGAAAATATAATGGTTAGCTATTCTGCAGGAAATTCATTTGAAGTTAGGGGAGGAGAAGTTAATATTAATAAAGCAGTTTCTTATAAAACCAACGGTATAGATTATAAATTTAATCTAGGTGCCCAATGTGAATTATCAAATTCAATAGCTATCAGGTCGCCATATGTATCTAGTAGTTATGGGTCACGATGTATGCATGTAGCTTCATATGATAAAAATAAAAGAGAAGAAGTAGATTTTACTAAGAACGGTACATCTGTGGTAGCAAAAAATTTAACCTTTATAACAGATACAGATGATTTAAAAGCAGAAATTAAAAAAGGTTTAGTGAAAGAAGCTATATACGTAGGAAAAAACGCATCATTAGATATGAATAAAAGTGTTCTTTCTGGGTTTAATCCAGCAGTTTTATTTGAGGAAAGACTTAAGGTTAACCAAGAAAATTTAGAAAAAATTAAGTTTACGGGAATGTATTTTAATAATTGTAACGGAAACATTTTTGTTGATAATAATCCAAATAATGAAGACTTAGAGAACTGGTACGGTAGTATTTCATTTTTTAACGTGTACTCTAAAAGTAAAAATGCTGAAACTTTTATTGATTTAAAAAATAAAAGAACACCAGATTATAGGTTACGTATTAATAGTATAATAGCTACTAATGATAATCCAGATTTAAGAAATGATTAATCTAATAAGTTAAGATTAATAATTGTTTCTAAAGTATTGCTTAATGAAGAAAAGAATAGCGAATGAAGAAAAATTACATTGTTATAAATATTATTGTTTTTGTTCTTTTATGTTTTACTGAAAATGTTTTTGCACAAATAGTTATTGGAAAACCTAGTTTAGGTTTTACACAAGCATGCGCAAGTTCTACATTTAATACTTATAATACAACGTTTGTTTTTTCACCTGAAGTAAATTTAACTGCTTCAAATCAATTCATAATAGAGCTATCAGATAAAACTGGCGATTTTTCAACCCCAACTACTATTTATACTTCTAGTGCTGGCTCTGTAACAACATCTCCAGCAACATTAAATTTTGCAGTACCAACTACAATTGCAGGAGAATCTTATAAAATAAGAATTAAAAGTACATCACCAGTAGCAACAAGCACCAAGTCTGATGCTTTTGCTGCATATTATAAAACTCAAGATTCACCATTTTCAATTAACAATTTAATTTCAACAGGTGTATATTGTTCAGGTAGTAGTTACTTATTAACTATTGATAACTCAGGAACAGGATTAAATGATTCACCATTACAATATCCATCACTTACATTTAATTGGTATAAAGAAACAAGTCCAACTACATCAGTATTTGTGCTCGAAGGAGAGACTTTATCTGTTAACGAATCAGGCACTTATTTTGTTGAAACTAACTATGGAACATGTACTTCAAATTCATTTTCAAATAGAGTTACGATAAGTGAAGCATCTTCTGAAACGACCTCGGAAATTAGCTCAAGTTTGGGCAATCCATATTGCTCTAGCGAAGGTTCTACAATTTTAAGTACAATTAATGCAATTAGTTATCAATGGTATAAAGATGAAGCAGAAATTTCTGGTGCAACAAATCAAATGTATGTAACAAATGAAGCTGGTGTTTATACAGTTGATATTGATTTAGGAGATTGTAGAATAACGGCGTCTATCAATTTAGAAAATAGTGGTTTTGTAAGCGATATTGATGTATTAGAGGTAAATATAATTGAAGAAAACGAAACACTAACAGTTACGGTAACAACAGATGCTATTAATTCAGAATTTGAATGGTATTTAAATGATTCAATAATTACAGGAGCAACAAGTAATAGTTATGAAGTTACAGAAACAGGAAGCTATAGAGTAGTTATTAATCAAACATTTGGTTGTATAGCATCAAGTGAATTTTTATTTGTAGTAAGAACAGCATTTCCCGATGTTGGAAATATTCCAAATTTAATAAGTCCAAACGGTGATGGAATAAATGATACTTGGGAAATCCCACAAGCCTATGTAAATGGTACAAATGTGCAAGTTGTTATAATGAGCTCTCAGGGAAAAGTAGAGTTGCAAACAAATGATTATCAGAATGATTGGCCAATAAACGAAATAAGTTTTAAAAACATAAACCCTGTTTACTATTATATAATTACAACACCAGAAGGTGAAACAAAAAAAGGCTCGATTACGGTCGTAAAGTAAAATGAAAAAACATATAATATATATGATTATATTTTTCTGTATAACACAACAGTTCCATTCTCAAGAGGATGGCGTTGTTGCGTTTAATTTACCCGTAAGAAGTTCTTTAAAATTTAATAGATACGCTATAAATCCAACGTTTAGTTTTGTGAGAGAACAAAATAAATATATAAGTTTTACCAATAAGCGACAATGGGCGCAATTTGATAATGCACCTCAAACTTATTTGTTTAGTTATTCAGGTAGATTAAAAGAAAACATTGGTGTTGGGCTTGGGGTGTTTCAACAAGATTATGGAGTATTAACCACGTTTGGAGCCGTATTAAACTTTGCTTATAATGCTACCTTAAATACCGATAGTAATTTAACTTTTGGTATGAATTTAGGATTTTATAAGAGTGGAATAAATGAAGGTAAAGTAATAACCAATTTTCCAGATTCATCTTTAGAAAATATTTCCTCAAACTCATTATTAACCATTAATCCAGGAATAAACTACGGGACTGAATTTATCGATTTTGGTGTTTCAATAAATAATTTGGTTTCATATAATTTAAAAACATCAAAAATTATAGAAGAAAATCCAGAGCAAAGTCTTCAAGCTCACTTCATGTACACAGGCTATTTAAATAGTCGTGATTTTTTTGATGAAAGCAAGTTTTCAACATTAGTTAGATCAGAATTCAAAAAAGAAGAAACAGTTGTTTCAGGAATTATGATGTTAACTGTCCCAAAAGGTATTTGGGCGCAAGCTGGTTATAATACATTATACGGAGTTTCAGCAGGAATAGGACTTAATATTACTACTCAAATCGCTGTAGAGTATAATTATGAAAAAGCATTAGGCGATTTATCAACTTTTGGTAATTCACATGAAATTACTGTGGCATATAAATTTAAAAATAAAGAAAGATTTAATTATAGTGGTGATGATGACGAACAGGCACTTTTAACTTCTAAGAAAAAATCCCGTCGTGTGTTGGCTAGTAACAAACCAAGTATGTCGAAAGAAGAAAGAGCGCTTCTAAAAGCTAAAGCAGAGGAAGCAAGAAGAATTAGGTTAGAAGGTATTGCTAAAGCAAAAGCCGATAAAGAAGCAAAAGTTGAAGCAGGCAAGCAAGCAAGAATTAAGTTAGCAGAAGAAACTCAAGCCAAGGCGGAAGAAGTAGTTAAATTAAAGTTAGAAGAAGAAGCCACCGCCAAATCTAATACAGATGAAATTGAGAAACTTAGATTGGAAGCTGAAGCTAAAGCAGATGAAGTAACTAGATTAAAGTTGGAAGCAGAAGTTAAAGCCAAATTAGAAGAGGAAGCAAGAATTAAGTTAGCAGAAGAAAAATTAAGAATTGAGGAAAATGCTAAACTTAAGAAAGAAGAAGCTAGGTTGAAATTAGAAGAAGAGGAAAGACTTCGATTAGAAGCAGAAACTCAAGCTAAAGTTATAGAGCAAGAAAGATTAGAAGCTGAGAAGAAAATTGACACAGTTCAATTGGATGGGGTATTAGTTATAACGCCAACAGATAAATTGGCTATAGGCATAAATAGTTTAACAAAATTAACTGATAAATCTAAAATTGAACAACAAAACTTAATATTAAAATTAGAAGAAAAAATAGCTAGCAAAAAACAAGATCTTGATGATTTAAAAGAAGAAAATGATTTAAGTGAACAAGGTATTTATGGTGCACCTAAAGCTTTTAAAAGTGTGTCAGCTGAAAATGCAGCTATAGAAGGTTTAAAATTAAGTATTGAAAATCTTATAGAATCTCAAAACCTCAAAATTACAGAGTTAGAAAGGTTGTATAACGAAAGACTTAAAACGGTTCCAAATAAAAGTGATGAAGCAAATAAGCTTTATCAAAGAAAAATAGCAGAATTAAAATCTGAACAATCAGAAGCTATTCGTTCTAAAGAAAATTTAGTGTCAACATTAGAAGATATTAAAGTAGCAACCGATTTTGAAAGAAAGCGTAGAATTAAACGAGCTGCTTATGATAATGAGGAAGATAGATATGTAAAAGATAGAGCTACTCTAAATAAAATTAAACGATTTACTTCTGTATCGTCAGTTCAGTTAACAGAAGAAGATTTTGATTTTGGAGAAGAGCAAAGTGGTAATATTACAATTGTAAAGGATATTAAAAATGTAGAAAGTGGTTATTATCTTGTGCTTGCAGTACATAATGATGTTGAAAAAAGAGATGCATTTTTAACGAAAGCTGTATCTATGGGTTTAACAAACATAAATTTCTTTTATGATGTGAATACAAGTAAATATTATATTTATTATGAGAAATTTAATAGTATTGGAAAAGCGAATAAAGCAATGAAATCAAAAGGAAGTGAGCCATATAATAGTAAAATATCTATGGTTAAAATAGAGAATTAGAATATATAAAAACATTAAGATTATCATTTTTTTATAACGTCCCAAGTAGAAAAAATATCAAATATAACTATCATGAAAAAACCTACTTTATTTAACAAAGGTCTTGTTGCATTGTTACTCTTAATGAGTATACAATTGTTTTCACAAAACCTTGTACCGTTTAGTCCTAGATACGATCAAGCTATTAAAGGTGATATACTTTTAATAGGAAATAGCAATGTAGGATTACATGTTACAAATCCTTATAACGGAACTGGTACAAATGATGCAATTAATGCAGCTGTTTATGTTGATATTGATGGCGATGCTACAACATTTAATTCTAGTAGTGCCGATTTAGATGTGCCAGACGATGTTACTTGCTATCAAATAGTTTATGCAGGTTTGTATTGGAGTGCCGTAGTTAATGGTGCTGAACCAATTTCGGATATTAAGTTTAAAGTTCCAGGCGGTGCTTATACTGATATAACTGGTACTCAGGTTTATTATCAGAATGCATCAAGTAATAATAATTCAAATACATATGCTTATTATCATGATGTAACTACAATGCTTACTGCTTTAGTCAATCCAGAAGGTACATATGCAGTAGCAAATATTTCGACATTAATAGGACCTAAACCAAATTCTGAAGGGCTTTCTGCAGGTTGGTCACTTTTTGTGGTTTATGAAGATCCGCTTTTGCCAAGTAAATACATTACGTCTTTTGATGGTTTTACAAAAATTACGGGTTGGATTAGTGAAACATTTCCTGTTTCAGGATTTACAACAATACCTACTGGTCCGGTACGTGCTAAATTTGCTTTTAATACTATTGAAGGAGATCGTGCTTATACAGGAGATTATTTACGTTTAAATGGAAGCACTATTGATGCTACAAATAATGCAGGAACAGTAATAAGACAAGGAAATAATTTCTTTAATAGTACAACCTCAATTATAGACCCAGTAACTAATACACCAGAACTTTTTACAGCAAGAAATCCTAATGGTTCAAATACCTTAGGTTTTGATTCTGGAATTATAAATATTCCAAATCCTGGAAATACATTAATTCCAAATGGAGCAACTTCTGCAACTATTAGTTTAGGTAGTTCATTAGATATATATTACTACTATTTCAGTGCTTTTGCTATAGAAATTATAGCACCAAATATTGTACTTACTAAAATTGTTGAAGATGAATTTGGTATCGATATTGGTGGGCAATTAGTTGATCTTGGCGATGAATTATATTATACTTTAGGTTTTCAAAATACAGGAAATGATGATGCAACAAACCTAATTATTAGGGATATTCTTCCAATAAATGTTGTTTTCAATTACCCAACCGATTTAGGTGTTTTACCATCAGGAGTAACGGTTCAGAGTTATAATCCAACAACTAGAGAAATTATTTTTAGTATAGATAATTCTGTAGTTGAAGAAAATGACCCTGTTACAGAAATTCGTTTTATGGTAGCTGTAGTTGCATCGTGTAGTTTATTAAATGATGCATGTTCAAATTTAATAAGTAATCAAGCCTATTCAACGTATCAAGGAACAATAAATCCAATATTTACCATATCAGATGACCCAAGTTTTAATACAAATACGGGTTGTTTACTAACACCAGGAGCTACTAACTTTTTAGCAGATCTTAACTGTACTTTTGAAGAAGAAGTAATACTTTGTGGTGCTAGTGTCGTATTAACTGCTGGTAATGGATACGATTCGTATTCATGGTCAACTAGTCCTTCAGGAACACCAGTAATAGGGACTACGCAATCTATTACTGTTATAACTACAGGAACTTATTATGTACATAATACTGCAATAGCACCTTGTCAATCAATAGATCAACAATTTGAGGTTATTACTTTTGGTGCAGGTGTTACAAATCCTGTGCTTCCTTTTGCAGATGAAGTCGTTATTTGTCCAAATGATGGAAAAGAATTACCAAACTTTTATTTATGTGGAGCAAATGATTCAAGATCTATACAAACAGGTATTACAGATACAACATCAATAATTTGGGAAAAATTAGATGAGTCTAGTTGTACAGCAGTCGCAAATGATGATTGTGCAAACGAAGATGCCGCATGTACTTGGAATCAAGTAGCCACAGGACTAGATTATTTAATAAATACTGCTGGGCAATATCGATTAACATTAAATTATGATGGTGGTTGTTTTAATCAGTTTTATTTTAATGTTTATACAAATTTATTAATACCTACAGTTACATCAAGAGATATCTATTGTACAACTCCTGGCGAAATTACTGTTGGCGGAGTACCAAGTGGTTATGAATACAGTATTGATGGAGTAACCTATCAAACAAGTAATGTGTTTTCTGTAACTACAGCAGGACTTTATAGTGTTTATGTTCGTCAAATTGGGGTTACACCAAATCCATGTATATTTTCAGTTCCAGACGTACAAATAAGAGAAAGAGATTTTACTGTTTCAACTATTATCACCCAACCTTTATGCTTTGGTGAATTTGGAAGTGTGGATTTAGCCGCAAATGATGTGCGTCCACAATACTTCTTTTCAATTTATGATGGTGCCACATTAGTAAATAGTGTTGGTCCAATTACGGCAAGTAATTATACTTTTGATAACCTAAACCCAGGAATATATACTGTAAATATTTCAACGGAAGATGGTTGTGTATATACTAGCGATATTGAAATTATAAATCCACCAGAATTAACAGCAACTGTAGCGCTTACGCAACCTTTAACATGTACAGACGGTGAAATTACTGTTTATCCAGTAGGAGGAACGCCACCGTATTCATACTTTGTAAATAGCACAACAGTTTTTCAAGGAACACCAATAATTAATGTACCAACTGTGGGTGTTTATAATATAACAGTTGTAGATTTTAATAACTGTTCAGTAGATGTTTCTATAACTGTAGATGCAATTCCTGCTCCAGTTTTTAATATTACAAAAATAGATATTCTTTGTTTTGATGAAG
Organism: uncultured Flavobacteriaceae bacterium; assembly: GCA_964563585.1. Classification (GTDB taxonomy): domain Bacteria; phylum Bacteroidota; class Bacteroidia; order Flavobacteriales; family Flavobacteriaceae; genus CAZLXG01. The sequence goes on along the minus strand of CAZLXG010000031.1, from coordinate 17,144 downwards.
GTGATGTAGGTGAAATAAATATTAACGTAACTAACCCAAACGGAAATACTTTAGAGTATAGTATTGATAATGGTGTAACATTTTTTAATTCACCAATTTTTACAGGTTTAGCAGCAGGGAATTATGATGTTGTGGTACAATATTCAGTAGGACCAGATGTATGTGTTACAACACCGCAAACCATTAGTATTATAGCAACACCAGCAATTAATGGTACTGCAACTTTAACAACACCATATACATGTTTAACTAATGGTGTTATTACTGTATCGGGAGTTTCAGGAGGAACAGCATCATATACATATAGTATTGATGGTGTAACTTTTCAAACAGGATTAACATTTTCTGGATTATTAGATGGAATTTATACTATAACTATTAGAGATGCTAATAATTGTACATTCTTAACTGCGCCAATTACTATAGATCCTTTAAATCCACCAACAGATTTAGATTTTAGTAATACACCTTTAAGTTGTCCAGCTTTGGTTTCTGATGTAACAATTACAGGGACAACAGGAGGAGTAGCACCTTTAGAATATCAAATTATAGCTCCAGCATCTGCTGTAACAGCATATCAAACATCAAATATATTTACAGGATTAGCACCAGACACATATACATTTCAGGTGAGAGATGCTAATGATTGTGTTTATAGCGAATCTTATACCATTGCACCTTTACCACCGATGACGGTTAGTACAATTATAACCAAAGATTTAGACTGTACAGTATCACCAGATGGAACAATTACAGGAACTGTTTCTGGAGGAACAGCACCATTTACGTATGCTGTATCTTTTAACGGAGGTGCTTATGGAAGTTCAACTTCAGTTATTGGAATATCATTTATACATACAGCATCAACAGATGGAACATATCAATTTCAAATAACAGATTCTAACGGATGTACGGTTGAATCTGGAGTGCAAATTATTACTGCTATTTCATTACCTGAAATAACTTCGGTAACATCTATACCAAATTTATGTAATGGCGATACAAATGGATCAATTCAAATAGTTATAAATAATGCAGTTGGTACACCGCCTTTTGTTATCAATGTATTTAATGATACAACAGGAACAAATTATGGCACGCAAACGTCTAGTTTACCTGCTGGTAATTATACGGTTACGTTAACCGATGCTAAATCTTGTATAGATACTGAAACGATTACTATAGCAGAACCAAATCCTATTGTAGTAAATTATCATACTATTGATATTACTTGTGGACCTTCAGGAGTTTCACAAGGATCTGTAATTGTTGATAGTGTAACAGGAGGAACAGCTCCATATAATTATTTTGTTACAGGAACTAATGGATACTCTGCAACTGAACTAAATGCCTCAGGAACAATATCTACGACTTTTGATTTTGTTGATTTTGGGTTATATAAAATTAATGTAGTTGATGCAAATGGTTGTTCAATATTAGTTCAAGATGTATTAGTAGCATCACCGCCAAGTGATTTAGATATTAATATAGCAGCAACAGTAGATTGTGCACTAGGAGGAGAAGTTGTGGTTAGTATTGGAACAACTTTAGTAAGTTCTGGTCCTTTCTTTTTTAGCATTTATCAAGGATTTATTCCACCTCCACCACCTGGAGGAACTTGGATTCCAGAAGATAGTGTTGGAAGTCAAACAGCTACATTTACAGGATTAATACCAGGCGTAACTTATACATTTATAGTATATGACGTTTCTACAGATTGTAGTTATTATGAAACAGCAACGGCGCCAATTCCAACGAATTCAACGTTAACAGCAAGTGCGTTAACATCAAATAATATAACCTGTGTTGGTAGTGCAGATGGGAATGTATCGTTTACCATAAACAGTATTTATGCTGTTGCAACAAATGTGACTTATGAAATATTTGATTCGTTATCATTAGTAACAACAGGTGTTAGTGGAACTGGTTTAGTACCTGCTACTGGCTCATTAGCAATAAACAATTTAGGATTATTACCATTCGGAAATTACTTTGTTTTAATAACTGAAACATCGGGAGTTAATACAGGATGTAGCGTGGTAACAGTTCCTTTTAATATAACAGAATCTGCTATTGATTTAACTATTGGAGCAACTGTAGATCAAAATGCAAATTGTAACCCGAATTCAGGAGTTATAACTGCTATTGCTACAGATGGAACTGCACCTTATTTATATCAAATAACAACATCTGCAACAGCACCTTTAGATACAGACCCTTCTTGGGCTTCTGCGAGTACTTTTAATGTTGATGCAAATACATATTATGTACATGTTATGGATGCTTACGGTTGTATAAAAACAACAATTGCGTTAGTATTACCACAAGACCCTGAACCAGTAATTACTGCTTCAGTAAACAATCAATGTACAGTAACCGAAGGAAATTTTGAAATAGATGTAACATTATTAACGGTTGGAATGGCGCCATATACGTATAGTATTGATGGTGGTATTTTTCAAACAAATACAGCACCTTTTAGCATATCAAATTTAACATCTGGTAATCATACAATTGAGGTTAGAGATATTAATGGCTGTGGTAATTTAGTATCAGTAGATATAGAAGCTCCGATAGGAATTATTCCATCTGTAACAGCATTACCAACATGTAATGATGATGATGGAGAAATTACTGTAACAGGTTCTGGCGGAACAGGAACTTATTCATATACAATAAGTCCAAATCCAGTATCAATTAGTTTAACAAGTAATGTGTTTTCTGGTGTGCCATCAGGAACTTATACGGTTACAATAACAGATACAACAACGTTATGTTCTGAAGATGTGACTATAGTTTTATCATCGGCAATAACGCCTACAGTTACAACATCACCAACGCCAGTAACATGTTTTGGAGATAATAACGGTTCATTTGAAATGAATGTTAGTGGTTATTCAGGAGCTTATACATATGAAGTATTTGATAGTTCTTCAACATCTGTTTTAGGTGTTGTTGCTGCAAATACATTAACAAACCCAGAAATAGTTACAGGCATGTTAGCAGGTACTTATACAGTTGTAATGACTGAAACTGCTAGTCCGTTTTGTTCTACAACAACTAGTGTGATAATTGCGTCACCAATAGATGCATTAACAGTAGTAGCTACAGAAACATCAAATGTAACTTGTGATGACGACAAAGGAACGATTACAGCAATTTCTAGTGGTGGTTGGGGAATATTAGAATATGAATTAACAGGAACAGCAACAGTTGCTTATTCATCAAATGGTACGTTTACAGGTTTATCAGCAGGTTCATATACAGTTAATGTACGTGATGCTGGTGGATGTATAGTTTCAGATAATGTAACACTAGATTTACCAACACCTATTGATGCGACAATAACAGCAAGTACATCGTTATTATCTTGTTATGGCGATACGAACGCTACTATAACAGCAAGTTTAGTAACTGGTGGACAAGGAGGTAATTATTCATATATTTTAAATATGACTGCTCCAACAGTGAGTTCATCTGGACCTCAAACATCTCCAGTATTTGGTGATTTAGGTGCAGGAACGTATAACCTTGTAGTTGCCGACGGATATAATTGTGAATTTACTTCAGTAGATATTGTTATTGATGAACCAACTGAAATACAAGCTACTTTAGTAAAAGAAACATCACAAACCTGTACAACAAGTACAACACTTACATTAAGTGCTACTGGAGGAACAGGAACTTATGAATATAGCGAAACGGCTACATTTACAACAATATTAGGTTCGTTTGCAACTTCGGTAACGTTCTCAGTTGCAGATGGAACATATACGTATTACGTAAGAGATGCTAATGGTTGTTCGTCTAATATTTCAAATGAAATTACTATTGACCCATTACCAACATTAGAAGTGAAATTAGATTCGACTAATGCTACGATTAACTGTAATGGAGATACTACAGGTGTAATTGTAGCAATTGCAAAAGGTGGTTTAGGTAGTTATGTCTATACATTGCAAGATGCATCTGGAACAGATATTACTCCAGCACCAATTCAAATTACTCCAGGAGTTTTTACAGATTTACCTGTAGGAATATATCAAGTTGAGGTAGAAAGTGGGGATTGTTTAGAAACAAGTGCACAAATTCCTATTACAGAACCTACATTACCTTTAATAGCTAATTTTAACCCTTCAAATATATCATGTCCAGGTGTAAATAATGGTATGTTAGAGATTACTGCTTCAGGCGGAACAGGAATTATTAAATATGCTATTTCACCACGTTTAGATCAATTTTTTGAAACATCAACGTTTGAAGATTTAGCACCAGGTAATTATCAGGCTATTGCACAAGATGAATTAGGTTGTTTTATTCTTTTCGATTTTACTATTGATGATGCCATTCCAGTAATACTTACTATTGTTTCTAATTCAATATTACCAGAAATATGTAGTGGTGATTTAGATGGTGAGTTTAGTATTGAACTTTCTGGTGGAAATATGCCATATAGTGTGAGTTTAGATGATATAAATGGAACCTATACAATAGGTACAGCAACTCAAACAATATTTGATTTTACTAGTTTAGACGGTGGAGATCATATTGTTTATGTGCTTGATGATTTGGGTTGTCCAACAGAATGGAATATAACATTCCCAGAATCTGTACTTATTAACCCTGAAGTTGTTATTGAATATGGTTGTGTTAATAATGCATCTAGTAATATAGTTACAGTAACTGTTGATGCTAGTATAACCAATCTTGCAGATTTAGATTATTCGTTAAATGGAGCTCCTTATCAAGTTAGTAATGAGTTTATAAATGTACCAGCAGGAATAGGTCATTTTATTGATGTAAGACATACAAATGGTTGTATTCAAAGAACGTTACTTTTCGACATTACAGATTTTGATCCATTACAACTTGCATTAGAAAATGGTGGATTAAATGAAATTGTAGCAATTGCTTCAGGTGGATCAGAACCTTATGAATATGCTTTAGACGATGGGTCTTTTGGAAGCTCAAACACTTTTATTATTTATGCTTCTGGTGATTATACTGTAACAGTAACAGATGTTAATGGTTGTATTGCTATGGCCACCATGTATTTTGAATATATAGATGTGTGTATTCCAAATTACTTCACACCAAATGATGATGGTGTTCTAGATGAATGGGGTCCAGGTTGTGCTACACAATATAACGATTTAACGTTCGATATTTTCGATAGATATGGACGTAAAATAGCCACCTTAAATATAGGGCAGAAATGGGATGGAAAATATAAAGGAAAAGAACTTCCTACTGGAGATTACTGGTATGTTGTAAAACTTAATGATAATATAGATAGACGTGAATTTGTAGGGCACTTTACACTTTACAGATAACGGATATAAAATAAAAATAAGATGCGAAAATTAATTATATACCTACTACTTATGACTATGGCGAAAGGCTATAGTCAAGAGTTTAATTTGCCCGTATTTACCCAGTACTTGGCAGATAATAATTTTGTAATCTCGCCAGCATATGCAGGAATTGGAGATAATTTACAACTTAGAGCTAATGCGCTTACACAATGGGTAGGCATAAAAGGCGCACCAGACAATCAATCTATTTATGCAGATTTTAGAATAGCAGACCGTTCAGGTATAGGCGTGTCTTTTTATAATGACAGTAACGGAAATACGATTCAAAAAGGTGCTAAATTTACTTTTGCACATCATTTAATTTTAGATTATTATTCAAAACAATATTTGTCTTTGGGTATTTCGTACAATTTAAATAGCTTCAGAATTAACATCGATAACTTTACTACGGATTATGAAAATCCAATAATTGACCCATTTGTTACAGATGATAGATTAACAACTAATCATAACTTTGATGTTAGTGCATTATACAGATATAAAGGGTTCTTTTTAAGTTTTAATGCCAACAATATGTTAGATAAAGATTTTGATGGTTCACTTAGAAAACTAGAACCAAATTTATTATTAAACTATCAAGTGTATTCTGGATTTACGTTTAGAGGTCCTAAAAAAAGTGGATTAGAATTTGAACCATCTATTTTTTATCAAATGTTTACAAGTGATAAGCGTTCTGCTACCGATATCAATTTTAAGTTTAGAAAATATAATAGGAATGAAGATTATTTTTGGGCAGGTATTTCATATCGTTTTCTTAACGATCAATTACTTAAACCTTTAAATATTGGACCAATGGTAGGTTTCAAGAAATCTATTTTCTATTTTGGGTATGCATATCAAGTAACAACTAACGATTTAGCAGCTTATAATTCTGGAACACATGTAGTAACTATTGGATTAGACTTTTTGCAAGCGATAAGTAATTGTCCATGTACGCAGAGTGCAGTGCATAAATAGTGATATCCTTGTTATTATAAATCTTTACTTTCTTAGGTAATAATAAAGGAATATAAAATCAAACAATCGACTATTTTATTGATAGCAGTTATAGTTTCTCTGTTTATCAACTCATATCGCTTTTACAATTACAAGTTCTATCAACATTCAAAAAGAATACTTAAAATAACTGTTGCTATAGTTGAGAGTCTTTTTATACACATTCTAAAAGCTTGTGCTAAATTTGAAAGTTCTAATTAGGCTTACACCATGAGGTAGGTAACAGCTTGGAAAATCCCCTATAAAGCAAATAATGAGGTTACTAAAATAAATGGTATCAACATTTTTTTGAAACCACAGGTACTTTATACGAATTACTCATTTTGCTTTTAATTTTGGTTGGTTATAAAACTTTATATTCCTAAAAATAGGAATGAAGGCTACTTTTCAATAATTTCAACTTCAAATAATTTATCCCAACGTTTCCCAGTCACAAAAATAGTTTTTGTAATTTGGTTGTAGGCAATTCCATTTAACACATCTAAACCATCATGTTGGGTTACTTTTTTCTTTAATGAAGTAAAATCTATAACACCAATAACAGCTCCGTTTTTTGGATTAATAATAGCAACTCCATTTTTTTGATAAATGTTAGCATAAATTTGTCCATTCACCCATTCTAATTCATTTATGCGTCCAATTTTTCCTTTATTAGTATATACTTGTATAAAATCTTCTTCTATTAATGTTTCAGTATTTAAACTCCAAATTTTCTCTGTACCATCGCTTTTATAAATTGTAGAAGTGTTATTACACAATCCCCAACCTTCTTTACTATTGCCATATTTAAAACTGCTTAGTTTATCAAACGTGTTAACATCATAAACAAAACCGGTTCCTTTTTGCCATGTAAGTTGATATATTTTATCATTTAAAATAGTAAGACCTTCTCCAAAATACTCATTAGCTAAGTCAATATTTTTAATAATTTCACCCGTTTTATAATCAACATGTCTAAGTTTAGATTCTTTGTATTGACCTGTACTTTCGTATAAATTATCATTTAAAAACTCAATACCTTGTGTGTACGACGTAATATCGTGAGGATATTCATTTAAAATTTTAAAGGTGTATATTTTTGGTACTTCGTTATTTAAAATAGTAATATTAGACGTTGCCACTTGCTTTTCTCCATCATAATAAACCGTAACTTCAATAGTTTGCTTTCCTAATTTGGCGTTTTTTAAAGCTGAGGTTTCATTAATTTTGTTTCCATTTAAAGTATAAGAAATAGAATCAATAATATGATTTTTTTTGTTTTCTAATGAAAGCGTAAGTGTTTCACTTATAGAAATATCCCCTTTTATAGCATTTGTTTTGATTGAAAAAGCATTTTTTTTCTGACCAGAATTTGAACCACATGAAACTAGTAAAATGGCTATAAATATGATTGTGAGCTGTTTGAATGTATTCATTTTTAACTTTAATTTTGAAGCAAGATATTTATTTAAAATCAGTATAAAAAATCATTGTGAAAATTTTAAAAGATTGTATATTTGCAACGGCAAGTCCTACACAACCAGCTCCTGTTAAATCCTCCAGGTCGGGAACGAAGCAAAGGTAAATGGTCGTAGCGGTGTGATGTAGGTAGCTTGCCATTTTTTGTACAATAAACTCAAATCTTGAAAGCTAAGGCGAATCAAGATTTTTTAGTTTATTGTATTCATATTTTTGAGGAAATCTCATAATTTATTATTGTATTTTTAAACCATAAAATATTTTGTAATCATGTCAAAAGTTGTTTTAATTACAGGCGGGTCTTCAGGAATAGGGAAATCTATGGGTGAATATTTAACTAACAAAGGTTTTATAGTTTATGGAACTAGTAGAAATCCAGATAATTATACAACAAGCAAGTTTTCGTTAGTAGCGTTAGATGTTTCGGACATCAATACAATTCAGCAAGCTGTAAAAACTGTTATTGAAAAAGAAGGCAAACTTGATGTGCTTATAAATAATGCAGGTGCAGGAATTACTGGACCTATTGAAGAAATTCCAGATATTGAAATTAAAAGAAATTTTGAAACTAATTTTTTCGGACCAATCAATGTTATAAAAGCGGTATTACCGCAAATGCGCAAACAAGGCTCTGGTTTAATAATTAATATTACATCTATTGCAGGTTATATGGGATTGCCTTATCGTGGTATTTATAGTGCCAGTAAAGGTGCGTTAGAACTTTTAACGGAAGCTTTTAGAATGGAGTTAAAAGATTTTAATATTGAAATGACCAATGTTGCACCAGGTGATTTTGCTACCAATATTGCAGCAGGACGTTTTCATGCTCCCATTGTAAAAGGCTCACCTTACGAGAAAAAATATGCTTCGGTTTTAAATGATATTGATGAAGATGTGAATAGAAGTAGCGACCCAATTGAAGTTGCAGAAGCAGTATTAAAAATTATTCAAACTAAATCACCAAAAATTCATTATAAAGTTGGTGCTTTTATGCAGAAATTTTCAATCGTTTTGAAATTTATTTTACCTGATAAAGTATATGAGAAATTACTAATAAATCATTATAAGTTATAAATCTGTTTTTTGGTATAGTAGTTGATATTAGTTGTTTCAAAAAAGATTCTTCTCATGAAACAATATATCTCAGTAATACTATTAATTGCATTTTTCACTTTAAATAGTTGCGAAAACATTCTGGATTGCATTATTAATGTAAGACCAGAATTACATGATGTAGAATTAGATGAAGGTTTTATAGACCATTATTATTTCGATAAAATTACTGCGGAAATTAAAAATGAGCCAAATGATAATAGCTATGATTATTATTTTGATGTTAGTGGCAACATTCCTAACGGAATAGATATAATATATGATTATAGAGAAGTCATTCTTGAAGGCACACCAACTGAATCTGGTAGATTTACTTTTAGAGTGTTTTTAGATGTAGACTCATATAACGAATATTATTATGATGAGTTTGGTAATGAAGTTTTTGATGATTCTTTATGTACAGACAGCACATCAAAAACCTACACTTTAATTATTAATTAAACTATCTATTAATCAATCCTAAAAGTTGCTCTTCAAAATTAATAGCAAAAATATTAGTGTTGTTATTTACAATTTTTTTGCGATTATCTATAATTAAAGCTTTGGTCATTGGGTAAATAGCCAGCATCTCAATAGAAGCTTTTGGGTTTACAAATCGATATTCATTAGCAAAAGGAAATAAGTTTCTTTTTAACGAATTTGTAGAAGCTTCTAATCCGTAAGTATCAATATTAATTAGCACAAATTTAACTTCAGGATACTTCGCTTTTAACTCTTTAATTTTATAATGACTTTCTTTAAAATGCTCGTAATAAGTGTGCGACCAAAAACTTATAACCGTTGTAGAATTTATTATAGAATTTATATTTAATACATTGTTCTTATAATTTATTAGCTTTATTTCTGGTATAGTTGCACCAGCTACTAAATTATTTAAAGAGCTTGTAATACGTGTTGCCATCTCTTTACCAGAGTTGTTATTACTTTTTGCTATGTAGGATTTTAAAAGAATATTATTAACCTCAGTATTCTTGTTTTTGGTTAAATATGCAATTGTATAGCCATAAAGTAAGCTTTCTTTAATAGTATTATTAGTTACTAAACTATCAACAAGTTTGAGTCTATCTAAATTATAACATAAATCTGTTCTGTTAAAAATACTGTCTTTTGCATGTTCGTAATGCACATTAAGTGCAATATTGTTGAAATTCGACCTTAAAAAAGTATTGTAATTAGAATAATCTTTAAGAAAATCGTCATTATAATTAATCTCTTTTCTGTAGCTATAGAAGTTCTCTGGAAGCGATTCTAATATTTTACTTTTATTTTTACCGTAATGCACAAACGGATAAATTTCTTTATTAAAATAATAATTATAATGAATATTTGCTTGTGCTATTTTGTTAAATAAATCTGAAGTTTTATATTTTTTTTTAAAAGTTTCTAACTTTTTTAATTTATATATTTTTATAGAATCTACTTGTTTTTCGTAATTATCAGGAAGTAATTGGCAGTACTTAAAAATTTTTTCTTCTTCAATTTCATTTTGCAAGAATTCATTAATTAAATAGTTGTTTTTTTTTGCGCCAATACCTGTGTACACTAGCGATTCGTCAAAATCTAAAGTATTAAGTCTAAACATTATACTATCATTTGGTTCTAATAAAACCATTTGAATTTCGCCGCCATGAAGAAATGTATAAAGGCCAGCGTGCATATTTTCTACTTTGTAAACAAATCGGCTTTTACCATCAAGTATTATGGTATCTAAAATACATTTCGATTTCGATATAACAACAAAGTTATTGTTAGCGTTAATAATTTCGCCACCTAAAAAAGCATAATCACCTTCAGTTTGGTCTGTATCATTTTTACAACTAGTCGCTGTAATTGCTACAATTAATATCCAAAAATAAAATTTCATAAAACCCCCTTCAGTTTAATCTTAGTAATGCAAAAATATAGCTTGTATTTATAATGTGATGTTAATGCGTTGTTAAATATTGAGTTTACACAGTTTTTGAATAAATGAATAGGTAATAAAATAAGTGATTGATGTTTCGTCTTACGGTTTGAATTTTCTACTTTTGCGCAAAATAAATAATTACTATGTTATCAGTTTCAAACCTTTCAGTACAATTCGGTAAACGAGTGCTTTTTGATGAAGTAAGCACCACTTTTAATAACGGGAATTGCTACGGAATTATAGGAGCAAATGGTTCTGGGAAATCTACTTTTCTAAAAATTATTTCAGGAAAACAAGATCCAACATCAGGTCATGTTTCGTTAGAAGCAGGTAAGCGTATGTCTGTGCTTGAGCAAAATCATAATTTATATGATGAACATACAGTTTTAGAAACGATTTTGATGGGAAACAAACCATTGTATAAAATTAAAACTGAAATTGATGCACTTTATGCCGATTATACAGATGAAAATGCAGATAAAATAGGAGAGCTTCAAGTTCAGTTTGAAGAAATGGATGGATGGAATGCCGATAGTAATGCTGCGGCAATGTTGTCTAATTTAGGTATTAAAGAAGAGTTTCATTACACATTGATGGCAGATTTGGATGGAAAACAAAAAGTACGTGTGTTATTAGCACAAGCACTTTTTGGTAGCCCAGACGTGTTAATTATGGATGAGCCTACTAACGATTTAGATTACGAAACAATTTCTTGGTTAGAAAACTTCTTAGCAAATTATGATAATTGTGTTATTGTAGTTTCGCACGATAGACACTTTCTAGATGCGGTTTGTACACATATTTCTGATATTGATTTTGGTAAGATTAATCATTTCTCTGGTAACTATACATTTTGGTACGAATCGTCCCAATTAGCAGCGAGACAACATGCGCAACAAAACAAAAAGGCTGAAGAGAAGAAAAAAGAATTAGAAGAATTTATACGTCGTTTTTCTGCTAATATGGCTAAGAGTAAGCAAGCTACGAGTAGAAAGAAAATGATTGATAAATTAAATATTGCTGACATTAGACGAACAAGTCGTCGTTATCCAGCTATTATTTTTGAACGCGATAGAGAAGCGGGCGACCAAATTTTGAACGTTGATAAATTATCAGCATCAACTGATGATGGAGATGTTTTGTTTAAAAACATCAATTTAAACTTAAATAAAGGTGATAAAGTAGTTGTTTTTTCGAAAGATTCTAGAGCAACAACGGCATTTTATCAAATATTAAACAATAAAGAAAAAGCTGATTCTGGTAAGTTTGCTTGGGGTGTTACAACAACACAATCGTATTTGCCATTAGATAATAGTGATTTTTTTAATAACGATTTAACGTTGATAGATTGGTTACGTCAATGGGCACAAACAGAAGAAGAACGTGAAGAAGTAAATATTCGTGGTTTCTTAGGAAAAATGATTTTTAGTGGAGAAGAAGCATTTAAAAAATCTACCGTAGTATCTGGAGGCGAAAAAGTACGCTGTATGTTAAGTAGAATGATGATGACAAGAGCTAATGTGTTACAATTAGATGAGCCAACCAACCACTTAGATTTGGAGAGTATTACAGCTTTTAATAATTCGCTTAAAAACTTTAAAGGCACAATATTGTTTACAACACATGATCATGAGTTTGCGCAAACAGTAGCTAATAGAGTAGTAGAGCTAACACCAAACGGAATTATTGATAGATACACAACGTTTGATGAATATATGCAAAATCCTAAGATTAAAGAAATGCGTAATAAAATGTATTCAGCTTAAACCAACTCGTTATTACGAGGAGTGATAGCGACGTGGTAATCTTATAAAAAGGAACTAAAACTATAATTTCAATTAATAAACAAACAGATTATCGCGATTTTTTTCAAATCACACAATGATATTACTATTGTAATTGAGAAGAAATACTTTCAACAATTCCTACAGATTTATCTAGTTCGTCTTTATGTATAGAAATTTCCTGAAGGGCAGAATTAGAAGAACCAAAAACTGATATAAGTCCAGAATCTGTTAAATCTTTTACTACTGCAATAACACCAATTTCATTAAGTGCAGTTACAATACGTTGTGCGATAAGAAAGTTTCCGGTGAATATTTTTATATAATTTGAATCAGACATAACATTTAGATTTAAGAGTTCTTTTATAAGATACGAAATTTAAAAATAACTTTAGTCATGTCGAATGAAATAAGACAGAAGGAAAGGAGTAAAATTTAGGTTCATTAGACCAAAACCGAAACTCATTACTTTCTAAGCCATGTCCTATCTTGCTCTGCCAAAAATGGTTTTGCTAATACTTTGTATAAGTGTTTTAAAGTCTGTTCCTTTCCAATGTAAAGGTTTGGTAAAAGAATGCTTAAAAACCTAAAAACATTTGTTTCGCATCATAAATAGCTAATTTGCCTATAGAAGCTGAATCATTTGGTATTTTTATTTTTTATGCACTTAAATTTAAAGTGAATAGTAAAATAGGAACCAGAAATAAAGCTTTTCGAAATATCATAAATTAGCGTAATTCAGCGCCCAATTGTTGTTCAAAATTTTGCTGTAATTCGCTCATTATTTTATCTATCTGCTTATCAGTAAGTGTTTTGTGTTCATCTTGTAATGTAAAACTAACCGCATAGCTTTTCTTTCCTTTTGGTAAATTTTCACCCTGATAAACATCAAAAAGATTTACTTTTTTAAGTAATTGCTTTTCACTTTGTTTTGCTATTTTGTAAATAGATTCAAATGTAACCTCGTTATCCAGCAATAAAGCAAAATCGCGACGTACTTCTGGGTATTTCGGAATATCTTTAAAAGTAATTTTATTTCGTTTTACAATATCTAAAATAGCATCCCAATTAAAATCTGCAAATAACACATCCTGAGAAATATCAAAATGTTTTAATATCGATTTCTTTACTAAACCAAAATCTACAAGTTTTGTTTTACCAAGACTAAATGCTAAACCTTCGCTAAATAAATCGTTTTTAATTGGTGATTCGTTATATCTAGAAACCCCTAAACGTTCAAGTGTAGCGATAATACTTCCTTTTAAAAAGAAGAAATCACTTTTCTTACTCGGTGCATGCCAACTTTCTTGAGTTGAATTACCTGTAGCAAAAAGTGTTAAATGTTTATTTTCGGCTCTTTCATTTGTATAATCATGGTATGTTTTACCAAATTCAAACAATTTTAAATCTTGACGTTTTCTATTGATATTATATGATAAAGCTTCCAATCCTGAAAATAATAATGATTGTCTTAAAACCGACAAATCGTTACTTAAAGGATTCAACATTGTAATATTATGTTCTTCTTTTAATTGTTCGCTTAAAGCAATGTAACTTGGTGTGGTTAAAGAATTTGAAAGTATTTCAAAATAACCTTGTGCTGCTAATTGATTGCCAACAATATCTTGAATTTTATGGTCTTCAAATCGTGATGTACTAGAAATCGAAGCGTTTAATTTTTCGGTAGTTTTAATATTGTTATATCCGTAAACACGCAATATTTCTTCAATAACATCTGCTTCACGTTGCACATCATTTCTGTATGCAGGAACCGTTAAGCCTAAACCAGCTTCAGTTACATTATTGACTTTAATATCTAACGATGTTAGAATACGTTTAATAATTTCTTTCGGTATTTCTTCACCGATTAATTTCTTAGCATTTTCAAAGCTTAAACGTACTTGAAAATCTTCAATTTTATTTGGATACACATCAATAAGGTCACTAGTAATATCTCCACCAGCAATCTCTTGTATTAATAATACAGCACGTTTTAACGCATATTCTGTAATATTTGGGTCAATACCACGCTCAAACCTAAAAGAAGCATCCGTATTTAAGTTATGACGTTTAGCAGTTTTTCTAATACTTACAGGATTAAAATAAGCACTTTCTAAAAAGATGCTTGTTGTAGCTTCCGTAACACCAGAATTTATACCGCCAAAAACACCAGCAATACACATTGGTTTTTCAGCATCACAAATCATTAAATCATCTTCATGCAATTCACGTTCAACACCATCTAAAGTGATGAATTTTGTGCCTGCCTTTAAAGTTTTAACTTCAATTTTATTACCAGAAATTTTTACAGCATCAAAGGCATGTAATGGTTGTCCTAACTCGTGTAGCACATAATTTGTAGCATCAACAATATTGTTTATTGGGCTTAAACCAATAGCTTTTAAACGGTGTTGCAACCAAGTAGGTGATTCTTTTACTTTTAAACCAGAAATAGTAACACCGCAATAACGAGGCGCTAAATCTTTGTTTTTTACGTCTATATCAATCTTTAACGTTCTATTTTCAATATGAAACGCACTAACCGATGGTGTAATAAGTTCTAGAATTACATCTTTTTGCACCAATCCTGCTTTTAAATCGCGAGCAGTTCCTAAATGACTCATCGCATCAGCACGATTTGGAGTTAATCCAATTTCAAAAATTTGGTCGTTTTCAATATCAAAAATATCAGCAACAGGAGTTCCAATCTTAATGGTTTCATCCAAAACTAAAATACCATCATGTGATTTTCCTAAACCTAATTCATCTTCGGCGCAAATCATTCCAAAGCTTTCTTCACCACGAATCTTACCTTTTTTAATCGTCCAAGATTCGCCTTCTTCAGTATAAAGCGTCGTGCCAATAGTAGCAACTGGTACTTTTTGACCAGCAGCAACATTTGGTGCGCCACAAACAATTTGCAATGGCGATTCGCCACCAATATTAACTGTGGTTAACTTTAATTTATCTGCATTTGGGTGTTTAATACAAGTTAAAACCTCGCCAACAATAATACCTTCTAAACCGCCTTTAACCGATTGGTATGCTTCTACACCTTCAACCTCAAGACCTAAATCTGTTAATAATTCGCTAGTTTGTTCTGGTGTCCAATCAATCTTTAAAAATTGTTTTAACCAATTGTAAGAAATCTTCATAAATGAAATACTATTAAGTGCGTAAAGATAAAATATTGAAGCTAGCATTCAAACAATGCGCTTTATTTTGTGAACGTATTTTTCAATTTGTAAGTATTTTGTTGTTATTTCGAATAATCATATTCAATATTGTAGTTATGAAGTATATTATTATCGTTTTATTAGTTTTTGTTTTTTGTTCCTGTAAGCATGAAAAGCCTGTAAATAAACTCGAACCTGGTGTTTATAGAGCGTCTTTAAAAGTAAGTAGTAAGCAAGAATTACCATTTAATTTTGAAGTAATTTCAGAAACTGAATTGAAAATTTTTAATGCTGAAGAAGTTATTGAAGTTGATGAAATTGAATACAAAAACGATTCGGTTTATATAAAAACACCAGTTTTTGAAGGTTTTATAGTTGCTAAAATTGAAAACGATGTTTTAAACGGAAGTTTTGTAAAAGCTAATTTAGATAGAGTAGTGCCCTTTAAAGCAGAAAAAAACGCTACTAGGTTTGATGTAACAGACAAAGCAGAACATATTATTTCTGGTAATTGGGAAACCGTTTTTAGTCCAGATATTGCAGCAGACAAATACATTGCAAAAGGCATTTTTAAGCAAGAAGGTAATCATGTAACGGGTACTTTTAGAACAGCCACTGGCGATTACAGATATTTAGAAGGTGTTTTAAACGGAAATCAATTACAATTATCTACGTTTGATGGCGCTCATGCGTTTTTGTTTAATGCCGTAGTAACCGATAGCACCATGTATGGCACCTATTTTTCAGGAAACCATTGGGAAGAACCTTTTATCGCAAAGCGAAACGAAACCTATGAATTACCTGATGCTAATACATTAACGTATTTAAAAGAAGGTTATAGAAAAATGTCATTTTCGTTTCCAGATGCTAATGGTGATATGGTGTCTTTAGATGATGAACGTTTTAAAGATAAAGTGGTTTTAATTCAGCTTTTAGGCACTTGGTGTCCAAATTGTTTGGATGAAAGTAAATATTATACTGAGTTTTATAATACTCATAAAAATGATGATATAGAAATTATTGGTTTAGCTTTCGAGTATGTAAAAACTGAAGAAGCGGCTTTTAATAATATTAAGCGATTGCAAGAACGTGTTGGTATAGAATACCCTATTTTATTAGCTCAAATTGGTTCGACTAGTAAAGTGAAAGCACAAGAAAAATTACCTATGTTAAACCATGTGTTATCTTACCCAACTACTATTTTTATTGACAAAAAGGGTATAGTAAGAAAAATACATACTGGTTTTAATGGTCCAGCAACTGGTAATGAATTTGTTGTGTTTAAAAAAGAGTTTGAAGATTTTGTTAACGATTTATTAAATGAATAATTTTGAAG